>JAGQIK010000348.1 GCA_020431405.1 Myxococcales bacterium
CCCGCGCCGCGCTGCACCTTCGCGCGCGCGCCCGCGTGGCCGCCGAGCTGATGATCAACAAACCCTGAACGGCTGACGGCCGTGCGCTATCATGTGGATCGGGCGCAACAACCGCTGCGCCCACCATAAATCTCACGCACTTATGGTGAGCCGTCGATGATCCTGCGCCGTCTTTGCTTCACCTTCGTGGCCATCTCGCTGGTCGGCTGTGCCGACATCGAGCGCCTCGACCTCGATCCCGCCGCCACCTCGCGACGCAACATGCCGCTTGTCGGCGGCCAGACCACCACCGGTTGGCGCGCCGTCGGCATCGTGCACAGCGGTGGGTCCTCCGCCTGCACCGGCACATTGATCGGCAAGCGCGCCGTGCTCACCGCGGCGCACTGCGTAACCAGCAAGACGGCGCCCTACCCAGTGCTCTCTCAGGTGCGCTTCTACGTCGACAACTTCCAGGGCGCGCTGTACCCCGCCAGCTCGGTGGCGGTGCACCCGTCGTGGGCCGGCCAGGGCAACCAAAACGACGTCGCGGTGGTGATCCTCAACAAGGACGTCTCCGGCGTGACGCCGATGCCGATGGCGTCGACCAAGCCGGTGGTGGGCGAGGCGATCACCCTGCTCGGCTACGGCCTGACGGGCGCCGGCCAGGGTCAGTTCGGCACCAAACGCATCGGCACCAACACCGTCAACTCGGTTGGCAACGAGAACCTGCGCTTTCTCAGCACCAGCGGCGCGATGGTCTGCAACGGCGACTCGGGCGGTCCAACCTTCGCCAAGCGCGGCGGCGCCGACACGCTCATCGGTGTGCACTCGACGTCGGCGCAAGGTTGCGCCACGGCGGGCACCGACATGCGCGTCGACGCCTACCTGCCTTGGATCCAAGCTCAGCTGACCAAAGGCATCTACAGCTCGCCCTGCAGCGGCGGCTCTCAGTGCGTCTCGGGCATCTGCCTGCAGCTGCCCAACGGCAACCTCTGCTCGCAGGAGTGCTCGAGCAAGGCCTGCCCGTTCGGCGACACCTGCGTCAACACCGGCAACGCGCAGGTGCCCAAGGTCTGCTCGCCGGGCAGCGGCAGCGGGCCCAAACAGCTCGGCGACACCTGCACCGATCCGCTCGACTGTTCCTCGCAGATCTGCGTGCCGGTCCCCAACAAGGGCAGCTACTGCTCCGAGCAGTGCGACCCGGCGCAGAAGAACTGCCCGGCGAGCTTCTTCTGCGCGCCCGTGCAGGGCGGCGGCGGCGTGTGCCTGCCCGGCGGCGCCAAGAAGCTCGGCGAGACGTGCACTGACAGCCTCGACTGCGAGACGTTCATCTGCGTCGCCGTGCCGGGCAAGGGCAACCGCTGCTCGCAGGACTGCAGCACGACGCAGCAGAACTGCCCCACCGGCTACACGTGCGCTGCGACCACCAACGGCGGCGGCCTGTGCATCGAAGGCAGCCCGAGCAATCCGCCGCCGCCGCTGCCGCCGCCGCCACCGCCGACGGTCAAGAAGCCGCGCGGCGACCCGTGCGAAAAGAGCGAGGACTGCCAGACCAACCTGTGCGCCAACCTCAGCGCGAGCACGCGCATCTGCGTCGACGAGTGCGACACGACGCAGCCTGCGAGCTGTCCCAAGGGCTACGCCTGCGTCGGCGTGTCGGGTCAGGCCACCAAGGGCATCTGCCTCGCGCAGCCGCCTGGCAAGCTCGGCGAGCGCTGCGAGTCGAAGGCCGACTGCGAGAGCAACATCTGCGCGTCGGACGGCACGGCGAGCTTCTGCACCGAGCTGTGTGATCCGTCCACGGGCTGTCCGGCGGGCTGGAGCTGCGTCGCGGCGGGCAGCACGCAGTACGCCTGCGCCAAGGCCACGCAGCCGAGCGGCGACGCGGGCGCCGGCGACGCCGGCACGAGTGGCGACGGCGGCGGCTGTGCCCTCGATCCCGACACGCCGGCCAGCACGCCGCTGGTGCTGTGCGCGCTGGCGCTGCTGGCCCTGCTCGGACGGCGCCGGCGCCGGCGCTAGTCGCTAGACGCCAGCGAGCGGGCGAGCGCGCGAGCGCGGTCCGCCCGAGGCCCATGTCCCCCTAGACCCTGGGCCCGAGGCCAGGGGTAAAGCCCCCCAACACGCGCTAACACGTCGAAACCCTAACGGCGAGCAATGGGAACGCGCCTTGCGTAGCGCGCGCGCCACACTCACCAAAGGAATCGATCGATGCGCGCGCTCGCTCTCGCCGCCATCTCTCTGCTCGTCGGCTGCAGCGACAGCACCATCGACTCGCGCTGGGGCACGCCCTCGCTGCCGCCGCCCGTGGTCGAAGAGAACCCCGACCCCAAACCGCAGCCGGTGATCACCGATGGCACCGCCGACTCGGCGCACCCCACCGTCGGCATGCTCGCCAGCGGAACGTCGCGCTGCACGGCGACGCTGATCGGCCAGCGCACGGTGCTCACCGCCGGGCACTGCATCCACACCACCAGCGTGCGCTTCACGCTCACCCAGGGCTCGTTCAACTCGTCGCAGATCGTCGTGCACCCGACCTACGGCGGCGGCAATCAGGACGACCTGGCGGTGGTGATCCTCTCGCGCGCGCCGCAGGGCGTTTCGCCCACGCCGCTCAACACCGCGCGGCCAAACCTCGGCCAGCGCGTGGTGCTCGTCGGTTTCGGGCGCACCGGCGAGACCAACAACGACTACGGCCAGAAGCGCACCGGCACCAACACCGTCTCTCAAGTCACCGCCGAGACGTTCTCGTTCTCCGGCCCGAGCAACATCTGCAACGGCGACTCGGGCGGCCCGTCGTTTGTCACCGTCAACGGACAGGACCGCATCGCCGGCGTGCACTCGACCAAGTGGGGTGTGTGCGGCAATCGCGGCACCGACATGCGCGTCGACGCCTACCAGCAGTGGATCGTGAGCACCGCCAACGGCGACGTCGCGCAGCCCGGTGCGACGACACCGACGCCGCCGCCGACGCCGACGCCGCCCACGCCGCCCGCACCGACGGCACCGGTCGGCGAAGGCGAGCGCTGCGACGCGGCGAGCTGCGATTCGGGCCTCGCTTGCGTGCGCGTGCTATCGAGCAGCGGCAGCCTCATCGGCAACTACTGCATGACGCAGTGCCAGAGCCTCGGCAGCGACGCAGCCTGCAACGGCGGCGAGGTCTGCACCGCTTCGAGCGCCGGCCGCATCTGCTTCGACGCGCAGCGCCCGCAAGACGGCTACACGAGCCCCGGCTCGGCCACGCCGCCGCCGACGCCACCCACGCCGCCCGCGGCACCGTCCCGACTCACGCCACCCAAGCCGCCCACGCCCCCCACGCCCCTCACCCACCCCCCGCCCCGCACCCCGCC
>JAGQIK010000349.1 GCA_020431405.1 Myxococcales bacterium
GCAGCGGGGGCGGCAGCGGCGGCGACGGCGGCAGCGGTGGCGGGCGCGGCCTGCTGCACGCGGCGCTCGAGCGCGCCGAGCTGCTCGGCGACGTCGACGCCGAAGCCGACGTGGGAGACGGGCAGACAACGCACGCGCAGCCCGAGCTCGAGCCAGCGCAGCTGCTCGAGGCCCTCGAAGCGGTCGAGCACGGTGGGCAGCGCGGCGTCCTCGGCGAGCGCGTCGAGGAACGCCCGCGCGAAGAGGAACGCGCCGACGTTCTTCTTCGCCGCGCTAGCGCGCGCCGAGCCGTCCTTGGCCAGCGGGATCGCCGAGCGCGACATGTACAAGAGGTAGCCGTCGCGGTCGAGCACGAGCTTGGCCGACAGCGGGGTGGCGAAGTCCTCCTCGCAGAAGAAGTCGCAATAGAACGTCAGGGCGCCGGCGTTGCCGAACAGCTCTGCGCCCCCACCGAGCGCGCGGCGCAGCGCCGCCGGCTCGAGCGCCGGCTCGTCCACCGGCAGCGAGAGCACGACGTCGCCGTCGATGCGCTGGTAGATCTCGACGATGCGGTCGGTGGCGCAGAGGCAGCGCGACGAGCTCGGCACGAGGTCGACGCCGTCGGGCGCGGCGTCCTCGAAGCTCAGCGCGGCGCAGACCTCGGCGAGGTCCTCGGCGGGTGCGGTGAGCACCGGACGGCGCGGCGACAGCGCCGCGGCGTGCGCGACCGCGTGCCACAGCAGGGGCTTGCCGCGAAACGGCGCGAGCGCCTTGCGCGGGTAGCGCGCGCTGCCCAGCCGGAAGGGTACGACGACGACGCTGCGCTCGAGCAGCGCGCTGGCATCTGACGTATCCATCAGCTCGCCTCTCTCGCGCGCCGCTCGGCCGTCGGCGCCTGCGTCTCGCACTGGCGCGCGTCGGCGACGAAGCGCTCGAGCGCGCGCGCAGTCAACGGGCTCTCGATCATCTCGCGCAGCACGCGGCCGGGCAGCGTGAGCACGCGTGCGCCGCCAACGATGGCGCCGCGCGCCGAGGCGGCATCGCGGATGCTCGAGGCCATCAGCTCGCAGCCGAGCCCTGGAGGCGCGTCGAGCACGCCGAGCATCTCGCCGAGCACCGCGTCAGCGTCGATCCCGGCGTCGCGCATGCGCCCGAGTAGCGGGCAGACGTAGGCGGCGCCGGCGCGCGCGGCGAGCACCAGCTGGTTGACGGTGAAGACGAGGTGGACGTTGACGCGCAGCCCCTCGCGGGCGAGGCGGCTGGTCGCCTCGAGGCCAGCGGCGTCGATGGGCACCTTGGAGACGACGTTGTCGCCGAGCTCGCGGTTGGCGTGCGCGGCGGCGACGATGGCGTCGGCGTCGGCGCCCAGCGCTTCGACGTGGGTCTCGCCACCTTCGATCTCGCCAGCGACGGTGGCGACGATCTCGCGCAGCGCCGCGCGCGTGTCGGCGACGCCGAGGCGGCGGATGAACGTCGGGTTGGTCGTCACGCCGTCGAGCACACCCCAGCGCGCCAGCGCGCGGATCTCGCCGACGTCGGCGCTGTCGAGGAAAAGCTTCACCCGGCGCCCTCCACGGCGCTGTCCACGGCACCCGCCATTGGGGCGCGCCGCGTCGCCGCCGCGGCGATCTCGCGCACGCAGTGTGCGATAGGCAACACGGC
>JAGQIK010000350.1 GCA_020431405.1 Myxococcales bacterium
CGAGCACGAGCAACACCACGCCGAGCTTGGTCAGGATCTGTCCCAGCGTGGCGTGCGGGTCGTGACCGACGAGGGCGTAGCCGCGCAGCTTGCCGGCGCTGTCGCGAATGGGCAGCGCCACGCGGTGCGGCGACGAGTCGTAGGTGAACGACTCGCCGCTGGCGAGACAGCGCTCGTCCTTGGCGTCGATAGCAGGCAGCGCGTTGCCAACGCGCAGCAGCAGCTTGCCGCCGCGGCCGAAGCAGCTGATCGGCGCGTCGGCGTACTTCGCGAAGCGCTCGAGCTCGGTGCGCTCGGCCTTGCCGCCGTCGATGGCGCGCTCGCACAGCGACGCGGTGTAGCGGCCGAGCTTGGAGAAGATCGACTGCCTCAGGCCGCCGTTGCATGTCGAGATGGCGAACATCGAGGCGAAGATCATCAGCAGCAGAAAGATCGCGTGGGCGTAGATGCGCACGAACAGCTTGCGCGGCCCACGACAGCTCATGTGCGGATGATGGTGGTGTCGCACACGGTGGAGGTGACGGTGATGGTGGCGAAGATGCCAGTCGTGGATCTTGCGTAGAAAGCGCATCTGAGTCACGCCTCGTCCGGATCGACGGCCATCAGATAGCCCACGCCGCGCACGGTGCGGATGAAGCGCGGGCGGCGTGCGTCGTCGCCGAGCTTGTTTCTAAGACGCGAGATGTGCACGTCGATGGAGCGATCGAATGCATCGGTGGCGTTGCCCGCGGCGAGCTCCATCAGCTGCTCGCGCGACAGCACGCGGCCCGCGTTTTTGACCAGCGCGTGCAGCAACGACAGCTCGTAGCTGGTCAGGTCGAGCGTGGTGCCGTCGAGGCGCGCGCGGTGCGTCGCGGGATCGACCTCGAGATCTCCCACGCGGGCTGTCTCGCGCGCGGGTCCCGCCTGGCCGCGCGTGCGGCGCAGCAGCGAGCGAATGCGCGCCAACAGCTCGCGCGGCGAGAACGGCTTGACCATGTAGTCGTCGGCGCCGATCTCGAGGCCGAGCACGCGGTCGGCCTCTTCGCCGCGCGCGGTGAGCATGATCACCGGGACGTCGGAGCGCTGCCGCAGCTCGCGGCAGACGCTGACGCCGTCGAGGCCGGGCAGCATCAGGTCGAGCAGCACCACGTCGTAGCGGTTGCGGCCGGCCTCGTCGAGCGCACGCTTGCCGTCGGCGACGCGCGTGACGAGCACGCTGTGCCGGCCGAGATAGTCAGACGTCAGCTGCGCCAGGCGTTGGTCGTCTTCGACCAGCAGCGCGGTGATGATGTCTTCGCTCACGCGGTACGCCAGATCGTTGCCTCGCTCGGTGATCGATCCTACCAGTGATGACGGCGATAGCGCCGTCTCAGATCGTGCAGTCGCTGCAGCTGCACCGCGACCTCCGTGCGCTGTTTGGCGTCGAGGATGCCGTGCAGCTCGATGATGCCGTCGGAGACGGCGCGGCCGAAGGCGAGCATCGCTTGCTCGATCTTGCCGCGTTCGGCGGCGACGACCTCGGGGCTCATGCGCGCCTTGGCCCACTCGGCTTTGAGCGCCAGCTGCGCGTGCTCGCGAGCGGCCTTCATCTTGACGTGCTCGGCGAGCAGCTTGCGTGCGAGGGCGCGCACGGCGACCTGCTGGTCGGGGCGCGCGTCGAGCTTGGCGAAGGCGCGCTCGAGCACGCGCTCGGCGAACTGTGCCGCGCGCGAGCTGCCCAACGACTGTACGCGCGTGCCCTGGCCTTCGTAGCTGCCGCCGCAGGCGGTCATGGCGATCAGCGCGCTTACGGCGGCGAGCACCGCGGCTCGGCGAGCGATCTGGTTGGGGGTCCTGCGTGTCATCTGTGGTCCTCCTGTCATACGTCGGAAAAATCGCCGCGCGGTGGGTCTGGCTCCGCGGCCGGCGATCGGACGGCCTCAGGCTTGCGCCATCAGAAGCGTGGTGGAGTCTTCGCTGTGGTGGCGCTGGCGAACGTCGCCAAAGCCGGCGCGCCACAGCAGTCGCTCGGCATCGCGCACGTCGTCGCGCGAGAAGACGGGGCCATAGCTCTGGCGCCCGGGCGTCTCGGCGCGCAGGCACAACAGCAGCGTCCCGCCGCGGCGCAGTACGCGCCGCACTTCGCGGAGATCGCGCTCGTAGTCGGGCCAGAACTGGAAGTTGTTGGCCGCCATCGCCTTGTCGAAGGTGCCGTCGGCGAAAGGCAGCGCCGAGACGCCGCAGCAGTGCAGCTCGAGGCGGCCGGCTTCGATGGCCTCGCTGTGGCGGCGCGCCGCGCGCTCGACCATCAGCGCCGCGGGGTCGACGCCCGCGACGAGCCCCTCGCTGGCGCGCTCGACGAGCCAGTCGAGGGTGCGGCCCGGACCGAAGCCGATCTCGAGCACGCGGTCGCGCGGCCAGACGTCGAGCTGCTCGAAGGCGAAGCGGTTCATGTCGGCGTTCTTGCGCGACATGATCTGCGCGGCGAGCCAGCCGGCCCCTTCGGGGCCGCCCCCGCCAACGAGACCAGCGAAGACGTTTACGCGCCGCGGTTCGCGGGCGCTGGCGGCCTGTTCATCGGGCGGCAGGGGCCCTTCGGGCTGGACGAAGGGGCGCTTGAGGATCGACTGCCGGCACCCTTCGGCGCTGGCGAGGTCAGCTTTCTGCGCGTCTTGCGATGTGCTGAAGAGAGGGGGCGTGGTGGTCGTCGTCGATCCGTCGCTCATCGCGGGCGCTCCTGTGTGTCCTCGGTTGGATGAACACAGGATGCTCGGGGGGCATTGCCCCGATTTTGCAGCGATGTTGCGAAGTATTAAGCGCCCGAGAACGCGCTCGCGGCCGCGCGCGCGGCCGAGCTAGCGCTTGGTGGCGTCGAGGCGCGAGAGCTCGCGCTTGGCGCTGTGGCGCACCAACGCGCTCGAGTCCACGCGCGCGCGCTCGGCGATCAGCGCGCGGGCGTTCTTGGCGCGAGAGAGGCGCAGCGCCTCGAGGGCGGCGCGGCGTACGTCGATCTGGCTGTGCAGCAGCAGCGGCGTGAGCTCGCCGAGGCTTTGCGGGCCGACGACGGCAGCGTAGCTGGGCAGCGCCTGCGCCAGCAGGAAGCGCTGCATTGCGGTCTTGCCGCTCTTGTTGCGCGACACGGCGCCGGCGAGCGCTTTTTTGACCTGCGGCGTGGCGAACACGCGCAGGGCCGTGAGGGCGCGGTTGCGCGCGAGGGCGTTCTTGCCGGGCTGGGCGACGATGTCGACCAGCACGTCGACGACGGCGGGACCGAACTGGCGCACCAGCGCGTCGCCGCTGGGCACCGACTCGTAGGCAGACAGCGCCAGCTCGACGGCGGCGCGCGATGGGCCGAAGGGCGTCTCGGCCGCGGCCAGTCCGGGCGCTGCCACTGCGGCGAGGGGCACGGCGACGAGGGTCACGGCGAGGAGCAAGGCGTTGGCGTGGGTCGACATCATGCGCTTCATGGCCATCACCTAGTGCCCAACCAGGGGGTTATCGAGGATCACGCGCTGCTGGTTGGGCGTCAGCGTGCCGCCGGTGAAGTCTTCGCCGCCGTGCGCCGCCCAATACATCAGGTTGGTCGGCTTGAACTGCGTGTCGGGCAGCGGGTCGATGCCGCGACACCACTCGGTGGCGCCGAAGTCCTTCTGGCAGATCATGTTCTCGGTGCACGGGCAGGGGCAGACGACCTTCTTCTGCTGCGCGTCGTAGCCCGGGTTGGCGTAGCTCTCCTGGTTGTGGAACAGGCCGAGATAGTGGCCGAGCTCGTGCGCCAGAGTCAGACCCGCGTCGGTCTTGGCGCAGGCGGTCTGCGCCGACATCAACACGCCGGAGCTGCCGGTGCCGTGCAGGCCGGGCGGGCCCGGGATGCCGCCCGAGACGCCGAGCGTGACGCCGAGGCCGCCGCCGCCCTTGATCTCGCGCACCACGAAGACGTTGATGGCGCTGCCCGACTTGTCCGCCGACATCGAGAGCAGCTTCTGCTGGTCGTTGGGCGAGCCGCCGTAGTCGACGACGTCGAGGCTCGGCTCCTTGATGTCGGTGAAGGTCTGCTGGCCGAGCGAGATCTTGGCCTGCGCCAGCACCTGCTTGAGGCTGTCCACGGTGGCGACAAACCACGGGTGGGTCGGCGCTGACTTGGCGTCGAGCGTCGCACCTTCGATGCAGCTGCCGGCGAGGTTGAGGAAGTGCCAGTTGACGTTGAGCGTGCCCTTCTGCGCCTTGCCCAGCTTGAGGCTGACCGTCGCCTTGATCGTTACGTTCTGCGCCGTCGACGTCATCGTCAGCTGGTGCAGGCCCTTGGTCAGCTTGTAGGTCGGCGTGTTGGGCACGTAGAGCGAGGAGACCTGCGTGCCGTAGAGGTAGCGGATTGGCTGGCCGAAGTAGTTGCACTGATCGGTGGGCTGCGCGATGACGCTGCCGGCGGGCTCCTTGGCCTCGGCGACGATCGCGGCCTGGTCGTACTCCGCGATGGCCGTGGTGAAGATGAAGCTCGCCGCGTGCGCCGGCACGTCGATGCCCACCACGCCGCCGGCCTTGAACTCGCCGAGGGGATAGTTGTGCGAGACGCCGTTGTTGGGCAGGCACCCGTTGTACTCGGCGACGGCGCCGCCCACGAGCAGGTTCACGTTGGAGCAGGTGTAGTCTTTGGGGCAGTTGCCGTCGACCTTGCAGCCCTCCATGCAGAAGCCGTAGTAGCAGTGCTCTGACTGGCAGTCGTCGTCCTTGCTGCACGGGCCGCCTACGGGGTGCTCGCCCTTGACCGGCACGCAGTCGCGCTCGGCGCCGTCGAAGGTGCCGTTGAAGTCAGCGTCGGTCTTTTCGAGGCCGCAGACGTAGCCGCGCGGACATTCAGTGCTGCTGTCGCATTTGATCGAGCACAGGTGGCGCGTCGGCATGCAGTAGTCGGTGGCGCATTTGTCGCTGCCCTGACACGGCTTGCCCATCGGCGTGCCCGGCTTGGCGACGCACTTGCCGGAGCCGGTCTCGCAGCGGAAGCCCGGCAGGCACTCCTTGTCGACCCGGCATGGCGGCAGACACTGGCCGTCCTGACAGCGCGGCTTGTCCGACGCGGGGCACTCGCTGTCCTGCGTGCAGGGCGGGCGGCAGCGACCCTCGCGGCAGGTGTCCTCGCCGCGGCAGCTGCGGTCGTTGCTGCACGGCGGCACGCAGACGTTGTAGTCGCAGACGTAGCCGTCGCGGCAGGCGGTGTCGGCCGAGCAGCTGTCGAGACACCAGCTGAAGCCGAGGTACGGCGAGCAGACGCTGCCCTCGCGACAGGCGTTGGGGTCGGTGACGCAGTCCTCGAAGCAGTAGCCGCCCGGGAAGCTCGAGTCGGTGAGACAGCGCGCGCGGTTGCAGTCCGACGCGCTCGCGCAGGCGGCGCCGATCTCGCCGGCAGCTGGGGGTTTTTCGGGATCGGTGCCGTTGTTCTCGCTGCCGCCACAGGCGGTGAGGAGCAGCAGCAGAGCGAGGGGCAGAGCGTGGCGTAACACGAGCGAGTACCTCCGAGGTGCCACGACGGAGCAGGGCCCGCAGCAGCCGCGGCACTATAGGGGAGGAGTGCCGCAGCGCAAAGGGACGCGCGAGACGATCGCGCAATGGTCGGAAAAACGTGGGGAAATGTGTGCGCGCGAGCGCCACGGAGGGCGGCTCTGCCGCGGTGACATCCGTCAGTGCTACGCTGTTCGACGGTGTCGGAGACGAGGACTGAGGTGCCGGCGGGGACGGAGATCGACCAGTTCGCCGTCGTGCGCCTGTTGGGGCGCGGCGGCATGGGCGAGGTCTACTTGGCGCGCGACACGGCGCTCGGTCGCCGCGTGGCGCTGAAGCTGATCTCGGACGACTGCCTCTCCAATGCGCAGCTGCGCGAGCGCTTCTTGTACGAGGCGCGCACCACGGCGCGCTTTTCGCATCCGCACATCGTCAACATCCACGCCGTCGGAGAGCACGACGGGCGGCCCTACATGGCGCTCGAGTTTCTCGAGGGCGAGCCGCTCGGCGAGCGCCTGCAGCGTGGACCGATGCCGCTCGACGAGGCGCTCGCGGTCGGCGCCGCCATCGCTGAGGCCCTCGCCGAGGCGCATCGGCACGGCGTGCTGCATCGCGACCTCAAGCCCAACAACGTGATGCTCGCCGCCGACGGGCGACCGCGCGTGCTCGACTTCGGTCTCGCCATGGGGCTGCCCGAAGACGAAGGCGCCGCGAGCGGCGACGCTGCGATGTCAGTGACCAAGGCGCCGCCGTTCGCCCACACCTCCACCGGCCTGCGCGGGACGCCGCACTACATGGCGCCCGAGCAGTGGGCGGAGGGCGAGGCGTCGACGGCCACGGATATCTGGGCTTTCGGCGTCGTGCTGCTGCAGATGCTGAGCGGCAAGCTGCCCTACGGCGAGGTCGGCTCGCTTTTCACGCTGGCGGTGCGGGTCTCGTCAGAGGCCGCCGTGCCGGGGCTCGAGACGCTCGGCGAGCGCGTGCCGGCGCGGCTCGTCGCGCTGCTCGGCCGCTGCCTCGACAAGCAGCCCGATCGGCGGCCGAGCGCGGCCGAGGTGGCGCGCGCGCTGCGAGTCAGCGACGACGATGCGCCCGGGGCGGCCACGTTGGCTGCGCCCGCTGGCTCGGCGGACACGCCCATCGACGACAGCGCGCTGGCGCCGACGCCGCGGCCTCGCCAGCGCAGCGTGACCATGCCGACGCTCGCGGCGCAGCGTCGCCGGCGCGGCGTGGTCGCGATCCTGGTGGTCGTCGGCTTGCTCGGCGCCGGTCTGGCGGTGGGCGCGTGGATCAGCCGCTCGCCGACGCATCGCTCGGCCTCGGCCGCGCACAGCGAGCCGGCGGCGACGACTCGCGGCTCGGCGGCACGCGCAGCGCGCGCATCGAAGTCGGAAGCGGCAGATCAGCTGGCCAAGGCCATCGCCAACCAGATCGCCAGCAGCGCGCGCGGTGAGGTGGCGCAGACTCGGCGCAGGGAGGTCTCGCAGACTGCAGGCGTACCCGTCCAGGGCGGGGGCACGGGGGCGCGGGGCGGCGCCTCGGTGGTCACCAAGCGCGTTTATCTGGGCAACAAGTACTTCGACCCGAAGGCCGTCAAGCGCGCCTTCGATCGCGCTGACTGCGTCGGTGTGCTGCAGGCGTTCGGGCGCGTCGGCCACAGCGTGGGCGACACGGTGGCAGACACGTGCGATGGGCTGCTCGCCGCCGGGATCTGCTCGTGTCGCCTGCGCCGGCTCGCCGACGCGCACACGGCGTGGCGCGAGCTGCGGCGCCTCGGGCGGCGCAAGCGCGAGCTGCGAGGCCACTCCGCGCGGCTGGTGAGCGGCTGCCGCAAGGCGGGTGTCGACGTGACGAAGAAGGCGGCCACGAAGGCGCGATAGCTACGGTGCGAGCTTGGTCAGCACGCGCTCGGCGACGGCCGCCATCGCAGGGCCGTAGTTGGCCAGGCAGATGCTGGAGAAGATGCCGTCGGCGCCGAAGGCGTCGGTGAAGGCGCGCAGCCTGATCGCGGGAACCGCCGCGCCGGCTGCCGACGTGCAGCTCGGCATCAGCACGGGGTTGGGTCCGTCCTTGCCGACCTCGACGCGCTCGGCCGGGCCCGAGATAGCCGCGACGATCACGCCGCCCGGCGGCTTGAGGCCCTTGAAGAACGTGACGTAGCTCTCCACGCTGTAGAGCCAGTCTTGCGAGGGCGCGCAGTTTTGGCGCGGGCCGATCTTGCTGCGGTCGTTGATGTCGCACTCGACGCCGAACTCGAAGCAGCGAAACGACGTGAGCGGGCCGAGGGGGTCGCTGAGCGCCTGCTGGGTCGGATCGAAGAGGGCCGTGTTGCGCGCCGAGCAGTCGTCCTCGTCGCTGATGATGATGATCGCCAGCGCCGCGCCGGGGCGTAGAAAGCCCGGGTTACGGCCCGGCTGCAGCGCGCGGCGCGCCGACTCGAGCGGTTGCTCGAAGCCGCAGCCGCCCGTGCCGAGCCGGCCGATGCAGGTCAGGCCCTCGGAGACGGCCTGCACCGAGTCGCTGCCGGCGCCGGGGATGTTTGTTTTGCCGTCGATGTAGGCGACATACGCGTCAGCCGGCCGCGCGCAGCCCGCGACGCGCGCGTCCGCCTGCAGCTTGCCTTCGTCGCCGCCCGTTCGCTCGCAGCTGGGCAGGCCGTAGCTGCCGGCGCCGAGGTCGGTGCTGACGATGCCCACGTGCAGGTTGGGCAGCGCGCAGCCCTGCGACGTGCTCGCCGAGCAGGGCTTGCCGGTGCCGTCGTCGCCGAAGCGCGGATCGCGCAGGCGACTGATGAGGCCGTTGAACTGGCCGATGGCGGAGACGAGCTGGATCTGCTCCTCGCCCATGGACCCGGAGTTGTCCATCACCAGCAGGATGTCGACGTCTTTGCCGCCGACGAAGGGCGGGCCTTGGTCGGGGGCCGGCGCGATGACATCGCTGCCGGCGCCGCCGCCGTCGGCTGTCTTGACCTCGCGATCGCCGCAGGCAGCTGCGCCGACGGCCACACACAGCAAGACGAGCAGAGTGCGTGCTTCGAGCATTGTGTCGATGTTCGCAGACCGCCCGGGGCGCGCGCTAGGCGCTAATGCAATCGGCCGTGAAGCGTGGGAAGATGGGGCGTGACGCTCAATCAGGATCGGCGCCGGATCGCGTTCATCAAGGCGATGGTGGCCGCCGCGTGGGCCGACGGCGAGCTCAACTCGGGCGAGATCGAAAAGCTCACCGAGTATCTACAGCGCTTCGAGATCACCGCCGTCGAGTACGACGAGATCAAGCCGCTGCTCGAGCAGCCGCTCGAGCCCGACGAGGCCGACGCGTTGCTCGACGCGCAGCTGGTGGAGCTCAGCTCGCGCGAGGAGCGCGGCGCGCTGCTGGCGGCGGTCAAAGACCTGTTGCTCGCCAACGCGGAGCTGACCGTCGACGAGAGCCGCTTTCTCGAGCGCCTCGAGGATCTGGTCGACGGCGTCTCGACGCCGCAGCTTTTCGTCTCGCGGCTGCGCGCGCTGTGGTCGATCTCGCCGCGCCGTCGCGCCGAGGCGGCCAACAGCGAGCCGCGCCAGGCCGACTCGGCGCGCCGCTTCATGCAGCGCCGGCTGCTCGAGTACTTCCGGCGGCGCATCGTGATGGCGCGCGCGATGGCCGGACAGTCGATCGACGAAGGCATCTCGGACGACGATCTCTATCGGGTCGTGATCTGGGCCGGGCTCTTGGCGCGCGTCGCGGCAGCCGACGACAACTTCTGTCCGCGCGAAGAAGAGGAGCTCGTGCGGCTGCTGTCGCTGCCCGAGGACATCCCCGAGCCCGACGTGCGCGTGGTGGTCGAGGCCTATCGCGACTCGGGGCTGGCGAAGATCGACCTCAACCTGCTGGTGCGCGAGCTGATCAACGTCTCGTCCACCGAGCGCGCCAGCCGCCTGCTCGACTGCCTCTTTCTTGTCGCCGCCGCCGACGACGAGCTGGTTATCAGCGAGCTGAAGCTGATCCGCGCCATCTCGACGCGGCTGGGCTTCCCCGAGACGGCCTACCGTGACGCGCTCGAGCGCTGCAAGCGGCGCATGGCGACGGGCTGGAACTGATCGCCCAGTAGGACGCCACGGCCATCGGTGACCCCGTGCGGAGGGCTTTAGGCTCCAGGCTTCAGGCTTCAGGATCGCTGCGTGTGCGCTTTGCACGCCTCGCAGTGGGGGTGGACAACTGCGAAGCGCGAAGCGCGAGCCTGTGGCTCGACCTGAAGCCTGACGCCTGAAGCCCGAGGCCCCAACCGCGTAAAGCCGCCAGCGCTGTGACGATCACGCCGATGACTCGCACGCGATTGCTTGCGCTAGACTCGCCGCCATGGCGATGAAGACCTGCAGCGTCTGCGAAGAAGAGCAGTGGGAAGATCTCGTCGACGACGAGGGCATCTGCGAGAGCTGTCGTAAGAACTTCGCGATCCCGCGCCAGAGCCCCGCGCTGCGCCCGCTGACGCCGTGCCGGCGCTGCGGCGGACGCGTGATCGTGCGCTGTCGCGCCATCCGCGAGCGGGGCGCCAGCGGCGGCGACTACGTACACGCCTACATCGCACCGCTGGCGGCGACCTTCGCGCGCGCCACGCGCGAGACGCTCTTTCGCAAGCGCACCGTCGAGCAAAACAAGCCCGACCTGGCGCAGCCTGCCGGCGTCTTCGAGGCGTACATCTGCCGTGCGTGCGGCCTGACCGAGATCTATACGCGCGACCCGGAGACGATCCCTATCGGGCCGGAGTACGCCACCGAGCTGATCGAGGTGCCGAGCGGGGAGACGCCGTTCCGGTAGTCGCCCGAGGCTTCGGCAGGTCGGCAATCGGCCGTCGGCAGTCGGCAGTCGGCAGTCGGCAGGCGGCAGGTCCCCCTGTGCCAGGGTAGTTGGCGCGTCTTCTGCGACGCACGATGGGCGGGGGAGCGCAACTGGTGCGACGAAGCTACTCGAAGTCATTCAAAGAGAAAATCAAGGAGCGGCTGCTCGAGCCGGGCATCGTCAAGTCACTGCTGTCTGAGGAGACGGGCGTACCTGCATCGACGCTGTGTCGTTGGCAGGCGCAGGCGCTTAGTCTTGGTTCGATGGGCGGCAAGAAGAAGGCGAAGAAGAGGAAGACGCAGCGCAACTGGACGGCGCTGCAGAAGGCGCAGATTCTGGCCCGGGCTTCCGAGCTCGAGGGCGATGAGCGTGGAGCGTACCTTCGCGAGCAAGGCGTGCATCCGACGCAGCTCGAAGCGTGGCGCAAGGCGCTCGATGATCACGTCGAGGCCAACCGCCAGTCGAGCCGGCGCATCCAGCAGCTCGAGCGAGAGCTGGCGCGCAAGGAGAAGGCGTTGGCCGAGGCGGCCGCGCTGCTGGTTCTCAAAAAAAAAGTGGCGGCTATATACGAGGACGCGGACGACGACACGAACGGGCCGAGCGAGAGCTGATCTTGGCGTCGATCGACGAGGCCGTCGCCGCCGGCGTATCACGCCGGCGTGCCTGCGAGGAGATCGGGCTTCCAGTGCGCACCGAGCAGCGCTGGCGTCGCTTCAGCGGCGGTGATCGGCGGCGCGGTCCGAAGTCCCGGCCACACAACGCGCTGACGGATGCTGAGCGCAAGAAGGCGCTGACGCTGTGCAACGCGCCAGAACATGCAGGGCTGTCTCCCAAACAGATCGTGCCGAAGCTGGCTGATCAGGGCATCTACGTCGCTTCAGAGTCGACGCTGTACCGTCTGCTACGCGAGGCCGAGCAGATCCAACCCCGCCGAGCTGCCGCCCCTCGCATCGTCAGAGCCAAGCCTAGCCAGCAGGCGGACGGTCCCAACCAACTATGGAGCTGGGACATCACCTTCCTGCGCACGGCGGTGCGAGGCTCCTTCTATCGGCTCTACCTGATGATCGACGTATGGAGCCGCAAGATCGTCGGCTGGGCGGTCCACAGCACAGAGAGCGCACAGCATGCAGCGCAGCTCGCCGAGCTCGCCGTCGAGATTGAAGAGGCTCAGCCCGGCCTGGTGCTGCACATGGATAACGGCGGTGCGATGCGCGGCCGCACGATGCTGGCCACGCTTCAGTGGCTCGGCGTCGTCCCGTCCTTCAGCCGTCCTCACGTCAAGGACGACAACGCCTACTCGGAAGCGCTCTTCCGCACGCTCAAGTACCGGCCGGCCTACCCCAAGCGTCCCTTCGCTAGCCTTGCCGAGGCACGCAGGTGGGTCGCTGACTTCGTGCGCTGGTACAACCACGAACACCTGCACAGCTGCATCAACTACGTCACGCCGGCGCAGCGGCACGCTGGCGAGCATATCGAGGTGCTGCGCCGTCGACGGCTCGTCTACCAGCGAGCACGGTCTCGACGGCCCGAGCGCTGGCAAAGCAAGACGCGAGACTGGACGCCGGTCGGCGTCGTCAAGCTCAACGAGGAGACCTTGGCGCGCACGCAATAATCAAAGGCGCCAACTACCTTGAAACCTACCGGTCGGCTCGTCGGCTTTCGGCTCGTCGGCTGTCGGCTCGTCGGCTGTCGGCAAGTCGGCCGTCGGCTCGTCGGCAAGTCGGCTCGTCGGCAAGTCGGCTCGTCGGCAAGTCGCAGTCGGCAGTCGGCATGATGTGCGCCTCCCTGGCCGCCGCGACGGCGGCGTTCGCCCTCAGTGGCGCATCAGGCGCACCAGCCCAGCGCTGCGGATAACCGGCGCGTTGGTGGCGCGATGCGCGTGGGTGCGAGCGGTGCGCTTGCGGAGGTGCGGTGGCGCTGGGCTGTCACGCCTGATGCGCCTTGGGGGGGGGCAAACGCCGCCGTCGCGGCGGCCAGGGAGGAAAGACATGATGCTCGAAAACCGATACGGCCTCTACGCGCTCGACATCTACCGCGTCAGCCTCGACTTCTATCGCGAGCTGCTCGGCGTGATCGAGCGCGTGGGCAACGACCACGTCACGCGCCAGGGCAAGCGTGCCGCCGAGTCGGTGCTGCTCAACATCGGCGAAGCACACCCTGCCCGCGGCGCGGATCGTGCGCGGCGCTTTCAGGTCGCTTTCAGCGAGGCGAGCGAGTGCACCGTCGTCATCGACATCCTCGAGCTGCGCGGCGACGTCGCAGCCGAGCAGCTCGCTCGTCTGCGCGAGCTCAACCGTCGCCAGGGCGCCATGCTACGCAGGCTCTCTCACAGGCGCTAGCCCGCCGCTCGAAGCCGAGCGTCCTCGTGGCGCTCGGCTTCGGCAGTCGGCAGTCGGCAGTCGGCAGTCGGCAGTCTGCACTCGGCAGTCGGCAGTCGGCAGGCGGCAGGTCGGCAGTCGGCAGTCGGCAGTCGGCAGTCGGCAGACGGCATGAAGTGCGCCTCGCTGGCTGCTCGCGCTTCGCGGTTGGGCGGCGCGCAGCACCGCTGCTGCTGCGAAGCGTGCAAGACGCTGTCAGGCGATCCTGAAGCCTGAGGCCTGAGGCCCGAGGCCTGAAGCCCTGCTGCACAGCGCGCTAGACCACCCGCCCGTCCTTCATCTGCAGCGTGCGCTCGGCCCACCTCGCGACGCGTGGGTCGTGGGTGGCGACGAGCACGGCGACGCCGTGGGCGCTGGCGTGGGTGAGGGCGGCGAGGACGCGTTGGGCGCTGTCGCTGTCGAGGCTGCCGGTGGGCTCGTCGCAGAGCAGCACGCGCGGGGCGTTGATCAGCGCGCGGGCGACGGAGACGCGTTGGGCTTCGCCGCCGGAGAGGGCGACGGCGCGGGTGTGTGCGTGCGCCGCGAGGTCGAGCTGCTCGAGCAGCGCGCTGGCGCGCTCGGTCGCATCTCGCTTGCTAACGCCGGCGCGGCGGGCGGGCAGGGCGATGTTGTCGCGCGCCGAGAGGTGCTCGAGGAGGTTGCGGCTCTGGAAGACGAAGCCGATGTGTCGCAGGCGCAGCTCGGCGCGGGCGCGTGGGGCGAGCGAGAAGGCGTCGTGATCGTCGATGCGCAGGTGGCCGGCGGTGGGTGTGTCGAGCAGGCCGAGCATGGAGAGCAGCGTGGTCTTGCCGCAGCCGCTGGGGCCGAGCAGGGCGACGCGTTCGCCGGGAGCGAGCTCGAGATCGACGCCGTCGACGATGGCGCGTGCGCCGAGATGGCGCGTGAGGTGGTGGGCGAGCATCGCGGTCTGACCTCTAGTTGACCTCGCGCAGGACGCGAGCGGTGTCGGTGCGAGCGGCGGTGATGGCAGGGTAGAGCGCGGCGAGCAGGGCGGTGATGGTGACGAAGAGCGCGGGGGCGATGAAGGTCCGCAGGGCGAAGTTGGGATGGACGACGAAGCCCTCCCATTGAAAGAGCGGATGCGCCTGGAAGTACGTGATCAAGCCTGCGCCCAGCAACGCGCCGAGGACCGCGCCTGCGAGGGTCACCAGCAGCGCCTGCAGCATTACGATGGCGACGAGCTCCCAGCGCGCGAAGCCGAGCGCGCCGAGCAGCGACAGCTCGCGGCGGCGGCGCAGCACCTGGATGAAGAGCAGCGCTGCGACGGGGACGCCGACGGCGGCGGCGACCATCAGGCGCGAGACGCCGCCGATGGCGCTGGCGGTGGCGAGCGAGCTCTTGAGATAGGGCTCGTCGTTCCAGCGCTCGACGCGCGCGGCGGGCAGCGCGTTGGCCAGGGCGGCGCCGACGGTGGCCGCGTCCTCGTGGTGCGCGAGGTGCGCGATGACGAGCGAGGCGGCATCGGGCTCGCCGAGCTCGGCGCACAGAAACGCGCGGTCGACGAAGATCTGATCGTGCGCGCCGAAGCTGCCGGCGGCGAGACCGCGCACGATCATTCGCGCGCGCAGCAGGCCGTCGCCGTCGATGGCGGCGCCGGCGCTGGTCAACACCACGCGCAGCGAGACGTGCTCGCCCACGCGCACGCCGAGGCGCCTGGCCAACGCGGTGCCGAGCACGAGGCCGCGGCGCTCGCCCCGCTCGAGCAGGCGTCCTTCGGCGAGACGAAACGGCAGCGCTGCGCCCGACATGTCCACCCCGACCACGGCAGCGCCGATGATGTGGCCTTGCTTGCCGACCGCGCCGGGCGCAGCCGTGAGCGCCACCGCGGTCCGAACGCCAGGCGCGGCGGCCACCGCGCGCACGATCGGCGCCGCGCGCGCGAAGCGTCCGCCGCGGCGCGGGCTGATGCGCAGGTCGCCGAGGGCGTGCTCGATACCCTCGGCGACGAGCGCGCGCTGATAGCCGGCGAGGTTGGCGACGTTGACGATCTGAAAGCCCACGCCGGCGGCGGCCGCGAGCACGAGCATCACGAGGCTGGCGCGATGCGCCACCGCACCGCGCCAGGCCACCGAGAGCAACGTTCGCGTTCTACCGAACACCGCTACGCGGCGAGCGCGCGCCGCAGCGCGCCCTGCGCGTCGAGGCCGTGCGCGGTGAGACCGGGAACGATCACGTCGTGCACCGTGTCGAGAAAGAGCTCGCTGGCCTCGCGCGGATCGTCGACGCCAACCTCGGCGGTGCTCTGACCGTGCGGCGCGCGGTCGTAGGTCGCCTCGGGGCGCAGGAAGTGACGATCGAAGAGCTGCCTGAGCGCGGGCACGAGGTAGTCGCTGAGCCGCTGTCGCTCGTCGCGCGTCAGCCGCGGCGCGATCGCCTCGAGCAGCCCCCAGCCGAGGCGCGCGTGCTGCACCTCGTCGCGCAGGATCTCGGTGACGATCGCTTCGAGCGCCGGTGGTCCGACACGCTCGCGGCCGCACGACAGCAGCGCCACCGCGACGGTCTCGTTGAGACACGACACGGCGATGATGTTGCGCACCACGCCCTCGAGCGGCGAGACGTCGCGGTGCAGCGGCACGTCGTCGAGCTCGGGCAGCTCGGCGATGGCAGAGCCGCCGAGCGCCTCGACCACCGCCGCGCAGAGCTGCCCGTGGCGCAGCTCCTGGCGGCAGCTGTCGGCGACGCGCGCCTGCAGCTCGGGCTCGATCTCGGCGCGCATCATCTGCGGGATCAGCGCCGCGAACACGCGCGCCGAGATGTGCTCGTTGAGCATGCGCCCGTGCCACTCGCTGATGGCCAGTTGGCGCTGCTCGTCGGTCAGCGCGAGGTTGTCGGGCAGCGTGAGCTTGACCTTACGACTGTACTGCTTGAGGTCGAGCACGGTCATGACGCGCTTCCCTCCGTGTCGGCGTGCGGCGGCGCGGGCGGGCCCCACGTCGGGATGCACGACATGGTGCCGAGCACGCTGGCAGCCGCGGCAGCTGCGAGCGCCACGCGGCCGATGGTTGGGGCGCGCTTCTTCAGCGCGCGGCGGGCGACGGCGAGGGCGGAG
The DNA here is from genome assembly GCA_020431405.1 of Myxococcales bacterium. Taxonomy (GTDB): domain Bacteria; phylum Myxococcota_A; class Polyangia; genus JAGQIK01. The sequence goes on from JAGQIK010000350.1 coordinate 15,700, forward strand.
CGAACGCCCGCATCGCGGGCGGGGGACGCTTCAGCGTCGGCGCAGCGGTTTTGCATCGAGGACCTCCGTGTGTGAGGTCTCGACGCAAGAGCAACGGACGTGCCGAAGCGAAGTCGTGTGATTTCGCACGAGCGATGTTTCCGCGCTACGACAGCGAGCGGTGAAAGCTTGACCGCGCGTGACGCCCGTCACTCGGCAACGCTCCATCGAGTGACGGCGACGAAGCCGCCGGAGGCGAGTCTTATCGGAAGGAGTGGAGCGAAGCGGAACGGCCGATATAGCGCAGCCGTAAGGCGCCGCAGGCGCCGTCGATCAAAAACGCGTGCCGATGCCGATGGCGAAGAACGGCGCCGTGTTGGCGAGCTCTTCCGGCTCGATGGTCACCAGCTCGATGCCGATGCCGCCGCGCACGTCGGCGAAAAGCCACTCGGTGAGCAGCACGCGCGCGCCCGCGGCGAGCTCCATGCGGAAGCCGAGGCTGTCGTTGCCCGAGATGCGGCGCCCCTTGATCGTCATGTTGCCGCTCGAGAAGTAGCCCTGGTAGCCGAGGTCGAGCTCGGCGCGGATCACCACGCGCGAGCCAAGCGGCAGGCGCCCGCTGACGCTCGCCATCGCCGCCACGCGGTGCAGCGTGAACTGATCGAGGGTCTGCGTGTGGGCCGAGCCGCCGTACTCGAAGAGCGCGCCGACGGTGACGTAGCGGTGGATGCCGAGGTCGTAGCGCAGCTGCAGGCCGTGCGAAACACCGTCGAGATCGAGCAGCGCCGCGGTCGCCATGTAGCCGAGCACGAGGCTGTGACGGCGCAGCGCGCTCGGATCGTCGCCGCCGCCGTCGCCGCCGCCGCCGTTGCGACGGATGACCCACTCGACCGCCTTGCCGTCTACCGGCGTGTGGCCGGCCTGCGCGCAGAAGCCCTCGTAGAAGCCGCGGCTGTAGGCGAGACGATAAAGGTCGCGGCGAAAGCTCTGCTCGAGGCTGCCGGCGCGCGCCGCCATCGCCGTGCTGGCCCACGCCAGCTTGCCCACACGCACGCGCGCGGCGCCGGGGGCGACCTTGGCTTCTTTGTGGGCGCGCCGCAGGTAATACGTGCGCTGGCGGTCGACGGCGAGGTCGAAGCGCACGCCGGCGGCCTTGTTGAGGTCGGCGACGCGCACGCCGCGATCGTCCTCGAGGTGAAACTGTCCGCTGACCTGACGGTCGAAGCGCAGCAAGCGCGCCGAGCGTGCGGCGCGCAGGTCCATCAGCGGGCGGCGCCGGTTGGCCGCTGGGGCGTGGGCGAAGATGTTGAGCTTGGCTTCGGGGTGCTTGATGCGCGCGTTGGCGGCGGCGATGAAGGCATGAAGCTCGCTGTACTCGACGCGCCCGTCGCCGTTGATGTCGGCCGCGCCGGCGATGGCCGAGCGCAGCTCGTGGCTGAGGATGCCGCCGCGGTAGCGCGTCCACTCGTGTGTCGACTGATCGCCGCTGGTCGCGAGGATCACGCCCGCGTTGGGATAGGCCGACAGCTCCTCGCGCTTGAGGAACGCATTGATCTCGGCGTCGTGCTCGCTGCCGCCGCCGTCGTCTTTCCAGCCGGTGCTGCCGCCGCGGCGGTTGACCAGAAAGTAGCTCTTGCAGGCGTCGATGATGAGGTGCACGAAGCTCGCCGTCGACGGCGCGAGCACCTTGCGATAGAGGTCGCGCCGCAGCAGGCGCTTGTCGAGCAGGTTGACGTAGCCCTCGCCGGACTTGGTGCGGTCGCCGTGGCCGGCGTAGATCACGAACAGCTCGGTCTCGCGTCCGGCCTTCTTGAGCGCCGCCATCTCGGCGTTCCAGCGCGCCAGGGTGGCGAAGATGTCGGCGGCGCGCGGCGGCTTGGCCACCTGCTGCGCGCCAGGAAAGAGGCGCGCGGACTCGTCGTCGAGCACCGTGAAGAGCGCCACCTTGTTGGTGCTGAGCTTGAAGAGCTCGTAGTAGCGCACGGCGTCGTCGTCGGCGTAGCGCAGCGGCTTGACGCCTTTGTCGAGGCTGTGGTTGTTGGCGATGATCAGCGCGTAGCGAAGCGGCGCTTTGGCGCTGTCGGCGCGCGCCACGCACGGCAGGGCCAGCGCCAAGGCCAGCCCTGCGACGGCCGCTGCGCGCGCGCGGGTCATTTGCTGAGCGTCACCAGCAGGCTGCGCTGCTCGGTGTCGTCGAGAGGCAGAAGCTCGAGCGAGGCGAGGTCCTGGCCCTTGGTCTTGGCGATCGCCGCTTCGACATCGGCGAGCGCGAGCGGCTTCTGCGAAAACAGCGCGAAGATGCGCAGCGCGCCGGCCTGGTGGTTGACCTCGAGGCGCACGGTGCGGGCGAGCGCCTTGTCCACCGCGCCCTGCTCGGCGCGCACGCTCAGGCCCGTGCGCGGCGTGGGCACGTACCACATCGGGCGGTGCTTGGCGTCGACGCCGACGATGAAGACGTGCGCCAGCTTGGAGCGATTGGTGTACGCCAGCTTGAGCACGCCCGCGAGCGCGCAGGACTTGTTGTCGCTTCCGAGCTCTGCCACGCCCCCGCCTTTGGCCACGCAGAACGCGCGTAGGCCGACGAGCTTGCCCGTCTTGGGCGCCGCGCCGCGCGTCTGAAACTCGGGTCGCGCCGGCGCGGTGCTGCTGTTGCCCGCGGGCGGCTTGCCATCGTCGCGCAGCGCCAGCGGCAGCACGATCGCCACCGCCGCGCCGACGGCCACCAGCGCGCCGAGCCAGCGTAGCGACAAGAAGCGCTGCGCGAAGCTTCGCGGCGGCGGATCGGGCGCCAGCCGCGCGCGCGACAGCACCGCCTCGCGCACGCGCGCCAGCTCGAGCGGCGACGGCTCGTCGATCGCCTCGGGGCCGCCGTGAAAGAGGCGCGCCGCGAGCACCACGCGGTTGTAGTGGGCGCGGCAGTCGTCGCAGCCTTTGACGTGCTCGTGCAGCTTGGAGAGCTTGGGCTCGGGCAGCGTCTCCTCGATGAAGAGCTGATCGATGAGCTCGCCGAAGCCCGCGTCGCAGGGGGCGTGCTGTTGCGAGTGCTCGTTCATCGCTCTGCTCCGACGTGTTTATGCGGTCCCGCGTAGGCGTCGAGGTAGCCGTGGCCGTGCATGAACTTGAGGAAGCGCTTGCGAAGCTTCTTTTCGAGCGTGCGCGCCTGCATGTGCGACAGGCCCACCGCGGCGCCCGCGTCGACCTGCGTCTGGCGCTGCTCGAAGCGCGCGTTGAAGAACCCTTGCTCCTGAGCATCGAGCTCGTCGACAAACGCCTGGTAGAGCTTGAGCAGCTCCTGGCGCATGAACTCGTGCTCGGCCGACGGCTGCGGCTGCTCGGCAGCCATCAGGTCGGGTGACGACGCGTCGACGTTGGCGACGCTCGGCGCGACCTCTTGTCCGTCGTCGCGCACTTGCACCAGCTGGCTCATAGCGATCTCGCGGCGGCGCAGCTCGCTGAGCACCAGGTTGCGGGCGATGGCCGTCAGGTAGCTCTTGTAGGGAGACAACCCGTCGTAGGCCATGCGCGCGCGCTCGGAGAAGGCGCGCGCGAAGGTCTCCTGCAGCGCGTTCTCCAAGTCGAATGGCTGGTGATAGCCGCGGAATTGCAACAGCCGCCCTTTGCTCGAGAAGGTGAATCCTCTCGCGAGAAAGGCGGCGAGCGCTGGGGCGTACTCGTTGTACACCCGTGTCAGCGCGTCGGTATCGCCCCGCCGAAAGCCTTCGAGCAATCGACGATCGCCGCTAAGCAGCGACATCCCGCTTCCCCTTGACCCATACGCAGTGGGTGGCGCCGATTGTTAATCGGTGTCGCAAAAATCCACTCTTCGAACAAACACGCGTGTGTTTATAGACGGTTAGGCCGAAAACAAAGTGACTCGGATCTGATCTACGAAAGCGCGGGCTCTCACGTCCCGGCTTTTCGGCCTCGCGCCTAGCTCATCAGCCCACCTTCTACGGGCCGACGTCCTTGCGCGCCCCGTCCGAGCCGGCGTTTTGTGGGCTGGTGCCGCCGCGCCCGGCCGTGCCGAGGGTGAAGACCGTGCCGACCACCGCCGGCGCCACGCCGGCGCCGAGGTAGACGCCGATGGAGGGGCCGCCGGCGCCACCGCCGCCGTCGCCGCCTTGAC
>JAGQIK010000351.1 GCA_020431405.1 Myxococcales bacterium
GGCCGCGGACCGGGCCGGCGCATCGGCGGCACGACGAAGACGATGCGACGGGGCGCGATGGCACGCGGTCGCACGCGGTGACGACCGATCAGCACGAAGGTGCCGGGCATGAAGTGCTTGCCTATGATCGTGACCACGGCGCCAGGTGCCACGCGCGGCGGCACGACCCGCATGACGACCGGCGTCTTCTGACCGTGTCCGCGACGACGACCCTGCGCCGCGGCCGGAAACGTCAACAGCAGGCTGACGCCTAGCGCCACTAGGCCTGTAAGGCGTTTCATCTGTTCGCTCCTTGCGAGAGGAACGGCGAGGATACGGTGTCTGTGATGTCGCTGTCTATCCGCCGACCAGGATCAGGCGAAATGTGCGAAGCCAGCGCGTGCCGAGCCGCACCGACAGCTCGGCGCCGGACAGCGCGGTCAACGCGCCGACCTGATAAACGATGGCGCTCGCAGTGATCTCGCTGGGCGACAGGGGCACCCCGTCGAGCGCGACCTCGAGCTGGTGTAGCTCGGGACCGGCCGCCGCGAACAGCGCGAGCACGAGCCGCGCGCCTTCGCGGCTGAGCGTCAGTCGAAGGTCGGTCTCTTCGAGCATCACGTGGCGTTCGCTGGGCAAGAGCAAGCCGGCCGCGGCGCTGCGCGCGTCGTCGGCGTACGCGCGCGGCGCGGCGGGGGCCGCGAGCAGCAGCGGGATCATGGCGTCGCCGATGTCGGCCGCCGTCGAGCCGGCGTGCGTCAGGCCGCGCTCGACGCGCTCGGCTTCGGCGAGACCGGCGCGCTTGGCGGCCAGCTCGCCCGCGAGCGCGTCGGGATCGGCATCGCGCTCGCGCCACGGTGAAGGCCCGAGTAGCTGGGACAGCAGGGCGGCGCCACGCAGCGTCTCGGCGGCGTGTCGACCATCGAGCGCGGCGATGGCCGCGCGGTCGGCGGCATCGAGCGATTCTGCCGTGATCTCGCCTTCGAGCAGCTGAAACAGCAGCGTCTCGGCGCGCGCGTCGTCGGTCATCTGCTTCGCCTCCCGAGCTGTTGACGGCCGAGGCGCCCGCTCGCTGACAAGATCTTTGCTGACGGCATGTCTAGAGCTCCCCGCGCAGCTTGCGGCGCAGACACTCGGCGAGCAGCCCGCGCGCGCGGCTGAGCCGCTGCATGAAGGCGTTTCGCTGCACGCCGGCGGCGGCGGCGCAGGTGCTGCAGTCGCCCCGCTCCTCGTAGTAGTACAGCGTCACGCTCTCGCGGTAGTGCGGCGCCAGCGCGTCGACGCAGGCTTCGAGCGCGCGCGCCAGCTCCGCGTGCGAGAGCTGCGCCTCGGCGTCGGCCGTACGCGACAGCGCGCTCGAAAGCGGTGTCTCGCGCTCGCCGGCATGCGATGGGTCGAGCAACGCATCGAGCGAGCGCGTGCGCGAGAGCAGCCTCGCCGTGTCGATGGCGGCGTTGACGGCGATGCGCGCGAAGTAGGCGCGCGGCGTGGCGCTGCCGCGGTAGGCCGCGAGGCCGCGCGTGATGAAGCGCACGGCCGCGATCTGCAGCGCGTCCTCGGCGTGATCGGCGCCTAGGCCCATGGTCGAGAGCGCGCGCACCGCCGCGGCGAAGGCGACCGGACGAAAATCGGCGAGCAGCGCATCGAGCGCGGCGTGGTCGCCCGCGCGCGCGCGCTCGAGCAGCTCGAGCTGTGCCTGCGCGTCGAGCAGCGCGCTCATGGCGCCGCCGAGCGGACCCGCCGGCCGAGCCCGTAGCCTTGCACGGCCACGTGTCCGTCGATGCCCACGTGTAGGTTGGTCAGTGTGTCGATGCTGCGACGCAGCGACGACAGCGAGCTTCGCGCGAGCTGCCAGAGCCAGATCGTGCGATCGCCCGAGCCCGAGGCCAGCGTGTGGCCATCCGGCGAAAAGGCGACGGCGTAGACCCAGTCGGTGTGACCGCGCAGCGGCGCGCCGAGCGCGCGGCGGCGCGAGAGCTCCCACAGCCGCACCGTGGCGTCGCTCGAGCCCGAGGCGAGCGTGCGGCCGTCCGGCGAAAACGCCACCGAGAGCACCCAGTGGCGATGGCCGGTCAGCGGGCGCCCGCTCTCGGCGCGCTGCGCGACGTCGAAGAGGCGGATCGTCGCGTCGCCGCCGCCGCTGGCGAGCAGCCGCCCGTCGGGCGAAAAGCGCAGCGCGTAGATCGCCTCGCGCGACTGATAGAGCGCCGGCGTGAGCCGATAGCGCGCCTGGTCGCGGCGCGCACTGGCGCGCGCGTGCCACAGCAGCACCGTGCCGTCGCGGCCGGCCGAAGCGAGCGTCTTGCCGTCGGGCGAGAAGCTGCAGGCGAAGACGGCGTTGCTGTGACCGATCAGCGCCGGACCGTCGGCGCGCGCGGCCTCGCGATCGTAGAGCGCGATGGTGCCGTCCTCGCCGCCGGCGGCGACACGGCGACCATCGGGCGAAAAGGCGAGGCAATAGCGCGCGCTGCCCGAGCGGCCGAGCGTCAGCGCGCGCGGCGTGGCCGCCGCGGCCGCTGCGGCCGCCGTGCTGCCGCCGCCCGACAGCACCGTGCTGCCGAGCGCGAAGAGACGCACGCGGCCGTCCTCGCTGGCGCTGGCCAACGCGCGGCCGTCCGGCGCGTAGGCCAGCGCGTAGACCGCGCTGCCGTGCTCGATGGGCGCGCCGCGCGCGCGGCGCTTGCGCACCGAGAAGCGGCGCACGGTGCCGTCGCGGCTCGCCGAGGCGAGGCGTTTGCCGTCGGGCGAAAAGCTCAGCGCTTGTACGTGCTGGCTGTGTCCGCGCAGGCGCAGCGCGCCGCCGCGTCGCGCGGCGAGGTCCCACACGCGCAGCGTGTGATCGCGGCTCGCCGAAGCGAGGCGCTTGCCGTCGGGAGAGAAAGCCAGCGCGCGCACGAAGCCGAGGTGACCGCGAAGGGGCGGACCCACCGGCGCGCGGCGCGCCACGTCGTAGAGGCGCACCAGCTTGTCAGCGCCGGCCGAGGCGAGCCGCCGGCCGCTCGGTGAGAAGGCTACCGCCAGCGCGCCGTCGGCGTGGCGACCGAGCTCGGCGATCGGCGCGCCGCGCGCCGCGCTGTCGTAGAGGCGCACGGCGCCGTCGAGGCTAGCCGTGGCCAAAAGCCGCCCGTCGGGCGAGAACGTCACGCCATAGACGCTCTTTTTGTGGCCGAGCAGCGCCGGCTCGAGGCGAACGCCGCGCTTGGCGTCGTAGACCATCGCGCTGCCATCGAGGCTGGCGGTGGCGAAAAGATCGCCGCGCGGCGAGTACGCCACCGCCACCACCTCGCCCGCGTGCGCGCGGATCGGCGTCTTGTCGATCAGCGCGCGCCGCGCCACGTCCCAGCGGCGTAGGCCATCGACACCCACCGAGACGAGCACTTTGCCGTCGGGCGAAAAGGCCAGCCCGTAAACCCACGTCCCGTGGCCGCGCAGCGTGGCGACGGTGCGGCCGCCTGGCAGCGACCAGAGCCGGATCGTGTTGTCCCAGCTGCCCGAAGCGACGAGCGCTCCGTCGGGCGAGACGGCCATCGCGCTGACGAAGTCCTTGTGACCGCGCCACACCGCCGGCGCCCGGCCGAGCCCGCGCGCGCCCGCACCGAGTGCCGCTAGCGACCACAGCCGCAGCGTGCGATCGCGGCTGGCGCTAAGCAGCGCGCCGCCGCCGCGCACGAACGCGCACGCCGTGACGAGCGCCTCGTGACCGGACAGCACCTGCGCGACGCCGCGCCGCCGTGCCTCCTCGAGCAGCGTGCGCACGCCGACAGCGCTCGAAGGGCGCGCGAGGTTGCGCAGCCACGCCACCGCGAGCGTCGGATCGCGGTCCATCTCGAGCCGCGCGCGAAGCAGCACGCCCTCGTCGGCTACCGCCACCGCGCGATCGCGCTGCACTACAGCGCGCCGAAGCTGCACCACGCCGAAGGAGAGGCCCGCCAACGCGATCAGCACCAACAGCCCGACGCCAGCACGCCGTACGCGACGCGCGCGCAGCGACGCCACGAGCAGCGGCCGCGCGCGCGTGCGCTGCTCGCGCGGCATGTCCAAGACGCGCCGCTCGACGAGCCGCAGCGGGCGCCCGACGAGCAGCTCGCCGTGCTCGCCGTAGGCGCGCAGGCCGCGCTCGACGAGCTCCTGCGCCTGCGAGAGCTCGAGCTCGGTGGCGCTGGTGAACGCGCGCACCACCGAGACGAGCTGGTCGTGCACCAGCGAGTAGAGCAGCGTGCCAGCCGGCGCGCCGCGCGAGACGACGACGCGGTCGGCGATGAGCTGGTCGAGCACGCCGCGCAGCTCGAGCTCGTCGGCGCGCGTCGAGGGTGGCAGCGTGCTCCACAGCGCGCCGAGGTCGACCCAGCGGCGCGCCTCGCTGCCCGTCATCGCGCGCAGCACAGCGCGCGCCAGATCGCGCCGCTCGACGTCGGCGTCGAGCAGCCTGCCGTCGTAGCGCTCGGTGGCGAGCACCTCGTCGAGATAGCCGCCGAAGATGCGCTCGGCGCCGCCGAGCTCGTCGTAGAGCGCCTCGTCGATGCGCGCGCGCTCGGCGTGGCGCGCCGCCGCCCACAGTCGGCCGCACACGATCTGCAGGCGCGCTGGCGTGATGCCGCGCTCCTCGGACAGCTCGCGCAGCAGCCGTTCGACGAGCGCCTCGTCGAAGCGCACGCCGCTGCCCTGCAGCGGGCGCACGATCGCCTCGCGCGTGGCCTCGGCGTCGAGCGGCTCGACGGCGATGAAGGCGTCGCCGCGGTGCACGATGGCGGCGCGCCGCTCGTCGACGGCGCGCGTCTCGCGCAAGAGGCGCCCGACGAAGTCTTCGCGGATGCTGACCACCACGCGCCGCGCCATCGCCGTGCGATCTGCAGGCGGCGGCCCTTCGCTCGGCGCTTCGCTGAAGGTCGGCCGCGGCTCGCCGATGCGCAGCACGTGGGCGAGAAGCTCGCGCCGAAGGTCGGCGTCGACCTCGGCGAGCAGCGCGCGCTCGAGCTGATCGAAGATCACCACCAGCGCGCGCGAGCCCCAGCGCTCGAGCACGGCGTCGACGATGCGAAGCGAGCGCGCCGAGGCCTCGCTGACGAGCAGCACGCCGGCGTCGAGCTCGAGCAGCGCGGGTACGAGCCCCGCGCGCAGCAGCGACGTCTTGCCAGCGCCCGAGGCGCCAGACAGCAACGTCAGCCGCTTGGTGTCGACGCTCTCGACGACGCGCGCCGTCAACGCCTCGCGGCCGATGAAGCTCGCCGCGTCCTCCGGCTCGAAGGGCGCCAGCCCGCGGTAGGGCGTGGCCTCGCTGCTGCCGGCGGCACGCGCTTCGCCGCCGCGCGCCGGAACACGCCAGTACAGCTCGACGCCAAGCTGCGGTGCTCCGAGCTTGTAGCCGGCGCTGCGCACCTGCTCTGCGCCGCCCGCCTCGCGCACGAACGCGCGCGCGACCTCGATGTCGAGCCCCTGCGCCGCGCTGTCGTCGGCGACGCGCGCGGCGCTCTGGTCGTGATCGGCGTCCTCGACGAAGATCGAAGCCTCGCCGAGCTCGGCGGCGACCCAGCCCTCGAGCTCGACGGCGATGCCGAGCAGCAGCGCGAGGTCCGACGGGCGCGCGTGGTGCGCGCGACGTTGGTGGTGGCTGGCGTAGTTGCCCCACGCGAGCATCGTGTGCAGGTGCAACGCCACGCGCGCCGGCAGCACGCCGCGCTCCTCGTAGAGCCGCTCGACCACTTTGGCGGTCTGTCCGCGCGAAAGCTGCGGCGCGAGATCTTCAGCCCTGGCGTTGCAGAGTCGCGTCAGCGCGGCTTCAGCGTGCTGGCGAAACTGCCCCAGCGCCTCGCGCAGATAGCCTAGATCCCACAACACGAGCACCTTGTGCAGCGCTTGGCGCACCCTCGCCGCGCCGATGCGAGCGACCAGCTCGCGCGAGCTTGTGAGCGGATCAGACGACAAAGGGTCTTTCCATGCCGCGAAGAAGTCTTGCGCGGTGATTTCTCAGCCTATCGCAACCAAAGAACGATTTCCTTTTGTTACGATTTGCAGACGGTGAGCATCGCCCTGGCAGCCGCCCGAATCGCTCAGGATCAGGCCGAGCGCCTGGGCAACATCGTGCGCGCCCTCGAGCTGGTCTCGGCGGCCTGGACCAGCGCAGACCCCGAGAGCCACTTCTATCTGACACGCGTGGGCCTGTACGTGATCAACCGGCTCGAAGCGCGCCACGATCCGGTGACCGTCAGCGCGCGCGTGACGCTGCCAGCCCCGCTCGCCGAGGCGCTCGAAAAGCGCGTGCGCGAGCTCGACAACCGGCCGACCTTCGAGGTCAGCACCAACATCGAGGGCCGCTCGGTCTACGCGCTGTTGGTCGACAGCGAGGCGAGCCACGAAGCCTTCGTCGCCGAGCTGACGCTGCGCGACGCCATCGACGGGCGCAACGCGCGCCCCGAGGGCACCGGCGCCGCCTTCAACGCCGCGCTCGAGCGCGCCGAGTCGGCCGTGCTGCGCTTGCTCGCCTCGCGTCACCAGCTGGTGCCGGCACGCGTGCGCGCGCTGGCGATGTCGCTCGACGCGGCGGGCAAGGCCGTCGTCGCCGACGGCGCCAGCATCGCCGTGCCCGCGGCGCTGCTCTACTACGCCGCCTACAGCGGCGCGCCGCTGCCGCCCGACGTGCTGTCGAGCGGCGACATCGACGAGCGCGGCCGGCTGCGACCCGTCAGCGCGGTGGCGGCCAAGACACGCGCGGCGCGGCGCGAGCGACCGCTCGCCACGCGGCTCGTGCTCGCCGCCGACGACGCCCGCGAAGCCGGCGCGTCGGCCTCGAGCGCCAACGTGCTCGAGCTCGTCGGCGATCTGTTCAGCAACGACGACGCCGAGAGCGACGAGCTTCGCATCGTCGGCGCCAAGGACATCGCCGAGCTCATCGGCACGGTCTTCGGCGAGGGCGCGCTGCGCGCCGGGGATCCGAGCTCGGTGGAAATCGAAGCCTCGGTAGAGCGCGGCGTGGCGCTCTTCGAGAAGCACGGCGACAGCGTCGGCGCGCGCGTGATGCTCGAGGCCGCTCTCGGCGCGATCTTCATGCAGCGCGGCAGGCGCAACGACCCGGCGCTGTGGCGGCGCGAGGAGCTTCTTTGCCGCTGGCGCATCGGCGCCGCGCTGGTGCACGCGGGGCGCGTGACCGACGCGGCCGAAACGCTGCGCTTGGCGCGCGCGCTGTCGGAGGACCTGTGGGTCGAGGGCGCCATCGATCCCAAGACCTACCTCGGGCTGCGCGGAAACCTCGCCGTGCTGTGGCGTGACAGCTATCGCTACGACGAGGCGCGCGCGCTGCTCGAAGAGACGCTCGAGCTGCAGCGCTCGCTCAAGCAGAGCAAACGCGAGCAGGCCAAGACGCTGGGCAACCTCGGCGAGCTGTGCTCGATCATGGGCGACTTCACCGCGGCGCGGCGCTGCCTGGAGCGCTCGCTGCGCTACCTGCGCGAGACATACCCCGAAGAGGTGCCGCGTGCGCGCTGCTATCTGGGCAACCTCGCGCTGCGCGAGGGTGAGCTCGATGAAGCGCACCGCTGCTTCGAAAAAGGGCTCGAAGAAAACGTGATGGTGCAGAGCGGCGCGCGCGCCAACGCGGCCTTCTTGCGCTACGGCTTGGCGCGCGCCTACGCCGCGCGCGGCCAGCACGGACGCGCCGCCGATCTGTGCGACGTCGCGCTCGACGACCTGCCCGAATACGAGCCTTACCCGCGGCAGCTGATCCTCAAGGTGCGCGGGCTATCGGCGCTGGCTCAGGGAGAGCGCGAAGACGGCGAGGGCGACCTGCTCGCCGCCAGTGACACGCGCTATGTCATCGGGGCGTTTCTGCGCTACGGCGTGATGACCGCCAGCGGCGAGCTGGCGCTGGCGCTGCTCGATGCCGACGACGCCGAGACACGCTGGCGCGAGATCGAGCAGCGCGCGCTGGCGCTCGCCGACGCGATGGCCAAGGTCCCTGGGCTGGTCGGCGACGCGACCCCTGACGAGATCCGCGAGCTGCTCGAGCCGGGCTACCACACCGACCGCGCAGCGCTGGCCACGGCGCTGCGCCACGCTATAGATCGCTTCCCGTACTAGCGCTCAGCCAAGGAGGACGCCATGCCACGAGCGAGCTATAACGGCCAAACCATCGCCGAAACGGACACGCACGAGCTCGTCGAAGGCAACGTCTACTTTCCGCCTGACAGCGTCGACCGCGCGCTGCTCGAGCCAAGCGAGCACACCACCGTGTGCGGCTGGAAAGGCACGGCGCGCTACTACCACGTCGTCGTCGATGGTCAGCGCAACGAAAACGCCGCCTGGTATTACCCCGAGCCGAAGGAAGCGGCGGCCAACATCAAGGACCACGTCGCGTTCTGGCGCGGGGTGACGGTAGAGCGCTGAGCACGCTCGGGCGGGAAGACTCGGACAGATCCTTCGTAGGTACTGGCCACTCTTCAACGAGGGATCGACAGATGAACCACGTCAATCAGACGCCCGCAAACCACCCGCACAACGCGCCGCCGCCGCCGGCGTACCCGCACCAGGCCGCCAACGTCGCGAGCCCCATCGGCTACGCCGCGCCTCCGATGGCGCAAGGGGCCGCGCCGGCCAAGACCGACGGCAAAGCGATCGTGGGCATGATCCTCGGCATCGTGTCGATCGTGCTGTGCTGGGTTCCGGTGCTTCCCATCATCGGCGGCATCGTCGGCATCGTGCTCTTCGCCAAGCACCGCTCGACGCGTCGGCGTACGCCAGGCATCGGCGGAAACGGCATGTCCATCGCTGGCCTGGTGACCGGCATCATCGGTCTGCTCGCGGGCGTGCTCTATACGACCGCCTGGATCATCGCGCTCAGCGCCCTCAACGCCGCCAGCAAATACGCGCTCTAGCGCGGTAGGCTCGTCGGCGATGACGTTCTGTCCGCGCCGCCTCGTTTTCGCGCTCGTTCTCGGCTGCACGCTGCTTTCGCTCGGACAGCGTTCGCAAGCAAAGCTCCCCGAAAAGCCCGAGATGGCCGCGGCGATGAAGGGCTACTTCGGCGGCGAGAAGCGCGCGGGCGGCGTGTTTCTGGGCATCGGCCTAGCGTCGCTGGCCTTCGGCGGCGTGGCGATCTGGCGTGGCGGCAAGACGCTGCGCGCGGCGAGCGTGCCGGTGATGGCGCTGGGGCTAGTCGAAGCGCTGATCGGCTCGGTGCTGCTGTATCGCACCGACGCGCAGGTCGCGGGGCTGCTCTCTCAGCTCGACAGCGACGCGTCCAAATACGCGCTCGACGAGATGCTGCGCATGGAAAAGGTGCGGCGCTCTTTCACGATGCTCAAGTGGATCGAGCTCGGCGTGATCTTCGGCGGCGCCATCAGCGTCGCGATCGGCTCGCGCCGCGAAAACCGCATCGCGGTCGGTGTCGGCGCGGGGCTGTGCGCTCAGGCAGCCGTAGCGCTGGCCTTCGACGTCATCGCCGACGCGCGTGCCGCGCGCTACCTCGAAGCGCTCGGCATGTTTCGCCTCACCGCCGGTGTCGCGCCCGACGGCAGCGGAGGCGTGATCGGGCTCGCGGGGCTGTTCTGACGCTATCTCGCGATCTGCGAACGCGAAGACGATAACGACGGCCGCGCGCGGCCTTCGAGCGCGCTGCGAACGTTGCGCAGCAGCTCGGCCGGCGTGAAGGGCTTGGCCAGGAAGCGCTCGTCGGCCTTGAGCCCGCGCGCGCGCAGGTGCTGGCCAGCGTAGCCCGACATGTACAGCACGCGCAGATCTCTGTTGGTCTCCCCGAGCTCTGTCGCGAGCTGCACGCCGTTGACGTACGGCATCACGATGTCGGTCACCAGCAGGTCGAAGCGCTCGCGCCCCCCCAGCTCGAGCGCTTCTCGTCCGTTGGACGCGATGGTCACGCGATAGCCAGCCTTGTGCAGCACGCGCTCGACCAGCCTGCGGATGCCCGCGTCGTCCTCGACGAGCAAGATCGACTCGCTGCCCGTGCCGGCGGCATCGGGCTTGCCTTGGCAGGCCTGCATCGGCGCCTCGTCGACCGTTGGCAGAAAAACGCGAAACGTCGAGCCGTGGCCGGGCTTGGAGTCGACCGTGATCTCGCCGCCGCTCGCCTTGACGATGCCGTAGACCGTGGCGAGGCCCATGCCCGTGCCCTTACCGACATCCTTGGTCGTGAAGAATGGCTCGAACAGCCGGCGCTGCGTGTGCTCGTCCATGCCCGAGCCCGTGTCTTTGACCTCGAGCACGCAGTAGCGGTCACTGTCGAGATCGAGCAGCTCGTCGGCGGTAGCCTGCCGCGTGCGCACGCGGATGCTGCCCGGCCCGCTTATGGCGTCGTGTGCGTTGACCACCAGGTTGAGCACGATCTGCTCGAGCTGGCTGCGATCGGCCTGGATGAAGAGGTCTTGTCGCGACAGCGAGACATGCAGCTCGGTGTCCTCTTCGATGACCCGCGAGAGCATCTGTTGCAAGGCGCCAACGACCACGTTGACGTCGACGACGCCGACCTCGCGCGGCTGTGTGCGGCTGAAGGCGAGCAGCTGTCTTGTTAGATCGGCGGCTCGATCGCCGGCCTCGAGGATCGACTCGGCGATCTCTCGTGCCATCGGGCAGTCCGCCTCGTCGCTCATCAGCGTCGCGTAGCTGATGATCACCGTCAGCATGTTGTTGAAGTCGTGTGCCACGCCGCCGGCGAGCCGACCGATGGCCTCCATCTTCTGCGCCTGAGAGAGCGCCTGCTGCGTGCGCTCGAGGCGCGAGAGGCTCTGCGCCAGCTGCAGATTGCGCTGGCTGAGCGCCCTTCTCTGAGACAGCAGGTGCGCCGCCATGTTGGCGTTTTCCAGGGCGTGACCGATGTGGCTGCTGACCAGCGAGAAGAACGCCGCGTCGCGCTCGCCGGGCTTGTCGACGAGGTGGCTGCGCGCGCGCGCGTGGTCGCGCAGCACGGCCACACCGGCGAGCGTGCCCTGCAGCCGGATCGGCATCACGACCATCCAGGCGGCGGGAGATGGCGTGCCAGCCAGCTCGAGCAGCCGGGCGGCCTCGCCCTCGACCTCGTGCAGCAGCGTCGGCGCCATCAGCTCGTCGAGCCAGGCGAGCATCGCCCGCATCCCGGGATCGTCGTAGTGATACTGTGTCACCTCCTCGTTCTCGCGCTCGAGAAGCTCGATGCTGTCGGCTGCCGGGTCGAAGCGAAAGGCGCTCGCGCGCGCGGGAAAATACGGCTGCTGCAGCACGGCCAGACCCTGCCGCCAGATCTCGTCCTGCGAGCTGAGGCCCGAGCAGGCTAGCGCGAAGTCGGACAGCAGGTTCATGCGGTCGAGCTGTAGATCGAGCGAGCGCCGAGCGCGCGAGAGTCGCTGCTCGGTGCGCACGAGCAGCTTGATCTGCGCGTCGAGATCAGCGCGCGAGACGACGTCCGAGCCGTTTGTCATGGCGCCGGGGTCTCGAAGAGTGCGAGCAGCGCCACGGTGTAGTTGTGAAAGTAGGGCCTGCCGCCGAGCGGCGCGATCTCGCCGTAGGAGTTGAACCCGATCCATGGCACGTCCTGTCCGATGGCCTGCTGCATCGGCTCGACGACATCGCGTCCGAAACACGAGCCGAACAGCGCGCGCCCGCGCCCGGCGCAGTCGACCTGCAGCACCAAGGCGGGCTTGTGCGACGTATCGCTCAGTGACTCGGCGCAGCGGCGTGCGCTGCGCTTGATCTCGTCCTGGTCGCGCCGGGTCATCTGCACGGTGGTGCCTTCGGTGAGGCCGCCGCCAGGAAAGAACAGCGCACCGCTGTCGCCGTCGAGCTTCATCGGTGTTCGGATGACGTAGTCGCTGTACTCGCGCGCGCGCGGCTCGTCGAGCGGCTCGCCGACACACAGGTGGATGATGCCGTCGGCGTTCAGATCCGTCGGCTCGCCATCGAGGTATTCGCGAAAGACCTCCCAAGCGGGCAGGCCGTCGATCTCGTAGATCCAGCCGCCCGCAGCGCGCGTCACCGTGCGGCGCAAACCGATCGGCGTACACCCGTGCGCGACGGCGACGCGCGCCTCTGCATCGCCGCCGAGCAGCAGCGCCGTGACGCCGCCCTGCATCACCTGGTCGTCGTGATACTGGTAGGTCGCGGTCATGGTCATCGAGTCGCCGGCGGTGCCACCGATGACGGGCACGGTCACGCCGGCGCCCTCGAGCGCTTGAAGCAGCGCGGTGCAGTCACCCGAGAGGCCATCAGCAAAGAGCATCAACAACCGCGTGTCGTCCCGCACGGCGCGCGCGAGGTTCGCGGCCAGCTCGGAGACGCACGACGCGGTGTTGCTGCCGTAGCCGCTGGCCGAAAACGACTCGAAGCGCAGGCGCTCGCCGCGGATGGCCATTACTGCGACCGCATAACAGCGCTCCGAGGCCTGCGACTGCGTGATCACGCCTTCGCCCGAGCAGCCGACGATCGTCGCCTGCGACCCGACGACCTGCCGCACGGTTTGAAGCAGCTGTTGCTGATCGTGCTCGGCGGCGGCGAAGAGCAGCACCGCATCGGCCGGCTCGCCTTGCAGCGCCACGAGGGCCTGCTTGGCGGCGGCGCGGGCGGCGGTGGTCGTGGACGGGTTGGTGCTCGAGCCTACGCCACAGCGCATGTGCATGCTCTTTTATTGAACATGGTGACGTAATTCGCAATACATATAATGTGCGCGCTTATATTTTATCTGCGCGATTCTAAGCCCTTATCAGTGCCATTCTGACCCGGTCCCGATTTTCTCGGGAGTTTTCCTAGATCATCGGCAGCCCGTGACGGGGGCGTAGTGGAAACGCCGCGTCGATGGCTTGCCGGTCGGCATCGGTGAGGGCCAGCGCGGCGGCGGCGGCGTTTTCGCGCACGTGGCTGGCGCGCGCGGACTTGGGGATCACGAAGGCATCGCGCGCCAAGAAGGCCAACGCGACTTGGCGAGTGGTGGCATCGTGGGCGGCAGCGATCTCGGCCAACACGCGGCCGCCGGGGCTTCGCGGCGCCGTGAAGTTGCCCGAGCCGAAGGGGCTGTAGCCGACGACAGCCACGCCGTGATCGCGGCACCAGCCGCTGAGGCCGCCTTCGATGTGGCGCTCTTCGAGGTAGTAGAGCACCTGGTTGCAGCAGATCTTGCCGTCGCCGACCAGCGCGTGGGCCTCGATCATGTCTTCGACGTCGAAGTTGCTGACGCCGTAGCGGCGGATCTTGCCCGCCTCGACGAGGCGCTCGAAGGCCTCGAAGGTCTCGGCCAGCGGCAGCGCGCCACGCCAGTGAAGCAGGTAGGCATCGAGGTAGTCGGTGCCGAGCCGCCGCAGGCTCGCTTCGCACGCGGCGATGGTGCCCGCGGCGCTGGCGTTGTGCGGCAGCACCTTGGAGACGATGTAGAGCGTGTCGCGCGCCAGGTCGGCGATGGCCTCGCCGACGATCGCTTCGACGCGGCCGTCGCCGTACATCTCGGCGGTGTCGATGTGGATCAGGCCCGCGTCGATGCCGACGCGCAGCGCCTCGACGGCGCGCGCGCGATCGTCGCGCTCCATCTGCCACGTGCCCTGCCCGACGATGGGCAGCGCTCGTCCGGCGTTTCCGAAGGGTCGGCTCGTCGTCATGGCGCGAGCATAGCGGAGCCTGCGTCCGCTTAGCGTTCGAGCGCGCGGCAGGCCGCCTCGGTGGCGTCGTCGAGCGGGAAGTAGCTCTCGATACACAGCTCGTCGAGGGTGACGTTCTGCGGCGCCGAAAAGCGCGTCACGGTGGTTAGAAAGGTCAGCGACAGATCGCCACGGCGCAGCTGAAAGGTCAGCACCGGCTCGCTGGGGGCGTCGAGATCGGGCTTGTGAAAGTCGCGCGGCACGTCGGGGTAGGCGAGCAGCGCGTCGAGCAGCTCGGCGCGCTGCGTGTCGCCGGGGTGCTCGAGCACTTCGCGGTGCAGGCGCGAGAGGATCGAGTACGCGGCGCGCTTCCAATCGACGATGAACTCGCGCGCGCCCTCGGGATCGAACAGCGCGTGCAGCGCGTTTTGCGACTTGGCGGGGTTTTTTACCACGCGCGAGAGCATCGCGGCCGCGCCGCGGTTGAGGCGCAGCACGTTGTAGAGCCGGTCCATCAGCACCATCGGAAACGGCTCGTGCTGCGCCATCATGCGGTCGAGCGCGCGACCGACGACGCCGTCGAGCCCGGCGCCGGGTGGCGGCTCGGCGAAGGCCGCCTCGAAGCCGGCGGCGCGCAGCAGCTCGTTGCGCTCGCGCAGCGGCAAGCCGAGCGCGTCGGCGAGGCGCAGCGACATCTCCTCGCTCGGCCGCGCGCGCCCGGTCTCGAGAAAGCTCACGTGGCGCGCCGAGACGTCGGCGGTGAGCGCCAGGTCGAGCTGGCTGAGGCCGCGCCGGCCGCGCCAGAACTTGAGCAACGCGGGAAACAGGCCCGGCTTTTCGGTTCGTGAGGTCATGCCCGAGAGCATAGCGGCGCCGCGCGCGGGGCTCACTTACCTCGGCGGGTAATTGAGCGCGCTAGCGGCCGCGACTACACCTGACGAGCGGGAGAGAGGAGAAGAGGATGATGATGCAAGTCAGTCGCTTGATGAGCGACGTGCAGCGAAACAGGGCGCGCGGGCGGACGGGCGTCTCCGTGCCGATGCGGCTGCGCGAGGCGCGGCTGCGCTTCGTCGACATCGGTCACAGCCATATCGCGTATCGCGTGCTGGGTCGCGGACCGAACGTGTTGTTCGTGCACGGCTGGCCGCTGCACATGGCGACCTTCCGCGAGCTGGCGCCACGCCTGGCGACGCGCTTACCTGCCACCTCATCGATCTGCCGGGCGTCGGCGCCACGCGCAGCGGCGACGACGCGCCGATCAGCCTGCAGGGTCACGCCGAGTCGCTGCGCCGCTTCGTCGACGCCGTCGGCCTCGAGCGCTTTGGCATCGTCGCGCACGACAGCGGTGGAGGCGTCGCGCGGCTGTTCGCCGCCGACGACGCGCGCGTCGCGGCGCTGGTGCTCGGCAACACCGAGATCACCGCATATCACTCGCCGCTCGTCTCGGTGCTCGGCGCGCTGTCCAAGGTGCCAGGCATGCGCAGGCTGCTCGGCGCGGCGATGGTCGGTCCGCTGCGCCGCACGCGCTTTGCCTTCGGCGGCTGCTTCGACGACCGCGCGCGGCTCGACGGCGAGTTCGGCGAGCTGTTCATCGACGCGCTGCGCGACCGCGACGTGATGGCCGGTCAGATGCGTCTGCTCGACGGCTTCGACACCGCCGTCATCGACGGCCTCGCCGCCGTGCACGCGCGCATCAGCTGCCCCACGCGCCTGGTGTGGGGCCGCGACGACCGCTTCTTCCCGCTCGAGCGCGCGCGCGCGATGCTCGGCGAGCTCGGCGGGCCAGCGGACCTGGTGGAGATCCCGGGCAAAGTCTTCGCCCACGAGGAGTACCCCGAGGCGTTCGCCGAGGCCGCCCTGGAGACGCTCGAAGCAGCGCTATCGCGTTAAAGATCGCCCGGATCTGGTCGTTGGTGGGCCATGAGCCAACACGACCGCGACGCGCTGCTGGCGCGCCTCGATGAAGACATCTCCGTCGCCGAGCAGCTCGAGCCGGCCGAGTGGCGGCTGATCTGTGGCCTCGCCGAGCCGCTGGCGAAGCTCGACGAGACGACTCGGCCGCACGTGATGCTCGGCCACATCGAGCGCGGCAGCGCGCACTGGCAACGCCAGTTGGGGCGCTTTTACGTTGGCGTCTACGAGCCACTGCTCGCGCTGCAGGCCTTCGATCGCGCCGTGGCGCTCGATCGCGACGACTGCGGCGCGCTGGCCGATGCCGCCAACCTGCTGTCGGTGCTGGGCCTCTACGACGAGATGCGCTCGGTGATCGACCAGCTGCTGGCGCGCGCCAGCCGCGGCCGTGGCGACGCGGCGGCGATCGTCAGCGCAGCCGCGCTGCTCTCGCGCTGCGGCTTCAGCCCCGAGGCGGCGGCGTTCGCCGAGCCGCATCAGCACGACGGCGGCGCCGTGGGCTTCGTCGCGCTGCAGACGCTCGGCGAGGCGCGGCGCGCTGTCGGCGACGCGCGCGCCGCCAAGGCGCTTCTACGCGAGGCGGCACGCGTCGGCGACGCGCTCGACGAGCGCGTGGTGCACTTCGAGCGCGACGAGCGCTGGGCCGCGCTGCGCGACGCGATCCGCGAGCGCGCGGGCGGGCAGGGGCTCGTCGTCTTCGAACACATCTACAAGTGCGCCGGCGCGTCGATGCACGCCTCGCTGCAGCAGGCCCTCGGGCCGTCGCGCTGCTTCGACCTCTACCACGATCCGTTCTACGCGAGGCTGTGGCGCAACGTCGAGGCCGCCGCCGAGCGCGGCGAGCCGCCGCACGGCATGCGCCTCGTGCATCACCATCTGCCGCTGCCGCTGCGGCAGCGCTGGCTGCGCGAGCGCCGGCAGGTGACGCTGCTGCGCGAGCCGCTGGCACGCTGGTTCAGCGCCTACCGCTACGAGAAGGCCAACTACAAGAAGGCCGGCACGCAGGCGCCCGCGTTCTACGAGAGCTACGACGCCTATATCCGCGTGATGAGCGAGCAGTGTCAAAACCGCGAGGTCTTCGCGCGCCACCTGCTGGTGCACAGCGACGTCGGCACGCCCGAGACGCTCGACGTGGTGCGCGCTGCTGGCGAGCTTCTCACCGTGGCGCCCGACGACGCCGAGCTCGCCGAGCGCGCGCACGCCGCGTACGCGCAGCGCGCCTTCGTCGGCATGCAAGAGCATTTCGTCGCCTCGCTGGTCTGCATCGCGGCGCTGGCGGGCGCCGACTACGTGCCGCTGATGGCGCGCGTCAACGCCACGCCGCCCTCGCGCGAGCAGATGAGCGACGACGCGCGCCGCTACACCGAGGCGCACAACGCGGTGGATCTCGCGCTGTACGCCCGGGCGCGCGAAGCGTTCGAAACGGATTACGCCGACGTGATCGCGGCCTGCGCCGCGCTGTAGCGCGGGCGGGCCGGGCCCTGGCTCTGGCTCGTGGCAGCGTCGCGCGTCGCCACCACCACGTACCAAGGGCCTTCGGTCTCGACGCGCACGTGCGCGAAGTACGGGGCCAGCAGTCGCTGCAGGCCCTCGGCGCTGTGGTAGTTGTTGTGCATCTCGAGGTAGTCGCCGAACTGCACGCAGGGCGTCTCGACCACCATCTGGCAGCCGGGCGCCATGTGCGGCGCGAGCTGCGCCAGGCAGGCCGCGATCTCGTGGTCCTGCACGTGCTCGAAGACGTCGATGGCGTAGATCACGTCGAAGGGGCCGCCCATCTCTTCGATGGCGGCGAGCTCGTCGAGCGCCGCGTGGTGCAGCGTGACGTCGCGGCCGGCGCAAAACTCGCGCGCGATCTCGCAGGCGGCGGCGCTGTAGTCGACGCCGGCGCAGCGCGCCGCGCCGTGGTCTTTGCAATAGCGCAGGAGCTCGCCGCGGCCGAAGCCGAGGTCGAGCACGGACTTGCCGCGAAAGTCTGTGCGCTGCGCCGACTCGATCTTCTTGGCGTAGATCTCGCCGCGCGAAAAGTCCTGATAGCCCTCCACGCCGATGACCTGGTGGTTGTAGGACGAGCGGCCGCCGAGGTAGTAGGTCTTGTCGTAGAGGTGCACGATCTCCTTCGACGAGCCGAGCGGCGCCTTGCGGGCGTGCGCGATGGGTGCGCCGGCGGCGACGGCGGCGTAGGCGTGCTGCCACCAGCGCGCGACGCGCTCGGCAGGCCGCCGCTGGCGCGCGAAGGTGCGCGAGTGGGCCTGGCGCGTGCGCAGCGCCGCCGCGTCAGAGGCCGCCTCGGCGACGAAGGTCATCATCAGATCGGCGAGGTCGCGCACGTCGCGGCAGAAGGCCAGCGGCGGCGCCATGCCGAGAAGCTGCGCCCACTCGGCGAGGTCGCCCTCGCTCTGGTCGCTGACGACCACCAACCCTTGCGCCATCGCCGTCATCGCCTCGGCACCGTGCGCGCCGAGGGCCGGACAGCACGCCACGTGACATCGACTGCGCACCTCGAGCGCCTGCGCGTACGAGACGTTGGTCGGCGGCACGACCACCACCACGTGCTCGCGCAGCCGGCGCGCGAGCTGCTCGAGCACCACGTCGACCTGCTCGGCGAAGGCGCCCGCGAGCGACGGGCTGCGGTAGATCATCAGCGGCTCGCCGAGAAACGGCGCGGCGGGGGCCACTTCGCTGAAGGCCGGCGGGGCGAACGGCAGCTGCGGCGCGGAAGGCCGCATGCGCGCGTCACCGAGCACCACCGGCGAGCGTGCCGGCACGTCAGGCGCGGGCGCCAGCAGGTGCAGCACGTGCGGGCGCTGCACGAGCATCGACTCGAATCGACGGAAGGCCTCGATGCCGTGCACGTGCACCAGGTCGACGTCGCCTGCGAGGCTGGCGAGATCGGTCACCACGAGGTGGCGATCATCGCTGGCCTCGGCGGCGGCGCCGAGCGCGGCGGCGTGAAGCCGAGCGGAGAGAGGGTCGCCGAGATGAGCTACGCGCATGGGGGCCTCCTGGGCCTCCGATGCAACGGCTCGTCGCGGCGGATCTTGAGCGGATCCTGGCAGCGCGCAGGCAACTCCCGAATATTGCGGGAGATGCTGCTAGCGGCCTACCACCACTTCTTGGCCCAC
>JAGQIK010000352.1 GCA_020431405.1 Myxococcales bacterium
CCTGTTGATGTCGCGCAGCAGGCGGGCTCGGCGCAGTCCGATCCGGCGCCGGCCGTCGTAACGAAGCCCGCATCGAGCGTGCGAGCGCACGCGCGAACGCGTAGGCGTCGTCGTGTTCTTCGGCGACGCGCCAAGCGGCGCAAGAAGAAGACGACCAAGAAGCGGGCAGGCAAAGACGGCCGCGGCCTCTTCGGCGACCCGTACGCCAAATGACCTTCTCGCGCACCATCGCCTCGGTCGTGTCGCTCGCGCTCGTCGTCGGCGCCAGCGAGGCCGTCGCCAACAAGAAGAAGGCCGCGGCCGATCCGGCGCGCGCTGCCTATCTTCGCGGCGCCAAGCTCTTCGACCAGCACGACTACCTCGGCGCGCTCGAGGCGTTCAAGCGCGCCAACACGCTGCGCCCGCACTTCCTGATGGAGTGCAACATCGCGCGCTGCTACGAGCGGCGCGCACAGGCAGTCAAGGCGGCCGAGCACTACCGGCGCTGCCTCGCCACCGGTGGCAGCAAATCGCCGCGCGCGAGCGCGATCCGCAAGGCGCTGGCGTCGGTGAGCGCGCGCATCGGCACGCTCGTCGTCGAGAGTCGCGGAGCGGGCAAAGTCTTCGTCGACGGCCGCGAGCACGGCCCGGTGCCCCAGCGAGTCAAGCTCGACCGCGGGACGCACATCGTCGAGGTGCGCCGTCCGAGCGGCGCCACGGTGCGAAGCTCGGTGGACCTGCGCGGCGGCGAGACGCGGACGCTGCGGCTCGACGTCTCGGCGCACACGCCGCCGAAGACGGCGAAAGGCGGCGCTGCGCCGTCGCCCGCACGCGGCGAGACGCCGGCCACACCCGCGCGACGCGGTCTCTCGCAGGTCTGGTTCTGGATCGGCGTAGCGGCGACCGTGGCGCTCGGCGTGACGACGGCCGTCGTCGGCGCGCAGACGCTGAAGGCCAATGACGACTACGAGGCCAACCCAACGCAGCAAGGCTACGACAAGGTCATCGATCGGCGGCTGCTCACCAACGTGATGCTCGGCTGCACGCTGGCCGCCGCGGGCGGCACCACGGCGCTGTTCTTCTTCACCGACTTCGGCGGCGGGCGCGGCGGCGCGCGCGAGCGCGGCGGTGACGTCGCCTCGCGATTCGCTGGCCGTGGCGAATTTGTCGTCGGAGTGCGGGGGCGGTTCTGATGCGATCTGTGGCGACCATCGCGCTGCTCGGGGGGCTGCTCTTCGCTGTGCCCGCGTGTCTGATCGCGCCCGACGAGAGCCTGCTGCACCGCGATGGCGCGGGCATCGACAGCGCCGACGTCACGCCGTGCACCACCTGCGATGGACGCGCCGACGGCGCATTGGACGCCGGTGATGACACGGGCGCCGGCGATGGCGGCGACACGGGCGTTGATGCCGGAGCAGACACAGACGCCGCGGGCGGCCCCGATCGCGACAAGGACTCGATCCCCGACAGCCTCGACAACTGTCCCGACGATCCCAACCCCAACCAGAGCGACATCGACGGCGACAAGCTCGGGGACGTCTGCGATCCCGACATCGACGGCGATACGCTGCCCAACGGCGTCGACCCGCGGCCGACGATCAAGGACACGGTCTACTACTACAACAACGGCGCTGACACGCTCGACGACTGCGAGCGCCTCGGCGGCTCGTGGAGCAAGATGGGCACGCGTGTCTGTCAGGGTGACTACAGCGACACCTGGGGCCTCAAGCTGCTGCCCAACATCCTCTCGGTCGGCGACTACCTGGTGGAGTCGGCCTTCAGCGTCTCGAGCAAGGACCCCAACGTGCCGCAGGACTACTGGCCGTCGATCGGGCTGCTCTTTCGCATCGACAAGGCTAACGGTGACTGGGACGGCTACGACTGCTTGCTCGATCTCGATCACAAGCGCCTCGTCATCGGCGTCGTCACCAACAACAACAGCGACTGGACCGAGCTCGGCGCCGGCGCCAACAACAGCGTCCCTTCGAGCGGGCCCTACCGCATGCGCGTGACAGCCAAGGGCAACCAGCTGACCTGCGAGATCGTCGGCGGTACGAAGATCTCCGTCGCGCACTCGGGCGTTGGCAGCGGCACGGCCGGCGTGGTGGCTGACCGCGTCAAGGGCTGCTACGACTATCTGCTCGTGACCGCCGCGCCGTAGCCTCGCGAGCCCGAGGCGCTCGCTCTCGCTAGGGCTGCGCTCCGTAGCACGCGGTCAGCTCGGTGCCGCACTGCTGGTCGAGACATTCGCCGCAGGCCTCGGATGGCTCGGCGCCGCACTTGTCTTTGCACGCGGCGGGCAACGCGCGATTGACACAGTCGAGCACGGCGCGTGCCTGCGCCTGCACGTCGGCGCTGCCCTGCGCGATACAGGCGTCCTGGCAGGCGGTGTCCTTGCCGTCGCAGTCGATGACACAGCCGTCGACATCGGCGCAGGTCTTGGCGCCGTTGTCGGCCTTCTGCGGATCGCCAGACGACGGTGTGCCGCTGCTTTCGCCGCCGCCGCAGGCCAGTAGATAGAGCGCTGCGCCGACGAGCAAGAGCGCCAGCTCGAGCATGCGTGTGCTGTTGTTTCGTTTGCAGAGATCGCGCGTCATGTTGTTGCTCCCACACCCAGCGCGTGAGGCGAAGAGCAAGATCGGCGCCGAGCCGCAAGACGCGCCAAATGGCGCATTTGGGCGGCAAGGGCCGCCGCGCTGGTGGAGAGCCGCACACCGCGAGCGGAGGGCTCAGCCCCGTCGGCGGCGGCGCACCCCGACGAGCAGCAGCAACGCCAACGCCAGCGACAGCGGCAGCGAGCGGTCGCGCGCGACACGCGCCGGCGTCATCGCGCAGCCGGCGAGGCCGAAGCTGTCGCGCGGCCGCGGCGGCGCGGGCGAGTCGTACTGCGGCGGCGTCGTTGTCGGCGGCGGCACCGCGCCGCCCGCGTCGGGCGTGTAGGCGGTGGGCTTGGCGTCGGGTGCCGGCGGATCGGCGTCGGGTTTCGTCGCGCCGCCATCGGGTGCTGCGGGCGCGAGCGTGTCGTTGGCGGCGAGCGCGTCCGCCGCGCCGGCGTCGCTCGCCGCGCCTGCATCGGGCGTCATCTTGGCGCCCGCGTCCGGTGCAGGCGGTGGCGGCAGCGCGGGACCGACGCCGTCGACGAACAGATCGCCGCCAGCTGCTTGACGGATCCACGACAGGTGCTTGTCGATACGCATGTCACCGCCCTCGGTCTTGCACGCCGGCTGAAACGAATAGAGCACCAGCAGGAACGAGTGGATGCCGATCTGCATCTCCACGCCGCCCACGTTCTCGAGCGTGGGTCCGCCCGAGTCGCCGAAACAGATGTTTGGCGCCGCGCCCGAGACGCCCTTGAACGAGAAGTCCTTCGAGTGCACTGCCGATATGGCGCGCGTGGCCGCGCGCTTGACGCCGCCGTCGTTGGCAAGCTCGCTGGTGCGACCGAAGCCGACCAGCGTGACGAGCTTGCCTTTGATCGGCGCGCCGCTGTGCAGCGAGATGGGCGTGATCGGTGGCTGCTTGTCGAGCGTCACCAACGCCACGTCGGCGATGGGCACCAACAGAAACCCGCCAGCGGGCTGGTAGCTCGGATGCACGAGCTTGTTGACGACCGCGTAGGAGGCGCCGCCGGCCTCGAAGCGCATCGGGCCCGAGTCTATGCAGTGCGCGGCAGTGATAACCGTGCGCGTGCCGACGAGGGTGGCCGTGCACGAGCCGGCGGGCGACAGCAGCTGACCGACAGCAGGGTGGCCCGGGTCGGCGCTTCCGTTGACGAGCGGCTGCGCGCGACGATGCAGCGGCGCGCTCGGCGTTTCGCCGCCGCAGGCGGCAACGCAGGGCAGCGCGATGATGACAAGGACGGCAGCGGCGGCTTTGTGCATGCCGCGACTACGGAGCGCGTGTCGCCGCGGTTCGAAAATATTGTCGAAAGTACGAGCAGTTGCATCGACGCAACAGTGGTCACGACGTGACCACTTGCCGCGCTAGCCAGGCAGAAACGCAGCGGGAAGTTGGCGCGCGCGCTCAGGGGTTGGTGCTGCTGCGGCGCGCGCGCTCGACCACCTGCGCGAGGCGGTCGACCTGCTGCTCGCCGATGACGTGATCGCCCGCGATGGCGCGCTCGACGTCCCACAGCGACAGCTTGGGCAGCCCGTGCATGGCGGTCAGCGAGTCGAGCGCCTTCTGCGCCTTGTTGCGATCACGCGGGATCAGCGAGAGGTACTCGCCGGCGAAGGCCAGCGCGCGCACCTTGGCGCGATCGCCGCTCTGGTTGACCAGCTGCTTCTGCATGTGCAGCTGCAGCTCGAAGACCGACGCGGCGCCGATCAGCTCCTGCGAGCCGCGCTTGTGCTGCGGCCGCAGCGCGACCTCGAAGGAGAGCTGGTTGCCGTTGCGCCGATCGACGATGTTGGTCACGCCGCTGCCCGCGTTGTCGGCCGCGATGCCCATCGCCACCACCGGCGTGCGCGCCTGCTGGGCGCCAAAGATCGCGCCCGGCGTCTGGTCGGCGTAGTACGGGTTCATCGTGCGCAGGAAGTGCACGCCGCTCATCAGGCTCTTCGCCGACCCGCGCTCGAAGAGGCCGAGCGCGCGGATCTGACCGTTCTGGTGCGCGTCGAGCTGTCCGTTGAGGTCGAAGTCGACGTGTTGCAGCGTAGCGGTCTGGTTGGGGAAGACCAGTCGGCCCTTGCCCCACGACGCCTTGTCCATGCGGCGGCGCAGCTTGTGGTAGCCGTCACCCTGGTGAACGCCCTCGTAGAGCGCTTGCACCAGCGCCGGCGTCTCGCGCACGTAGAGCGGCGTGTTGCTGGTGATGACGTCGACGTTGGGCGCGCGCGCCTTGAGCAACGGCATCGTCTGCGTGCCGACGCACTGGAACAACGCCACCAGCTTGCGGTTGGGCGAAGGATCGAGCGCCGCCTGCTGCAGCGCTTGCTCGACGGTGCCGCCGATCTGCGAGTGACCGTTGTAGACGATCATGTGCACGTTGGGGTCTTTGAGGTCGCGCAGGATGTCCTGGTGCGTCTCGCGCACGATGACGCGGATGCGCCCGCGGCGCGCCTCGATCTGGCCGCCAGTGCGCGTGACGGTGAAGCCGCTCTGCTGCAGGCGCTGCAGATCCGGCTCGAGAAAGCCCTGCATCGTGTAGTGGCGCACCTCGATGGTGCCGCGCGCCGGCATCGGCGGGCGCTTGGGCAGCAGGCCGCGCGTCTTGTCGCGCACCAGGTTGATGATCTCGCGCTTCTGCGTGCGCAGCAGCGGCATCTTCTGAGTGAGCAGCGACATGGTGCCGAGCTTGTGCATCGACATGTCCTGCTCGTTCTTGACGCTGCTGATCAGCTTCGAGACGGCGCCCCAGCGCGAGGGCCGTCGCTGCGTCTTGGCGCGATGGAGCAGCAGGTTGAGCTCGGCGGCGCGGGTGACGTTGTTGCGGACGGTGCCGCGAAACCCGTTGGGCGCGGCCGCGACGACAAACGGTGCCTGCAGCGCGATGGCGGCCGCGGCGACGAGGAGTGCCTTTTTCATGAAGGCACTCGCAGCAAGTTCCGTGCGCGAGAGGGGGCTTTGTTTTTCGCGCACTTGGGCGCGCGCGAAGTGGCCGATTTTGCGAGACCGTTCGCTATTTGGCCGGCAGCTGCTCCCAGATCAGGCGCCGCAGCTCGTGGTGTCCGCGCGGGTTGGGGTGGATGCAGTCGTTGGCGAACCACAGCGTCGGATCCGACGCGTTGTAGTGTTTGGCGGCCGTGTCGTCGTAGTGAAAGCCGTGGCCGAGGAACGCGCCGTGCACGTCGAGCTGATAGAGGTTGGCGTTGGCGCGCGCGAGGTTGCCGAGCTCTTTGTTGAAGCGGTCGAGGTTGTCGGACATGGCCTGGTTGCCGAGCGTCTTGAGCAGGATGCAGCTGCCCGAGACCTGTTTGTCCGACGGGATGTTGCCTTCGGAATCGCTCGGGTCGTAGACGGTGAACCACACGATCACGACCTTGCCGCCGTACTTGGCCTTGTCGGCGAAGTGGTCGAGCACCGCCTGGAAGTTCGTTTTGACCTGCTCTGCGATGTTGCGGGTGGCGTCGGAGTTGAAGAGCGCTGGGAGGTTGGCCTGCAGGTCGTTGCCGCCGATGGAGACGACGACGAACGTGTCGCCGCTCGGGTTGCTCGGCACCTGCGCGAGCTGTCCGGGAAGGTCTTTGCTCTGCGCGCCGCCCTTGGCGTGATCGGCGATCTGGATGCCGGCAAAGCGCGTCGAGAGATCCTTGCCCGCGTACTCGGGATAGGCAGTGTCGTTGTTCTTGAAGAGCAGCGGCGCGTAGCCTTGCCCCTTGGGCGCGCCCGAGCCGGCGGCGATGGAGTCGCCGAGGTTGACGAACAGCGTCGGCGTGCCTACCGGCAGCCCGTTGGTGTTCTGCGGTGCGTCGAGACCGGGGGCGGCATCGCCGGCGTCTGCGCCGCCGCCCTGGTCGGTCGTGGCGCCTGCTTCGGCGCCGGGCGTGCTGCCGTCGGCCGACGGGGCGGGGGTGCTGTCGCTGCAGGCGCAGAGCGATAGCATCGCCAACGCCGCCAGCAGCGCACGGAGCGTGTGCCTAAGCGAATAGTGGTGCGTCTTCATGCGCGCAGTGTAGCGCACGCGGCTGGCTAGCGCGGCGGAGGACGCCTGTTGCGGCGCGTCGACTTACCGCGGTCTCGAGACGGCTGATCGAAGGGCAGCTCGAGCTGCACGGGGTCGAGCGTCGACTTGACGGTCGCTTGTTTGTCTTTGCGCAGCGAGCGCGCGCGCTTCTGCATCGCCGGCCGGCCGACGTTATCGAACCACGTCTTGACGCCGGCCTGATCGGTCACGACCGAGACGGCCGTGATGCCGAAGCCCACCGACAGCGGCGGGCCGCCGCCCGAGCCCATCATCATCGACGAGCCGCGCACCTGCAGCCCGACGGGCTTGCCGGCGGCCAGTCGGCGCGCGGCCGCCTTCTCGCTGAACATCGGCAGCGTCACGAGCTTGCCGCGGAAGCGAAACAGCGGGCGGCGCAGCTCCACGCGCACGTTCTTGTGCTCCGAGTAGCGGCGGATCTCGTTGCCGCGCTCGCGCGTCCAGCGCTTCGATGACGTCACGCGGTGGCGCAGTGTGGTGGAGAGCGGCGTCTTGTCGCCGTTGCCGGCGTGCGCGATGTGCGGCGAGCCGAGCGTGAACGCCAGCGCGCAGGCGCCGACGAGCGCGCGCGTGTATGTGCTTGCCATGCGTGGCACCTCCTGCCTGCCGACCACACGAAGCAACGCACATACCAGGCGCAACGGGGCGAGATCACGTGCTGGAGGCAACGCCGCGGTGGCTGGGCTAGCCGCTGCAGCTGCCGAAGCGCGGAGGATCGGCGTAAGATCGCAGCATGCGCCACTGGTCGTTGTTGCTGTCTGTGCTGGTCCTCGCGCTCGCCGCCTGTGGGTCGCGCACGCGTGCGGTCGGCGGCGACGCACGCGCGAGCGACGCGCGCGCCAGCGACGCCCCGGGTGCCGACGGCCCGCAGCCAGCGGGCTGCACGAACAACACGCAGTGCGCGAGCACGCACTACTGCAAGCTCGACGGCGCCTGCGGCGCGCAGGGCCGCTGCGAGGCGCGGCCCATCACCTGCCCGAGTATTGCGGCGCCGGTGTGCGGCTGCGACGGCAAGACGCACGGCAACGCGTGCACAGCGGCCGGCGCGGGGGTCAGCGTGCGGCGCGACGGGCGCTGCGAGGTCGCCGGCTGTGACGCCGTCAAGTGCGGCGTGCTCGACGACTGCTGCACCTGCAGCGCGCTCGACTTTCTCAACAGCAAGGCGCCGCCGCCTTGTCCGGCGCCGTGTTTTCAGACGGTGTGCGCGGCGCGCGGCATCAAGCCGACGGCCTACTGTCTCGCGGGCAAGTGCCTGCTCGCCGACAGCAAGCCATGCCGCGGCGACGATGACTGCTTCGCCATCGACGACTGCTGCACATGCATGGCCTGGCCGAGGGATCTGAAGCCGCCGCTGTGCGATCTCACCTGCGCGCAGAGCAGCTGCTCGGCGCTCGGCCTGAGCGGCGCCAAACCGGCCTGCATCGAGGGCAGCTGCCGTCTTTCGCTGCCTTGATGGCGTGCAATTTCGGGTGCTTGAGGCGCAGTGGGATTTTTTCCGTCCACTTCGCGCGGTAGCGCCCACGAAGAAAAAGATGCCCCGGTGTCGACGACAGCGTGGTGTGCGCGCGGCCTTCGGGGCGGCACTGACGCTCGCAGCAATGCTCGCCAGCGGGTGCAAGCTCGACCGCCCCAGCGCCACATCCGCCGAGCAGAAGCCGTGTCTGGCCTGCCACGAGGCGGATCGCGCGCGCGCCAAGTTCCCCGATCACCTCGCGACGGGCTATCCGACCAACTGCGAGCAGTGCCACTCGCAGAAGGAATGGAAGCCGGCCGCGTTCGACCACAGCGGCTTACCGCTGGTCGGCGGCCACTCCAAGACCGACTGCGCCAGCTGCCACAGCAAAGAGCCGGTGCCCACCAAGTGCGTTGGCTGTCACGCCGAAGATCAGAAGCGCGGCCCCGGTCACACCGCGGCCGGTTTTAACACCGAGTGCCAGAGCTGCCACACGGTCATCGCGTGGAAGCCCGCCACCGACGTCGATCACAGCAAGTTCCCGTTCGAGGGCGGACACGCCAACGTGGCCTGCATCTCGTGTCACCCCGATCCGAGCCAGCCGTCCAAGCCCATCGGCACCACCTGCGTCGCCTGCCACGAAAAGGACCGCAGCACGCCGAAGAGCCCCGACCATCTCAAGACGGGTTTCCCGACGACCTGCGAGAGCTGCCACACGATCCAGACCTGGAAGTCGGCCACCTTCCCGCACTCCAAGCTGGCGCTGGTGGGCAAGCACCGCACGACGGCGTGCGCGAGCTGCCACACCGATCCGTCCAAGCCCGAGACAGCCAAGGGCACGACGTGCGCCGAGTGTCACGCCGGCGACCGCCCCCAGGGCGCCACGGCTGATCGCCCCGATCACTTCGACGCGGCGCTGCCGCCCTGCCAGTACTGCCACACGGCCTTCGGCTGGAAGCCGGCGGCCAAGGACCACAGCAAGTTCCCGCTCACCGGCCAGCACGGCGGCGTGGCGTGCAGCACCTGCCACACCGATCCGAGCAAGCCGGACGTGCCCATCGCCAAGACCTGCGTTGGCTGCCACGAGGCCGATCGCTCGAAGCCGACGTTCCCCGATCACCGCGCCGTCGGCTTCTCCACCGACTGCGACAGCTGCCACTCGACCAACGGCTGGAAGCCGGCGACGTTCGATCACGGACTCAAGTTCCCGCTCACCGGCGGCCACTCGGGCGTGACCTGCGCCAAGTGCCACGCCACCGAGCCGGTGCCCAAGACCTGCGTCGGCTGCCACCAGAACGACATCCCGAGCGGCGCCACCGCCTCGCGTCCCGATCACACGGCGTCAGGCTTCTCGACCGCGTGCAGCGACTGCCACGGCACGGGCGGCTGGAAGCCGGCGTCGTTCAACCACACCAAGTTCCCGCTGACGCAAGCGCACGCCGGCCCGGTCTGCACCGACTGCCACACCGATCCGCAAAACCCGTCGGTGCCGACGGGCACCACCTGCGAGCAGTGCCACCTCGGCGATCGTCCGCCGGCAGGCACCAACCCCGATCATCTCGTCGGCGGCTTCCCGACCACCTGCGAGAGCTGCCACACGCCTACGGTGTGGAAGGGCGCGACGTTCGATCACTCGGTCTATCTGCCGCTGACCGGCAAGCACAGCATCGTGACCTGCACGCAGTGTCACAACACGACGCCGATGCCGACCAAGTGCGAGGGCTGCCACACGCCGCCGGCGACCAACCACACGGCGACGACCAACTGCGACAACTGCCACAGCGTCAACGGCTGGAAGCCGGCCGTCGTCGACCACAGCAAGTTCCCGCTGACGGGCAAGCACGCCAGCACCGCGTGCACGCAGTGCCACACCAACCCGAGTCAGCCTAGCGTGCCGACCGCGACGACGTGCGTGGGCTGCCACAACAGCGATCGCAGCACGCCGACGATCCCGAACCATCTCGCCAATGGCTTCCCGACCGATTGCGCGCAGTGCCACAGCACCAACGGCTGGACGCCGGCGAGCTTCACGCACACCTTCCCGATCACGTCGGGCAAGCACAAGAACAAGCCCTGCAACAACTGCCACCTCGACCCCAACAACCTCAAGACCTACTCGTGTCTGGGGACCTGCCACGAGCACTCGCTGAGCAAGATGGACGACAAGCACAAGGGGCGCAGCGGCTACATCTCCGGCGACTTCATGCACTGCACCAACTCGGGCTGTCATCCCAACGGCAGGACGCCGTAGCGCGCGCGTCAGTGCCTCGCGATGCCGCGGCGGGGCCGGGGCTCCCTAGTTTCTACAGCACAGCACGCCGCCGTTAGCCGCGGCGGTCTTGCGCACGGCGCTCGCCTCGCTGGTGTCGCCGCTGCCGCAGGCCCAGGTCGCGGGCAGCTGGCTGCACAGGTCGTGCGAGAAGCGATCGAGCACGCCGCAGGTGGTGGCGTCTGGCGCGGCGCCGACGGTGCCGCAGCCGAAGATATCGTTTTCGCCCTCGCCGCACATGGCGCCGCCTGGGCCGCTCTGCCGCACGACGAAGAACACCTGCGCGCCGGCAGCGAAGGCGGCGCCCGCGCAGCCGTTGCCGCCGCTGCGTGTTTTCACTTCGCTGGCGTCTTCGCAGACGTGCCAGCCGACCTGGCAGAGATCGGCGACGTTGCAGTCTTTGCCGCTCGGATTCTGGCTGGCGTTGCCCGCCGCGCGGCCGCAAGCCGGCGCGCGCGTGTCGACGAGCCCCGGCAGCGACCAGCCGCCCGCGCAGGCGGCGATGTCGGGATAGCTCGCGGTCGCGCCGAAGCCTTCGCGCGTGCCGTCGGCGCAGCCGTTGTCATTGCGGCAGCGCCCGTCGGCGCCGCACTCGAAGGAGACGCAGTCGGCGGCCTGCGCGCAGCTGCCGCCCAGCGGGCAGGTCGGACAGAGCGCGCCGCCGCAGTCGACGTCGGTCTCGTCGCCGTCGCGCCGCCCGTTGGCGCACGAGGGCGGGCCCGAGGGGAGCGTCGGCGTGGCGCTGCCGTCGGCGCTCGCGCCGCCGTCGCCGCTTTGTGCTGCGGCGTCGGCGCTCGGCGCGCCGGCTTCGTCGAACAGATAGTCGACGCTGCCGCTGCAGCCAGCGCAGGCGAAGGCGAAGACAAGCGCGGCGAAGGGGAGCGCTGCGCTCACGTCAGGATGCCGGAGGCCTTGCCGCTGCTGGCGTAGGCGCCCGCACCGAACTTGGTCTTCTGCACGCCGTAGAGCTTGAGCAGGTCGAGGTGCAGGTCGGCGAGGTTGCGGCACTGATTCTTGTCGCTGACCTTGGCCGCGTCGACGCCGTAGATCTCCTGGCCGAGCTTCAGCTCGCCCGAGACGTTCTCGCTGGCGACCAGCAGCGGGATGTTGGCCGGCGAGTGCGAGCGACCGTCGGACATGTTGCTGCCGAGCAGCACGACGGTCTCCGAGAGCAGGCCGGCGGCCTTCATGCGCGTCAGCAGGTCAGCCCACAAGCCGACCTGGATCTGATTGATGCGGATCAGGCGCGACCAGTTGTTGTGCGCCGAGTCGTGCTGCTCGCCGGCGACCGTGCTCGTCGGCTGGTTGGGCCCGATGCCGTCGTTGTACATGATCGTCGCGGCGCGCGTGAGGTCGCACTGCATAGCGGCGACGATGATCTTGTGCATGGTGCGAAAGTTGCGGACGTAGCTTTCGCCGGCGGTCTCGGCGGGGGGCTTCTGGCAGTTGGTCGCGAGCGCGGCGTTGGCCAGCTCGCCTTCGACCTCGCGGATGCTCGCGGCGTAGGCCTCGAGCCGCTGTTTGTCAGACGCGGCGAGGCGCGCTTTGTGGCGCTTGTACTGGTCGAGCACGCCGTCGAGGATGCTCTGCCGGCGTTTGATCAGGTACGCCGCCTGTTGGTTGGAGACGTTGTCGCCGCTGCCGAAGACGCGCGTGTAGAGCTGCATCGGGCTGAGGATGTTGGAGATCGGCGTCGTGTCGTCACGCCAGGCGATGGAGTTGACGTAGTTGATCGAGCCGGTCTTGTCGTGGGCTGCGTCCCAGTTGGGCACCTGGTTGTAGCCGACGTGCAGCGAGCGAATGCGCGCGTTGGGCGCGGTGTCGGCGATGTATTGGTCGAGGGTCTTGGCGCACTTCTGATAGTTGGGGTCTGCGCTCGGGTTGGACGCAGAGGTTGTGCCGACGGGCGACGACGAGAGAAACGCCGCCGTGCCGGCCCAGTGCACGTCGAAGTTAGCGACCGCGCGATAGCCGCGCAGCACGCTGACGTTGCCCTTGAGGCCGGCGTCGGCGATGGGCTTGAGCGCGCCGCCGAGCTGACCCGAGTAGCCCCAGTCACCGTTGTTGCCATCGGGCATCGGCGCGCCGCTGCCGAAGAAGCAGCCGATGAAGCGCTTCTTCAGCGGCGCGGCGGCGTGCGCGGCGCGCTCGAGCGACGACTCGAGCGTGGGCAGCGCGATGCACACGCCGAGGCCTTTGAGCAGGGTACGTCTCGAGATCATCTACTCGCTCCGTGGTCGACCTGGGTGAACGCCTTGCTGACCACGAGGCGCAGCACCATCTCGCGCAGCGTCGGCGCCTTTCCGTCATCGGCGAACGTCAAGTACTCGAGCAGCGGGCCGTCGATGTGCGTGTCCACCAGACGGCGCGTGGCGTAGATCGTCAGCTTCTGCGCGGCGCAGCTCTGAAACTCGGGCAGCGCGGCGAGCATGCTGTTGAGCTCGGCGAACGTCTTGAAGGGCTTTCCGAGCAGCTCGCTGTCGGTCTCTACCGGCAGGCCGGTGTCGGCGTACGCGCGGCGCAAGCGGCCGAACATGTCGAAGCCCTCGAGGCCGAGCCCGATCGGATCCATGTACTGGTGGCAGCCGTAGCAGACGCTGCCCGAGTTGCGATGGCTGTTGGCGCGCTCCTTGACGGTCGCCGTCGGTGGGATGCTCTGCTGCACCTTCTGGATTTGCTCGAACAGTGACGCGTCAGGCAGCGGCACGACCTTGCAGAGGATGCGATCCTGCACCAGGCGCCCGCGATGGATCGGGTTGGTTCGCAGCTTCGACGCGCTGAGCGTGAGCCAGCTGCCCTGCTGCAGGATGCCGCCACGCTCGTCGGTGGCGACGCGCGTCAGCTCGTCGCCGAAGCTGCCCGCCAGGCTGTAGTGCGCGCCGAGGCGCTTGTTGATGTAGGCGAAGCCAGGACGCAGGATCGCCGTCACGGGTAGGTCGTTGACGAGCACGTCGTGCAGCGTGCGCCAGCTCTCTTCGTACATGTCGTGCTCGATGGAGCCGGGCTTGCTGCTGCCGAGCTGGCGAAAGTCGAACCACTGCCCCATGAAGCTCTTGATGAACGTCTCCGAGTTGGCGTCGATGAGCCGCTCGGCCTGCGCGCGCAGCACCTTGGGGTCGGCGAGCGAGCCGTCCTCGGCGTGCGACCACAGCTCGTCGTCAGGAAGCGACGCGCTGAACATCAGCGCCAGGCGGCTGGCCAGCTCGTAGCTGTCGAGATCGCGCACGCCGGCGAACTCGGGCGCGGGCGGCGCTTCGATGCGGTGAAGCAGCTGCGGTGCGAGCAGCAGCGTGCCGAGCGCGACGCGCATGGCGTCGACGAAGATCTCGGCGGGCTGCTGCAGATTCTGTCGGGCGAGCGCGAGCGCGCGGTCGTAGCTGGCCTGGAGCGCCGCGCGCTCGTCGGCGTCGAGCGGGCGGCCGTAGGCGCGTTTGGCAAGCGGCTCGAGGATCGACGCGGCGCAGCTCGCGTACGCGAGCTCGGCTTCGCTTTGCGCCTTGCAGGTGAGCAGCGTGGCCTGCGCCGGCGCGGCGAGCACGAGGTCGAGGATCTTCTCGACCGTGTCGAGGCGATCACGGATCGCTTTGGTGTCGAGGTCGGTCCACGGCACGGCGTCGAAGCCGGAAAACTGGGTGGTCGCCGTCCAAGCAAGCTGCAGATCGGGCGAGAGCTGCTGGCCGAGCACGGTCGACACCACGCGCAGGTACTCGTGGTTGGAGAGGTTGCGCACCATCGGTGGGCCCGCGGTGATGCGCGAGCGCAGCGTGGGCAGATCCGCCGCCGGCGGCTGGTTGGGCGCAGGCTGGTTGGGCGTGACGGGGTTGTTGTTGGCGGGGTCGCCGATGTCGCCCGATCCGCAGGCGACGAGGAGCGCGACGAGGGCGAGCAACGCGACCAGGCGCGCGTGGGGGCTGCTGCTGCGGCGGCGGGGCATTCGCGCCCACCAGAGCAACGGCCGTACCACGCAGCAACTGCTGTGATCATTGCGGATCTCACCGCGCTCGGTGGGGAAGTTGCCCCGTCGCTGCGGACGACTGTGCGCACGTGGCGCCTGCGCAACCGGGGGCCACTTTTCGGTGCGGTGGCGCTGCCAGCTGCCACCTGGCGCGACCGAGATCGCAATGTTTCCAGATGCTTGAGTTTGGCCTGCACGTTGCTCTAGAACGCACCATGACCCGCTCGTTGGCGCTGATCACCTGCCTGCTGCTCAGCTTTGCTGGGGTCAGTCGTGCCGCACCCGTCACAGCGCGGGCTCGCCGCCTCGCGCGCGCCGTGATGCGCGACAACGCCACGCTGCTGTCGCGCAACCGCGCTGGCTTCGCTGCCAAGGCGGAGTTGCTCGCCAGCTCGCCCTTCATCTACTACCGCGCCGCCGCCGGCCGCTTCTATGCGTACCTGCAACGCGGCATTCACCGCACGGCGCGCTACCGCGCCCTCACCAAGGTGCTCATCAACGGCGACCCGCACATCAACGGCAACACGGGTCCGCTGCGCGGCAAGCGCTGGGGCATGATCGACCAAGACGAGGCCGGCCACCCGGCGCCGTTCACGGTCGACCCGATGCGCTGGGCCGCCGGCGTCTTCCTCGCCGCCGCCGAGCACGGGCTCAGCGCTCGCGACGCGCGCGCGATGGTCGAGACATTCCTCGAAGCCTACGTCGACGGCCTTCGCCGCTACCCCAAGCGCAGCAAGCTGGACAAGCCCATCGCCGACCTGGTGAAGGGGTCGCGGCGCGCCAAGCGCCGCTCGCTGATCGAGGACAAGCTCCAACGCACGGGCGCGTTCAAGACCGACGCGGGCACCAAGCGCATCGAGGGCGGCGAGCGCGCCGAGCTTGTCGACGCCACGCGCCGCTTCATCGCGCAGCTGCCGGCCAAGCAGCGCCGCAAGCTCGAGCGCTACGAGATCTCCGACATCGTCGACCGCGTGGGTCGCGGCGGCGGAAGCCGTGGCCTGCGCCGCGTGCGTGTCTCGCTGGTGCTCCGCGCGACGCGCGGCCAGCGCGATCGGCGCGGCAAGGCGCTGATCATCGAGCTCAAGGAGCAGCCGCCGTCGCCCGCGCGCGTCTTTGGTGCCTCGCCCGTCGCCGAAGACGACGCCGAGCGCGTCATCGCGATGCGCCGCCGGCAGGGCGCGCACGGCAAGCTCGACGGCTTCGTCAAACATCGCGGCGTGAGCTTCAGCGTCGTCGAGAAGCGCGCCGGCGAGGTCGAGCTCGAGGCGAGCCGCATCACCGACAAAGACTTCCGCGTAGCGCTGGCCAAGGCCGACGGCGCCGGGATGGCCTACGCACACGCACGCTCGGGTATCAACGCATCGGCGTCCAAGACCGCCAAGGCGATCCTCGCCGACATCGACGGCGCGAGCAGCTTCGGTGGCAAGCAGGCCTTTGTCAGCGAGCTCGTGCGGCGAGCCCAGCGCGCCGCGCGCGTGATGACCGCACAGCACGAGACCTACGTCGGCGGCGCCCTCGACATGATCCGACAGCAGCTAGGCTCGCAATAGCCTGCGCTATAGTGGCGGGGTGATTTTCAGATCTGTGCTCGTCCCCGTGATGCTCGCGGCGCTCCTCGCGTGCGGCTGCAGCAGCGACGCCAACAACAACAACAACACGCCCGCCACGTTCGAAGAGGCCTGCGCCCAGGTGCCTGGTTGCCAGACGCCCGAGAACGCCGTCGACGGCCCATCGGTGGCGATCTGGCAGGTGATGCTGCAGCGCGACGCGAGCGGCGCTGCCAGCGTGGGAGAGGTGCGCGAGGTCGACGTGCCGAGCGGCACCGGCGTTCCGCAGGGGCCGCTGTGGGGCGCCTATCGACTCGTAGCCTACGATGCGGCGGGAAAGGTGCTCGACGCGCAGGCGATCCGTTTCCCCGAGCGGCTGGTCGTCGAGACCGTCGACGGCACGTCGGAGGAGACCGACTTCACCAACAAGGCCTCGTCGGCGCTGGGCTACCTCGAAGTCGACGCCAGCGTGGCCAAGATCGCGATCACCGACGCCGACGGCAACCAGCTCGACGCGCGCGACGCACCCGCCCCCGGCGAGCGCCGCAGCGCCTCGCTCGCGGGCGTGCGGCGAAGCGCCGTGTTGCAGGCCACGGCGCGCACGCCTTGCTCGCACGTGCTGCTGCTCGAGCAGAGTGACACGGCGCTCTTCACTGACGCGATCGTCAACGAGGGCTACAAGCTCGCGCCGTTGCCGCTGTCGGCCCAGGCGGTGATCCAGGCGGCGCTCGGCCGGCTGACGCCGCTGGCGTGCGCCGCCGTCGGGCGCATCGCCTTCGTCGCGTCGGACACGACGACCACCGGCGCGTGGGTCAACGGTCGCTTCGGCGACATGATGATCATCAACGCCAACTTCGACGTCGAAGGCCACACGTTCGACGACGCCGGTCTGACCAACGCCGTGACGCGCAGCATCCTCGAGGGGTCGGTGGTGCACGAGGCGGGACACAACGTCTGGCGTCTTCTCAACATGGAGGGTGCAAACAATGTCGCCTTCGCCGACGGCTGGTGGACCGAGCGCCAGCGCGGCCCAGCGCGCGCGGCGATCGCCCGCACGCGAATGCTGCGCGGCTTTGGCTACGAGTGGCGCCGCGTCCACGATTCGTTCGTCGCGCAGGGCTGGGCCAAGCCCTATGCAACGTATCCGCTCGCGCGCTTCAGCTCCGCCACGCCGAGCGACGAAGACCTCGTGCGCCATGGGTTCATGTCGATCTACGGCAATCTCGACGACGCCGAAGACATCGCCGAGCTGATGCGCTGGCCGATCTTCGGCGCCGCCTCGCGCGCCGCCGGTCTGGCTGACGGTTGGGGGCTGCTCGAGACCGCAGACGTGGGCTGCGTGCAGATGGGCGCCCACGGCGACAAGAGCGTGCCGCAGAAGCTGGCCGTCATCTACACCAAGCTCGCCTTCATGCACGACCTGGGGTTGATCTCCGACCAGGCCTTCACGCGCTGCGCTGGCAGCAACATCAGCATTCCGACGCCGGTCAACGGCTTCACCGTCTACGAGTCGGGCAGCGAGAAGCGGCGCTTCGATAAGAGCCCTTCGGCGATCATCGGCTCGCGCAGCGACAGCTACGTCTTCGTG
Source organism: Myxococcales bacterium (assembly GCA_020431405.1). Lineage (GTDB taxonomy): Bacteria > Myxococcota_A > Polyangia > JAGQIK01. The sequence continues at coordinate 17,435 of JAGQIK010000352.1, forward strand.
ATGACCGCCGAGGGTACGGCGAGCTTCGACAACGCCGACTACGCAGCCACGGTGCGGCTCGAGCTGCAGCTGCAGAGCTTCGGCTTGCTCGAGCAGCTGCTCGGCGCGCCCGACGTCAACCTGGTGGCCTGGCCGCGCGGGCTTTATCCGCTCGCCGCCGGATCACCCAACACGTTCTCGCTCGCGATGCCGGATCAGCCCTTCGGTGACTTTCAGTCGACCAAGGGCTGGGTGCTCGTCACAAACGCGACCAACGAGCTCATCGTCGGCTCGGTCTACCTCGAGCAGGCGTTCCGTCCGCGTGCAGGTGTGCCCCAGACGTTCGACCCGCCGCTGCAGTTCCGTTTTCGCATGAAGAAGTAGCGGCCGTGCGCGTCAGATCGGGCGGCTTGGCGGACTAGCGGCGCGTCGCGCGGCGCACAGCTTTGAGCAGGCGGCGCTGCAGCTTCGAGCGCGGCACGTAGGCGGCGATCTTGAGCGCCAGCGCGCGCGACATCTCGTCCATGGCGTCGTCGGGGCCGACGACGACCACCGGCAGGCCAGAGAGCTTGCCGTCCGCGAGCAGCGGCGCCAGCGCGTCGAGGGCCACGCGCGGCTGTGCGCCGAGATCGACGACGATCGCCTTCTCGTCGTCGGGCGTGATCGCGGCCGGGCTGTCGGCGCGCACGACGCGATAGCCCGCGCGGCGCAAGTGCGTTGTCGGCGCGTCGGGGGCGCCGGCCGCGCCGTGGTCGACGGCGATGATCTTGCCTTCGGCAGGCTCGGGCTCGATGCGCGGAGCGCGCGGCGGTGCGTCGCCGAGCACGGCGGAGCGCTCGGCGCGTGTGGCGGCGTAGGTGCCGGTCTTGCGCCGGTGCTGGTCCGAGCTGCGGCCTTCGATCTGATCGAGCGCCTCGAGCAAGCGCGCCTTGAGGGCGCCCGCGCTGGCGGGCCGCGTCTCGCGGCGCTTGCGCAGCGCCCAGAGCGTGATCTCGTCGAGAGCGCCGTGCACGTCCGGCGCGGCTTCACTTGGCGGCGAGGGGTCGTCGAGCACGTGCTTGAAGATCAGCGCCTGAACGGTCGGGGCCTTGAACGGCAGGCCGCCGGTGAGCAGCTCGTAGAGGATCACGCCGAGGGCGTAGATATCGGTCTGCGGCCCGATCGGCTCGCCGGCGCACTGCTCCGGGGCCATGTAGGCGGGCGTGCCAAGCACGTCGCCTTCGCGCGTGAGCTTGACCGCGCTGTCGGCGATCTTGGCGATGCCGAAGTCGACGATCTTCACGCGCTTGTCGGGGTCGGCGAGCATCACGTTTTCGGGCTTGAGATCGCGGTGCACGACGCCGGCGGCGTGCGCGACGTCGAGCGCGTCGCAGATCTCGCCCACGATGCGCACCGTCTCGGCCAGCGGCAGGCGCTTGTCGGGCGAGCTCTTGACCAGCGACTCGAGCGACTGACCCGATAGATACTGCATCGCGATGTAGCTCTGGTCGTTCCACTGGCCGTAGTCGTAGATCGCGACGATGCCGGGGTGCTCGAGCTTGGAGAGCGCCAGCGCCTCGCGCTCGAAGCGCAGCAGCCGATCACGGCTGTCGACGAGGTGGCGGTGCACGAACTTGATCGCCACGTCGCGTGCGAGGCCGATCTGCTCGGCGCGATAGACCAAGCCCATCGCGCCTTCGCCGAGGAACGAGCGGATACGGAAGCGCTTGTTGATCAGCTGTCCGATCAGCGCGTCGGTGCTGGCCGGCTCGGTGGTGGCGCTGCCGAGCCCACCCGTGCCGGCGTTGCCGCCGACGTTGGCGCCTTGAGCGAGCGTCTCGCCGGTGGACGGTGCCTGCGTTCGCTCGGGCGGCGGCAGGGTCACGCCGCAGCTGGGACAGTTGCCGTCGACGAGGTCGCGGCCGCAGCGCATGCAGATCATGCTTCCTCTCGCAGCTCGAAGATGCGCACCTGCTCCTTGCGCCCGGTGATATCGCGGGCGCCGAGGTCGACGACATCGAAGTCTTCGCCGAGCTCTTCGCGGGTGGCTTCGCTGATCAGGATCTGTCCCGGCTTGGCGAGCATCTCGAGGCGCGCCGCGATGTTTACCGTGTCGCCGATGGCCGTGTACTCCATGCGCTTTTCCGAGCCGAGGTTGCCGACGATCGCCGTCCCGGTGCTGATGCCGATACCGAGCTGGAGCTCGCGTCCGAACTCGTCGGCCCACTTGGCGTTGCCCGTCTCGAGCCACTCGATCATCTCGAGTGCCGCCAGCGCGGCGCGCTCGGCGTCGTCGTCGCGTGGCTCGGGCGCGCCAAAGACGGCCATCACGCAGTCGCCGATGAACTTGTCGACCATGCCGCCGTGGTTGAAGACAATGCCGGTGAGAAACGTGAACATCTCGTTGAGCAGCCGCCCGCACGACGTCTTCGGGCGCGTGCCGCTCGGCGAGCGGCGTGAACGCCACCACGTCGGCGAACAGCACGGTGACCTTGGCGCGTTTTCCGCCGAGCTCGATCGACTGGCGCTCGTCGACGATCGCCTCGACCAGCGCGTCGCTGAGGTAGCGGCTCATGTTGGCGCGCACGCGCGCCTCGGCGACCAGCCGGTCGCGCGACTCTTCGAGGCTGCCGGCCATGCTGTTGAAGGAGCGCGCCAGCGCGCCGACCTCGTCGGAGGCGCGCGGCGTGACGCGCGCGGAGAAGTCACCGGACTCGACCAGAGCCGCGGCACGCGCGATGTCGGTGACCGGCTTGCCGATGCGCCGTCCGAGCAGCAGCCCGACGACCAGCGCGAGCAGCGCCACGACGCCCCCGGCGATCGCGGCGTAGCGCCAAGCAGCGCGCTCGGCGAGGTAGACCCAGGTGTTGCTCTGCTGCACGACGACGCCCCACTGCACGGCGGGCAGCGCCAGCAGGATCGTCAGCCGCCGCGCCGAGCCCTTGCCAAGATCGGCGGCGCGCGCGGTGGGGCGCGTCAAGCGCTGGTCGCTCTGGCGCAGCCACGCCATCAGCTCCTTGCTCGGCTTCGCCGCGCCCCCTCGCGCCAACACGCGCTGTTGGCGATCGACGACGTACAGACCACCACCGGCCTCCTTCTCGAGCCGTCGCTGCGCCGCCTCGCTGACGGCGTCGATCAGCGGCTTCATCGACACGCGGCTGCGCAAGAAGCCATACACGCGACCTTGCGCCGTCTTGATAGCGATGGTGTGCAAGAGATATGGCCGTGGTCCCTCGGGATGCTCTTCGATCAGCGGATCGCCCGCCTGCGCGGCGAGCTTGGTGCGAAGCGGCGCCGGCAGCGCGGTCGCGGCCTTCTTCTTGGCGCTCGAAGCGCCGGCCTGCAGCGCGAGCGCGAGCTCGCCGTCGGGGCTGAAGACCTCGACACGATCGAGCAGATGGGTGCCGCGCAGCCTGCTGCGCACCATCGCGACGCGCTGCTCCTGGGTCAGCGAGGTCTCCGTCAACGCGGCGCTGATATCGCCGATGGTGTTGCGAACGCGGCTGAGAAACACGTCGACCTTCACGCGCACGCTCTCGGCCGTGGCGGTGCGCAGCACGCGAGCCGAGGCGGCCATGTTGTCGGCGTGCTCGTTGGCGAGCACGTAGGCCAGGCCGCCGACGCTGAGCAGCGAGACGCCGAGCAGCGCGAGCGCGATCTTGATCCACAGCTTCACCGCGTCACCGCTTCACGTTTCACCGTTTCGCGCCGGCGGTCTTGATCACGACGAACCGCACGCGGCGGTTGGCCGCGCGGCCTGCGGCGCTCTTGTTGCTCTTGACCGGCTTGGTCGGACCGAAGCCGACGGCGACCAGCCGGTGCGCGGCGATGCCGTTCTTGACGAGCACGCGCTTGACCTGCTCGGCGCGCCGCTGCGAGAGGTCGACGTTGAGCTCCTTGTCGCCTTGCGAGTCGGTGTGCCCCTCGATGCGCAGCTTGCGCACCTGCCAGTTGGCCTTGAGCACGCGTGCGACCTGACTGAGCAGGCTCATCGAGCGCGGCGAGATCGTGTCACGCCCGCTGGCGAAGTAGACCTTCTCGCTGATCGAGACCTCGCCCTTGACGAGCTTGGCCTTGCCCACGCCCTCGTCGGGGCAGCCGTCGTCATCCTTGATGCCGTTGACCGTCTCGGGCTGCAGCGGACACTTGTCCACCGCGTCGGGGATGCCGTCGTGGTCGTTGTCCGGATCAGGACAGCCGTCTTTGTCTTGGAAGCCATCGTGATCCTCGGGCTCGTAGGGGCACTTGTCCTGCGGGTTGGGCACGCCGTCGACATCGGGGTCGAGGTCGCCGCGGCTCGCTGCTGCGATGCTGTCCGGCGCGGCCGGCTTGGCGTAGCGATAGCGCTGGCGCGGGCGCTGCGGGGGCGCCTTGCCCTCGCGCACCAGCTTGGCGTAGGCCTTGGCGGCCTTCTCATTGTAGCGGATCAAGACCTGCGTGCGACCGAGCTTGCCGCCGAGCCAGTAGACGTGGCAGGCGAGCATCGAGGCGGCGGCTTGCGGCGGCGCGTGCAGCGTGGCGCGGTAGGTGCCGGCCCCGAGCGCCTTGATCGGCAGCGCGCCGTCGCCGCAGTTGACGGTCAAGCCCGGCACGAACGTCGCCTTGCCGTTGTCGAGGCTCGCGACCACGGTGACGTAGGTCTTGCCGCCGCCGTCGATGACGCGGTCGCGGATCGCGAAGCTGGCCTTGATGCCGATCACGTGCAGCGTGACGAACTTCGCCGGGAAGCCCTGACCCATCACGCCGACGCGCACGCGCCCGCGGCCTTTGACCAGCACCGGCTTGGCGCTGAAGGTCGAGCCCACCGAGACGGTGAAGCCGTCGGCGGCGATCCAGGCGGCGCCGACCACCTGGATGCGGCCGCGCTTGTCGCGCAGCAGGCGCCGGCTGCTGCGCAGCGTGACCACGCGCAGCATCAGCGATTGCGACGAGCGGCTCGAAAGACCGCTGTCGTCGACGGCCTGTACGCGCGCCCAGTAGGTGCCCGGCTTGAGCCGCTCGGCACGAAAGCGCTTGATGCCAGCGCCCATGGTGACCTCGGCGAGGGGCGCGCGAAGCTGCTTGTTGTTGGCGAGCACGAAGTGGTAGCGCTTCGCACCCGACACCGCGCCCCAGCTCGCCTCGAAGCGCGCCAGCTCGCCGGGCAGCACCACTTTCATCGCCCGCGTGCCACCGGCCCAGCGCGGCGCGCCGAGCAGGCGACGGGGCTTGGGTGGGCGCTGGCCGCGCGCCACGGTGACGCCGTGGTTGGTCGGCACCTTCACCGTGCGACCGCGCGCGGCGACCATCGCGTAGCCGTCGAACACCGAGATCGACGAGCGCTTGCGCTTGTCGACCGCGATCTGCGTGTCGCGCGAGCGCAGCTCGACGGTGGCCGCGGGTGTCTTGACCGTCAGCTTGGCGCGCTTGTCGAGCGCGGCCAGGCCGCCGCGCACGACACCCTGCTCGAGGCGCACCTCGCGCTGTTTGGAGACGCGCAGGTGGCTGCGCCGCGCGCTGCCGAAGATCACGAGCAGCGCGCGCTCGCGCAGGCGCAGCTTGGAGCGATCGATGAACGCGATCTCGGCCGAGGCACCATTGCCGGTGTTGACCTTGTAGAGGCGCCACAGCGATTGGTTGCGGCGCGCGCGCTGCCAGTACGGCGCGCGCGGCCCCTTGGCTTTGACGTTGTTGTGCAGCCACGCCACCTTGCCGGGCGCTGGCGCGGCGTCGAGCAGCAGCTGGGTGCCTGGCTGGAGCAGGTGCGGCGGCGGTCCGAGCTTGTTGTGCTTGTGGATGACGGTGTAGCGCTTGCCCTCGCCGATGAAACGCTCGGCGATGTTCCAACACGTGTCTCCGCGCTGGACGATGTACTTCTGCAGCTTGCGGGCGTGGGCGCTCGTGCTCGTCAGCACGGCCATCAGCAGTGTAAGTGCTCGAATCAGCGGCATCAGGTGCTCCGCTGAGCACTATCTCGCGGGCGGGGTATCTCTGGCAACGACGCGCTGAACTGCCGTGCCGCGCCCGGCAGCTAGCAGCTGCCGTCGGTCAGGCAGCGGCGCATCACGCCGGCGGGATCGCCGCCGACGATGATCAGCCCGTTGCCGCCCACAACGCGCACGCTGTTGTAGAAGCCCTTGTCGGGCGGCGTGCGTTTCCAGACCTCCTTGAGGTCGCTCATGGTCAGCTTGACGATCACCGGCTGGACCTTGGACATGTCGTCGGTCCAGCCCTGTCCGCCCACCGCGTAGATATGCGTGCCGTCGGTGGCGATGCCAACAAAGCCGTCCTTGGTGCCCGGCTGATCGAGCACGTAGGAGGTCGCCTTTGCCGTGCGCAGATCGATGCGCACCACCACGCCGCGCAGGTCGTTGGGGTCTTCGTAGGAAAAGCCTGCGACGTAGGCGTCGTTGCCCACCACCAGCATGCCGCGCACCTCCGTGTTGCGCGAGACGCCGTTCTCGGCGTCGGTGAAGATCACGCTGTTGTCGCGCTCGAAGTCGCAGGGCGGCGCGTCGCAGCGCGCGGCGCTGTCGAAGGTCACGGCGAAGGCCTCGTGCAGCGTGGCGGGGGCGGGCGCGGGGATGCGACCGCCGACATACATTTTGCCGTTGGCGGCAAACAGCCGCCGGCCCGCGCCGCCGAACGGCGAGAAGCCGCACGGTGGGCCGCAGGTCGCTTGCGTGGTGGGCAGCTTGACGATCCAGGTGTTGGGACCGTTGGCGTTGCCCGTGACCCACAGCGAGCCGTCGAGCGCTTCGATATCCCAGACCTCGTCGGCGCCGCTGCTGCCCGTCAGTCGCGTGGTCCAGTCGACGGCGAGCGTCGAGGGGTCGACCTGCGCCACGAAGCCGTCGCGCGGGTCGCCGCCCTCGCGCGGCACCATGTTGCCGGCGACGTAGAGCTTGCCGCCGCTGGCGGTGATGCCCGTGCCGACGGCCGACGTGGCGCCCGGTACCTCGAAGTCGCGGCTCGCGCGCAGCGTGCCGCACGGATCGATAGCGGCGACCGACGCGCGCGCGCCGACCTTCGAGGCGACGAAGATCGTGCCGCTGCTGTCGATGTGCAGGTCCTTGACCGATGCTGCGAGCGAAAGACGCCAGGTGGTCGGACAGCCGCTGGCAGGCGTCGCGTCTGCGCCGGCGCCGCTGTCGGCCGAGGCGCCCGAGTCGAAGCTTGGCGTGCCCATGTCGGCGCTCGACGCGCGCGAGTCCGCCCCGCTCGCGCTCGGGTCACCGCCGAGAGACGGTTCGAGGCCACCTGCGCAAGCCACGAGGTTTAGAACCAGCCAACATGCCGACGTGATGGCCTGGACGTGGGTCATGTGCCGCCCCCCTTCGGTTGTGCTCGATCGCGGTGCGATGTGTAGAGCAGGGACCGTGCCGGCGCCGAGGAGGCGGCATTTCGGCGGCTTGGCGGGGCGGCAGGTGGCGAAACGAGGGGCGTGCAGACCGCAGCGTTACGTCGAGGTGGCAGCGGTGGCTAGGGTGCGCCGCGTGCTGCGCCAGAGCCGCGCTAGCCGAGCGGGGACTGTCCGGCCACGACCAGAATCCAGCGCAGCGCGAGGCCGCCGACGAGCAGCAGCACGGGCGCGACGAGCGCGGCCCTGCGCCGGCGCAGCACCTCGATGCTCTCCAGCGCCAGCGGCACCACCAGGCCGGCGACGACGACCAGCGCCCAGAAGATCGCCGTGAAGCGGCCGCCAAGAAACAGCGCCGCAGCGCGCTGGCCAGCCTGCGCGCCGCTGACCAGCCCGACGAAAAGCAGCGCCAGCAGCGCCAGCTCGACGCCGATCGCGATCATGTCCCAGTTGCGCAGCAGCGCGTGCTCGCGATGGGTCAGTGGCAGCAGCATCGTCAGCGCCGCGCCGGTAGAGAAGCCGGAGACGAGAAAAAGGGGGCCCAGCAGCGACGAGCTCCACAGCGCGCGCGCCCCGAGGGCGCCGAGCAGCACGCCGGTGTAGGCGCCGAGCGCGACGCCAAGCGCGATGTTGGCCCACGTCAACGTGCGCTGGCGCTGCTGGGCCCAGCTGTGTAGGCCTTCGAGGATGCGGCGCAGCGCGCCGATACGCAGCTTCGCTGCGAGCCAATCACGCTCGCTCTCGGTCGTCTGTGACAGCCCGAAGAGCAGCGTGGCCGGGTAGATCGCCAGCAGGATCCAGGCGCCCCACGACATCGGCGAGCTCAGCTGAAACGTCGTGTAGAAGCGCAGCACGTGGCGCTTGAGGTCGAGGTCGAGCAGCAGCGCGAACATGCCGAGCCACAGCGCGGCCGGCGCGGCGAGGATCATCAGCCGTCCCCAGGGCGAGCGCTGCGACGTCTCACTCGCGTCGGCGCCGCCGTCGGCGAAGCGGCGCGCCAGCAGCGCCGAGACGATCATCACGCCCGCGGCGAGGCCGCCGAGAAACAGATAGACGGGGATCTCCCAGTGCCACACGGGCTGGCCCAGCGCGCTCAGTGGGTTGTGATGCACGCGTACGATCTCGTTCATGTCAGCACCCTCCGCCCTTCTTCTTTTTGCGCTTGGGCGCGTAGCCTTTGATGCTCGCCGGCGGCGGCGGCGCGGCCTTGCGGCCTGTCATCGCCGCCACCAGCGCGCTGCGAAAAGTCCACTCCGCGCGCGCCGCGGCGTCTGCGCCGGCAGCCAGCGCGGCCGGTTTGGTCAGCGCGTAGGCCTTCCAGCCGGCAAACCCGCCGCGCAGGCGCAGCACCTTTCCCGGATAGCGCGTCACTGCCGGCGGCAGCACGGCCAGATCGCCGGCGCCGACGAGCACCAGATCGCGCTTGCCGGCGGCGTAGGCCAAGCCCAGCGCGCCGAGCTTCGTCTCGGGCACGCACTCGGCGCCCGGCACGCGGCGTTTGGCGCACGCCGCGGCGTCGCGCAGGTCGAGCACGCGCAGCGTCCACGGCCGGTCGAGCACGCGGCGCGCCAGCTCGGCTTGCGTGATGCTGCCGAGCCTGGCCGGCGCGGCCTTGGGGCGCTCCGGGGCGGCGAGCGCGACGAGCCCGAGCACGGCGAAGCCGCCGATGCCGCCGAAGATCAGTCGCCGCGGCCGAGGCGCCCAGTCGACCTCGAGCGCACGGCTCTGGCCGTCGTCGACGACGCCGCCTTCGCGCCGCCGCCGCGCGAGCACGTGCTCGAGCTTCTCGGCGCCGATGAACATGCCCACCGCCATCAACGCCACCAGCAGCGCCAGCACCGGCGCCGGGATCGAAAACACGTCGTAGAGGAAGAGGTGCCCCAGCTCGCTCGACTTGTAGAAGTCGCCCACCAGCGGCCACGCCTCGGCGAAGAGCACCGAGCCGATCACCACGCCGCCGATGGTGAACATGCCGTCGATGCTGCCCGACGCGGCGGCCACCACCGAGGTGCCCGGGCAGTAGCCCGAGATGATGAAGCCCACACCGAGCAGAAAGCCGCCCAGCGCCATCGGCCAGAGCCAAGTGAAGCTCGCCGTCTGCTCGGCGAGCGGCCTGAGGTCGATCACGCCGGCGCCGTGCGCGATCATCACGCCCAGCATCGCCGTCACGATCGCCGAGAACATCACCTTGAAGACGCGCATGTCGGAGCCGTAGAACTGCGCCGCCAGCTTGTCGGCACGGCCGAAGCCCGCGCGCTCGAGCACGAAGCCGAAGCCAAAGCCGAGCAGCAGCGCCACCAGCAGGCCGAGCTCGCGATGCTCGGCGAGAAACGTTGCTATCGCGCTCATCGCCACTGCCTCCTGACGAAGTACGCCATGGCGTAGCCGCCGGCGAAGACCGCCAGCATGAAGACCCACGAGCCGGCCGACAGCATCGCGCCGCCCGAAAGGGCCTGCCCCGACGTGCAGCCGCGCGCCAGACGCGCAGCGATGCCCATCACGATGCCGCCGCCCAGCGCCGCAGCGAGCCGCCACGGCACGGAGATGTTCGGCCCACGGACGATCTTCTTCTTCAGCCGTCCCGCGCTGTAGGCGGCGACGAGGGCGCCGAGCAGCACGCCGAGCACCTCGAAGACGAGCCAGTTGTCGAGCGGGTGGTGCCCGCCCGCCGAGAGCGTCGCCATGTGCGGGTTGCTCGCGACGTGCGCCGGCGCCAGCGCCGACAGCGCCGTCACGCCCACGCGGTTGGCCGCGCCCGACGCGCCCAGCCCGTGCGCCGCGACGAGCAGGGAGGCGAGCAGCACCAGCCCCAGCGCGACGCCGGCGACGTACGGGTTCCAGAAGCGTTCGGCGCGAGCGGTTGTTTCAGCTTGCTCTGGCATCACCGCTTTCCTCCTAGGACAAGAAGAACAGGTGCGGCTCGGTGCCCTGCTCCGGTTTGAGGGTTTCGTGCTGGCGGCGCGCCAGCAGCTTGGCCAGCGAGCTCTCGGGGTCGCCGAGATCGCCGAAGACGAGAGACTCCGTCGGGCAAACCTCGACGCACGCCGGGTCTTTGCCCTTGGCCACGCGATGCATACAGAAGGTGCACTTGTCGACGTAGCCTTCGGGCCGCACGAAGCGCGCGCCGTAGGGACACGCCGCGATGCACGCCTTGCAGCCGGTGCACTTGTCGGGGTCGACCTGCACCGCGCCGCCTTCGCTGTAGAAGCTGGCGCCCGTCGGGCAGTTGCTCACGCACGGCGCGTCGGCGCAGTGCATGCAGCGCGACGAGACGATGCGCTGCTTGAGGTCGGGGAAGGCGCCGCGGATCTCGATCTCGACCCAGCAGCGGAAGCCGCCCTCGGGCACGTCGTTTTCGGCTTTGCAGGCGAGCACGCACGCGTTGCAGCCAACACACTTGCGCATATCCATCGCCATCGCGTAGCGCTTCTTGCGTTTGCGGAGGATGGCGCTCATGACCGCACCTCCGCCTTGGCGATGCGAACGAAGTTGACGTTCATCCCGGTGCCGCCCATCAACGGGTCGACCTTGACGCGCGTCACCAGGTCGCTGTCGCAGGCGCCGCGCCCGCGCGCGAAGCGCAGGCCGCGCGCGCTATGGCCAAAGCCGTGCACCATGTAGACGCAGTCGCCGCGTATTCGCTCGGTGACGCGCGCCTTGATCGGCGTCGACTTGATGCCGTCCTGATTGACGAGCACGACTTTGTCGCCCGTGCGCAGCGGCGGGTCTTCGAACCCTGGCAGCGCGCGCGCCGCGGCGCGGTTGATCCAGACCTCGTTCTCGCTCATCAGCTCGCCGAGCTGACGGTTGTTCGTCGTGCGGCCGAAGGTGTGCATCGGCGCGCGCCCGGTGAGCAGGCGGAACATCCCTTGCGGCGGCTCTTCGGGTGACGAGGGCTCGGGCATCGGGTGGAAGCCGAGCTTGGCGAGCTGGTCGCTATAGAGCTCGACCTTCTTGCTCGGCGTGTCGAAGCTCGGCGCCGGCAGGCCGTCATCACGACACGCCGGCACGCGCTTGCCGAGCACCACGCCGTCGCGCGCCAGCGCGGCGAAGTCGATCTTGGCCGCGGCGGCGCGCCGGCGCACCACGTCCTCGCTGCTCTGGTAGTTGAACTGCGCGCCGAGCCCGAGGCGCTCGCCGAGCTGCTTGGCGATCCACCAGCCAGGCTTGCTTTCGTACATCGGCGGCACCACCTGCTGGCGCAGCGCGACGTAGGGCTCCTTGTAGGCCGGCACGTGCAGGTCGTCGGTGCGCTCGAGGTAGGTCGCCTCGGGCAGCACCACATCAGCCCAGCCGACGATCTCGGCCGGCAGCACGTCGATGGCGACGAGCAGGTCGAGCTTCTCGATCGCCGCGCGCGTGTGGCGCGGATCGGGCAGCGCCTGCATCAGGTTGGTGCCGTAGACCATCCAGCCTTTGATCGGATAGGGCTTCGCCGTGACCGTCGCGTCGCACAGCCCGGAGGCGAGCGCCGCGCCGGCGAGCGGATGTTTGCCCGGCAGGCGGTCGGCGCGCGGGCGATGCGGCTTGCGCGCGGACTTGGGGTACTTGTCGCCCGGCACCTCCATCGACGTGGGCAGCAAGTAGCCGCCGCGGCGACCCCACGAGCCGAGCAGCGCCGAGAGGATCGCGACCGCGCGGCTTCTCTGCGCGTCGTCGCCGTACCAGGTGGCGCGCCGTCCGGGATGCACCAGCGAGGCCGGCCGCTGCGAGGCGATGAAGCGCCCCGACTCGCGGATTAGCTGCGGCGCGATGCCGGTGAGCGGGTAGGCCCACTCGGGCGTCTTGTCTGCGACGTGCGCTTTGAGCTTGTCGAAGCCGACCGTGTGCTTGGCGACGAAGTCAGCGTCGTAGCGCTGCTCGCTGATGATGACGTTCATCCAGGCGAGCAGCAGCGCGATGTCGGTGCCCGGTTTGATCGGCAGCCAGTACTTGGCCTTGCCCGCGGCGATGGAAAAGCGCGGGTCGACCACCACCAGATCGGCGCCGCGCTCGATGGCGCGCGCCATGTCCTGCACCTGGGTGTTGTGCGTGTTCTCGCCGAGGTGCGAGCCGATCAGCGTCAGGCAGCGCGTGTTCTCGATGTCCACGGGCTCGGGCGAGCCGACGCCTTGGCCGTAGGTCAGCTCGAAGCCGACCTCGCGCGGACCGCGACACTGCGCGTAGGACGGCGCCGCGATGTTGGGCGAGCCGAAGCTCTTGAAGAGCCGCTTGAACCACGAGCCGCCGAAGCCGTGATAGAAGAGCGCCAGCGCCTCGGGGCCGTGTGCCTTGCGGATGCGCTCCATGCCTTCGGCGACGCGGTTGAGCGCGGCGTCCCAGGAGACCGGCTCGAAGCGTTGCTCGCCGCGTTTCGAGACGCGCACCAGCGGCTTCTGCAGTCGGTCGGGATCGTAGAGCAGGCCCGTGCCGCCGGTGCCGCGCGGACACAGACGCCCGCGCGAGAGCGGATGCTTGGGGTTGCCGACGATCTTGGTCACGCGACCGTTCTTGACGTGCGCCAGGACGCCGCACTTCCAGAAGCAGAGCTCGCAGAAGGTCGGCACGACGTTGTCGCCGTCTGTGTCGGGTGTGATCCCCGCGCTCGCCGTCGCGCCCCACCAATCCGAGACGAGACCGCTCGCCAGAGCGGCCGCGCCAAAGCTACCCGCGGTGATCTTGATGAACTGCCTGCGATCGATGGAGGACATATCTAGAACCTTTCGGGAGTGCGCGCGCTAGAGGCGGCAGCCGGCCATGCACCCGACGAGCTCGATCAATCGAGGCTCGTCGATGCGGTACAGCCCGCGGCCGCCTGTGCGGTCGACGGCGACCAGTCGCTGGGTGCGCAACACGCGTAGCTGCTGCGAGACGATCGCCTGGTTGGCGTCGAGCGCTTCGGCCAGCGCGTTGACGTGTCGCGGCGCCTGCGCGAGCAGGGCGACGATGCTGATGCGCAGCGGGTGCGCGAGCGCCTTGAGGATCTCGGCGACATGCTCGGCGCGCGCGCGATCGTCTGCGATCGATGGGTGGGGAGGGTCCGACGACGACGGGGTTTCCGAGGCGGATGTGACGTCGGTGTGAATAACTCGCGATGTAGCCATAACGCTATATCCCTTCGTCGCGATAAGGCTAGGCAGGGACTGTGCCACTCTGCGAGTGCGAGTAATTTCAGCTATATGGCGGACAGATTGGGATGACAGGCCGCAGAAGGTGGATCGCTGCGTCCCGACTGGACTGTCAGCTTGGCAGGCTGCGGGTCAGATCGGCGCGATTTCGGCGCGGGGGCGGGAGAGGGTGTGCCAGCCCAGGGCTGACGGACGCTACTCGGCGTTGATGCCGGTCTTGAGGATCTGCCAGCGCATGCCGAGCGCCTGGCTGTTCTGCGGCGACTTGTCGCCGCTGCGGATCTTGCGGTAGTCCACCGGCGCGACGGCGGTGGTGACGCCGCCGAGGAAGCTGTGATCGGCGATCAGCGAGCCCGGCTGAATCGCCGTGTGCACGTTCTCGGTCTTGTTCGCCACGGGGTAGTCGGTGGCGCTGGCGATGTCGACGTTGCCGTAGACGATCTCGATCTTGCTGTCCTGCAGCGTCGAGCCGATCTTGATGCCCGAGATGGGCTCGGTGTGTCCGTACTTCACGCCGCTGCCGTCGCGCGGGATGTGCACCTTCATGCGCGCGTCGCCAGGGCTGAGCTTGAGCAGGTCTTGCGGCGAGCGCACGTTCTTGACGAGCAGCGCGGGCGACATGTTGTCGATGACGTGCAGGGCGCCGGTCTTCTGGCGCAGAAAACGGATGAACTCTTCAGGCGAGCGGAAGTCGGCGCTGTCGATCCAGCGCGCGCGCCAACGCGAGCGACCGTCCTCGGTGACGCGCACGTAGACCTTGAAGGGGACGCGCAGGCCTTGGTTCTTGGCGAAGGTGTGCAGGTTGATCAACGCGAGGTCGGCGCAGTCGGCGACGAGCCCGTCGCGCACGGCGCCCTTGAGGAAGCGCGCCGAGTGCTCGGCGAACGCTTGCTGCACGAGCTTGACCTTGGCCTTGTCGTTGAACCAGTTGGCGCCACCCGTGGTGAGCGCCCACGGGTGCGACTGCTGCACCTGGCGGATGCGCTGCGTGCGGCTCAGCTCTTGTGACGTATAGGCCTTCTTGCCGGCGAAGTCTCCGGCGTGGGCGGTGCTCGCCAGCGTGGAGGCGGCGAGGATGGCGGTGAGGATGGATATTCTTCGTCGTGATCTCATCGTTGGTTCCCGGCTTGGTGGCGAGCCATGCGGGTTGCAACGGGTGTGCCGCGGCGCGAGTCACTGTGGTTTCGGCGCCCTAGGGCGGTCGTCGGGTTGCCCGGAAGCAACTATGGCCAGTGGTTTGTCTAGATTCCGAGGCGGCGTTCGGCCGCTCAGGGTGCGCTGATCGCGCCGTTAGCGGCGATTCGCGGGGCGCGCGCGCCGAAGTCGAGGCGCGATAGGCGGCGCAGCGTGCGCAGCACACGGGCGCTGCGATCGAGGCGCGGCCCGCCCGGCACGCGCTGACGCACCGGCCGCACGCGCCCGCGCACGAAGCGGCCGTCCTTGCCGAGCGCGACCTCGAGGATCATCGTCCGTCCCAGCACGCCGCGCACGTTGATGCCGCCGTAGCTGGCGAACGTGCCCAGCGAGTAGGCCACCAGCCGCCCCTTGTAGATCTCGAGGCCGCGCAGCACGTGCGGCCCGTGGCCGACGACGAGGTCGGCGCCGGCGTCGATCACGGCGTGCGCGAAGGCGCGCACTGCGCCCCGCGACTCGCCGAAGAAGATCTCTTCGCGTCGGGGCACGCGCTGCGCACGGCGACCTTCGGCGCCGCCGTGAAACGAGACCATCACCAAGTCGGCCTCGCGCGCGGCTTTGCCGATCAGCGCGCGCGCGGCGTCGAGGTCGCGCAGATCGTTGAGGCCCTTGTAGGTGGCGAAGGCGATCACGGCGAGGCGCACGCCGCGCACCGTCACGTGTGCGACGCTGCCGGTGGGGCCGCTGTAGCGGACGCCGAGCGCGTGCAGCGTCTTGATGGTGGCGTGGCGGCCGGCGAGGCCGAAGTCGTCGATGTGGTTGTTGGCGAGGCTGAGCACGTCGAAGCCCGCGGCGGCGAGCAGCTTGCCGTAGCGCGCCGGCATGCGAAACGCCCAGCACGTCTTGCCGCCAGGGCGGCCGTGGTTGCGCTCGAGAATGCCGCCCGGCGTGCAGCGCGGCTGTTGGCCGCCGTCGAAGAGCGGACCTTCGAGGTTGCCGAACGCGACGTCGGCGGCGCGCAGGATGGGCGCCACTGCTGCGAGCAGGCGCCGCCCGTCGCGCGGCGGCAGGCGCGCGCGCGGAAAGGTCGAGCCGAGCATCAGATCGCCGACGGCGGCGATGACGAGCGGCCTCTGCTGCTCAGCAGGCGCGGCGCGCGTGCTCGTGGCGCACGGCGCGAGTGCCGCGACGACGACGATGACGATGACGCGCACGCGCACGCGCGCGACTAGCGCATCTGACGCGCGTGCAGGACCTTGCCGCCGCTCTCGGTGCTGACGTGACCGGTAAAGCGTGTCGCCGAGTCCGCGATCAGCTTCGCGTCGCGCACGACGCGCACCGTGCCGTGCACGATGCAGTTGCTGAGCACGACCCTGGCGTCACGCTCGGCGTACAAGCCGCCGCGCACTTCGCAGTTGCTGAGCACGAGCTTGCAGTCGGACTTGGCCACCACCGCGCCGTACACGACGATGTGGCTGTGAGCCATCTTCTGATCGTCGTCGCAGATCAGGTTCGGTACCATCGCGCGTCCGCTGACGCTCGGCGCGCCCGGCGGCGGCGCTGGCGCGTTGGGCGGCGGCGCGGGCTGCTCCTGCGCGGCGCGCTGGTTTTCGGGCGGTGGCCCGTAGCCGCCGTAGTATGGCGAGCAGGCGGCGACGGAGAGCACGAGCAACGCGGCGGCGGCGAGCGTGATCTTCATGGGCTGAATCCTAGCAGCGTCGCACGCGCGCAGCCCGCTAAAGACCCGTCGATCGCACCGGGTACTTCTTCGCTGTGCGCCAGGGCACACCCTTGGGCCACCAGCGTGCGATCGGCGGCGGCGACGACGGCTCCACGCTCTCGCCCGCGCGCGGCGTGACCAGCGTGACGGCTGCGCGCTTGGCCGCGGCGATGGTGCGCTCGATGGGCTCGACCCAGCTGTGCAGCGCGAGGTTGAACGTGCCCCAGTGCACGGGCAGCAGCACGTGGCCGCGCACGTCGCGATGCGCTTGCACGGCCTGCTCGGGGCCGAGGTGCACGTCGGGCCAGAGCTGATCGTAAGCGCCGACCTCGATCATCGTGATGTCGAAGGGGCCGAGGCGGCGCCCGATCTCGCTGAAGCGCTTGAACATCGCCGTGTCGCCGCTGTAGTACGCACGGTGCTTGGGGCCGAGCATCGCCCAGCCCGACCACAGGGTCTTGTCCTTGTCGGTGAGCCAGCGGCCAGAGAAGTGGCGCGCCGGCGTCGAGACGAGCGTGATGCCTTTGACCTTCGTGCGCTGCCACCAGTCGAGCTCGGTGATGCGCTCCGCGGCGATGTCCCAGTAGCGCAGGTGCGAGCCGACACCCAGCGGCACGATGAAGCGCAGCCCTTTGCGTTTGGCGAGCTCGATGATGGTCGGATGGTCGAGGTGGTCGTAGTGATCGTGCGAGATGACCACGGCGTCGACGCGCTCGAGCTTCGCCAGCGCGATCGGCGGCTGGTGAAAGCGCTGGGGCCCAAGCCAAGTGAACGGAGAGGTGCGCTTGCCCCACACCGGATCGAGCAGCAGGCGCACCCCGTCGATCTCGACAAACAGCGTCGAGTGGCCGAACCAGCTCACGCGAAGCCCACTGGGCGGCGCGCTGGCGAAGTCGGCGCGCGCGCGTTTTCGGACCGGCGGCGGTTGCTCGGGCTCACCGTGCTCGACGCCGGTGACCCAGCGCTTGAGCATCGTCCAGTAGCTGCCGCGCACCTCGGGCAGCGCGTTGAAGAAGCGCCCCTCGCGAAAGTGCTTCGAGCGCGAGATGCGCGTCAGGTGTTGGCCGTGCGGCGCTTTGCCGGCGGGCACGCGCGCGTCGATGGCGAGCGCGCCGAGCAGCACCACGATCGCGCCGAAGAGGTAGCCCACGCGCCGCAGCCAGCGGCGCGCCCGCGAACGCTTGGCACTGCGCGTACCGGCACTGCGCGTACCGTCACTGCGCGTCATGCGCGGGAGATGCTCACTAAGGGCAGGTCCCCTGAGCGCCGTTGCCGGCGATACACGCTAGCCCGCTCGGGCAGCCCGCGTTCTCGCAGCAGTACACAGGCGGCGTCGCCGGTGTGCACACGCTGTTGATGCAGTCGGAGCCCTGCGTGCAGCCGCAGGCGTTGATACAGGTGGTGAGCGCGAGGTCGCGTGTCGTGTCGGGAGCGCTGACCCCGTCCACCGTCGCATCGACGACCGCTGTGTCGGTGGCTGCGTCAACGGTTACGCCGTCGCCTACGCCCATGTCGCTCGAAGAGTCGACGTCCGAGTCAACGTTCTTGCCGGGCTTCGTGGAGGGCAAGTTGCCGAGCGATCCAGGGATGCGCGGCGGGGAGCTCGAGTTGCTGCAGGCCGCGATCGCCAGGCCGATCAAGGCCAGCGCGACAAAGGAGGTAAGCGTACGCATGACATCAGCAGTCTATCGCAATTCGACTGGATATTCCCTTCGGCGGCGAGATCACGGAGCGCCCACCGTATTATTGCGGCATGGCAAACGACTGGCTGAGAGATGTTGGCGAGGCCTTCGAGCGCATCGGTCGCGGCGCCAAGGCCGTCGCTGATGACGTACGCAAGGTGGTTGGTATCGGCGTTGGGACGATCAAGCTCGAGCTGCAGCAGCTCGACTACACGCCGGGTGACGTGATCCTCGGCGAGCTGCGCTTGCAGCTCAGCGAGCCGACCGACGCCAAGCGCGTGGTGGTGGCGCTCGTCGGCACCCGCGACAAGACGACCTACGACAAGGTGGACGGTCGCCGCATCCCGCGCACCCACACCGAGACCGTCTACGAGCTCGAGCGCGAGGTCGGCGGCGAGGCGCGTTACCTCGACGAGGTGCTGCCCTTCGAGCTCGTCGTGCCGAGCGACGCCACGGCACCGCGCCCCGAGATCACCTCCGACGGCTGGGTCGGCGACGTGGCGCGCATCGTCACGTCTGTGGCGAGCGCCGTGCGCAAGCCGATCCAGTGGCGCGTCGTCGCCTTCGTCGACATCCCGTGGCGCCGCAACGTCAAGGCGCGCGTCGACATCGGTGTCGTCGAGCGCTGAGCGCACCCCCCCACCTGAAGCCCCCCCCCGCCACAGATTTCTGAGGGCTGATCCCTATCAGCTCGCAGCACAAGTCGGCACACGACCACGTCCTTTCAAGGAGATACAATCGGCGCAGGCATTGCACGTGCGAGGCGTGGTTTTTCGCCGGCACGTCAAAGGGGTTTTCATGCGTTCGAGCAGCAGCTCAACTCACAAGGGTCTATTCATCGCGGGCATCGCAGCGCTGACCATCGCGCTGCCAGCCCGCCCGGCCGACGCCTTCTGTGGCTTCTATGTCGGCGGCGCCGGCGCGGACATGTTCGCGGATGCGACCCAGGTCGTGATGATGCGGCAGGGCACGACCACCGTCTTGACCATGCAGAACCGATACGATGGGCCGCTGTCGAGCTTCGCCATGATCGTGCCCATCCCCGAGGTGCTGCAGAAGGAGCAGGTCAAGACGCTCGAACCGGAGATCTTCAAGAAGGTCGACACGCTGACCTCCCCGCGCCTGGTCGAGTACTGGGAGCAGGACCCTTGCCGGCCGCCCATCGAGGACGACGCGCGCAACTTCGCGCCCAGCGCCCCGGGCAGCACGCAGAACTCGGGCGGCGGCGTCACGGTCGAGGCCAAGTTCGCAGTCGGCGAGTACGAGATCGTCGTGCTCTCCACCAACGAGTCGACGGCCCTCGAGAACTGGCTCAAGGCCAACAACTACGCCATCCCCGCGGGGGCCTCGAGCTACCTCGCACCTTACGTCCAGGGCGGCAGCTACTTCTTCGCCGCCAAGGTCGACGTCAAGAAGGTCAAGTTCGTCGACGGGCGCGCCGTGCTCAGCCCGCTGCGCTTTCACTACGACTCGAAGGACTTCAAGCTGCCCGTGCGCCTCGGCATGATCAACTCGCAGGGCAAGCAGGACCTCATCGTCTACCTGCTCGGAGAGAACCAGCGCTACGAGCTGCAGAACTACCCCAACATCACCATCCCCACCAACATCGAGGTCGCCAACGAGGTGCGCGACGACTTCGGCGCCTTCTACCGCAAGCTCTTCGCCGAGACCGTGCGCCAGAATCCCAAGGCGGCAGTCACCGAGTACTCGTGGGCCTCGAGCAGCTGCGACCCGTGCCCCGGCCCCGTACGCCTGACGGCGAGCGACGTGGCGACGCTCGGCGCCGACGTGATCGAGCAGCAGTCCGGCACCCAGCCCGGCTCCTCGTGGCGCAACTGGGTCATCACGCGCATCCACATGCGCTACAGCAAGGACGAGGTCGGCGAGGACCTGGTGTTCCGCAAGGCGCCGCCGATCGTTGGCGGGCGCGAGATCAAGGTCAACGGCAAGCTCGAGAAGGGCTCGTCGCCGTCGCAGAGCAACAACTTCCAGGCGCGCTATATCATCCGCCACCGCTGGACCGGGACCATCGGCTGCTTCACGCCGCAGTACGGCACCTGGGGCGGCGATCCCAAGAACGCCGGCAGCGGGCCTTCGGTCAGCTCGGCGTTGAGCCCCAACTCCACCGGCGCCAGCGTCGGCAACGATCCGGCGGCTGGACCAGCGCTCGAGAACCTCGTGCGCGAAGAGGTCACCGAGCTCAAGATCAAGCCGCTGCTCTCGAGCGGCGGCTGCTCCATCGGCGGCAATGACGCGCTGATCATCCCCACGCTGGCGCTCGTGGTGGGGCTCGTCGTGTTCGGCAGCGTCCGACGTCGCCGTCGCCAGCGCCGCTAGGTCCGCGCATGAAAAGGCGGTGGGGGTCGCTGGCAGCGTTGGCGGCGCTCGCGCTGCTGCTTTCGCTGCCGGCCTGCGAGGAGCGGGGCTCGAAGTCGGCGCGGGCGGCCAAGCGCGTACGGGCTGGCAGCGCAGGCGGCACGCAAGCGATAGCGAAGTCATCGGCGCCGCCCGTCGCGCGGCGCGCCGTGACGCCGCGCGCGCCAGCGCGTTTCGGTCCAGCGCTCACCCGGCTGCAAGGCGCTTACGACCGCAAGGTTCATAGCGAGACGAAGGTCTGCGCGCCGTGCCACGCGCAGATCTACGCTCAGTGGCGCGAGAGCGTGCACGCCTTCGCCTCGCTGAGCAATCCGTACTACCGCACGGCCTTCGACGCCTTCGTCAAGAGCCCGGCCGGCAGCAAGCGCAACTTCTGCGGCGGCTGCCACGATCCCGCGCTGATGCTGAGCGGCAAGATGGCCGCCGCCGACTTCAGCTCGGACAAAGTGGCCGATGATCGCCTCGCGCACGTCGGCGTGACGTGCATGACTTGCCATGGCATCGCCAAGGCGAGCACAGACGGTAACGCCAGTTACACGCTCGACACCAGCGCCGTTCCGATCCCGAAGAAGGGCGACAAGGCGTCGTTGAAGGCGCACCTGGCGCGCGTCGGCGGCAAGGCGCTGCGCATGCCGTCGCTGTGCGCGTCCTGTCACGTCGGCTTTCTCTCCAAACGCAGCGGGCACGCCGCCAGCGTCACCGGGCTCGACGAGCACGGCAACTGGCGCCGCTCGGGCTACGCAGGCAACAAGCTGACGCGTCTCGATCGCGTCGAGGCCAAGACCTGCGTCGGCTGCCACATGAAGAAGGTCAAGGGGCTCGCCTCGCATCGCTTCGCCGGCGGCCACTCGGCGCTCGCGGCGGCCATCGGCTCGGCCGAGCAGCTCGCCGCCGTGCGCGCGATGGTCAAGTCCGCCGCGCGCGTCAACGTGGCGAGCTACCGCCTGCAAAAGCGCAAAGGCAAGATGCCGGCTCGGCTTTGGATCGACGTCGTGATCTACAACAGCGGCACGGGTCATCGCTTCCCCGGCGGCGCGCTCGACCTGCGCGACACCTGGCTCAAGCTCGAGCTGCTCGACGCCAAGGGCAAACGGATCGCCAGCGCGGGCACGCGCTACGAGCGCGACACCGCCGATACGACGGCGCTGCTGCTCAAGGCCAGCGTGGCCACGGTTGGCGGAAAGATCGTCGAAGGGCATCAGGTGGGCAGCTTCCGCGCGCCGGTGGCCGACCGTTCGATCGCGCCGCGCGACGCGCTGGTCGTGCGCTATCGCCACGACGTCGCAGCCGGCGCCAAGGCGCTCGTCTTCCCGCTGCGCGTGCGCGCGCGCCTGCGCCATCGCCGCCTCGCCAAGGTCGCCTACGACGCCGCCTGCGCGCAGTCCAAGACGCCGCGAGGCAAGCGCTTCCGGCGCGCCACCAAGAAGCACCTGGGCTTCGATGTCGACGCCTGCGCAGCGCAGCCGGTGATCGAGGTCGCGCGCGCCGAGGCGACGCTCGTCGCCGGCAAGCAGCGCGTCAGCGCGCGCTGGGACGTCAACTACCAGCACGGGCTCGGCCTATTGCATCAGGTCTCCGAGGCCACCGACGAGGCGCGCGCCGCGTTCGAGCACGCGTTGACGCTGACGCCCGACAAGGCACTGCGCGCGCGAGCGATGTGGGGCCTCGGCTCGGTCTCGGCGCGCCAGAACCGCACCGACGAGGCGCTGCGCTGGTTCGCCAAGGCGCAAGCGCTGGTCGGGGCGCAGCCGGCGCTCGACTTCGCGCGCGCGCGCGCCGAGCAGCGGCGCTTCCACCATCGCGCCGCGCTCGGCCACTACGAGCGCGCCGCCAACAAGAGCCACGACGAGCGCGTTTGGCGCGGCCTCGGCACCTGCGCCGGGACCGTCTTCGACGCCAACCGCAGCCTCGGCGCCGCACACCGCGGCCTCGCGCTCGAGCCGCGCGACCCGGATCTTCTGCGCCTGCAGCTGCTCGCGCTGCGTCGGCTCGGCGCGCCCGCCGCGCAGATCGCCGCCGCCGCCAGCGCCTTCGACAGCCACAAGCGCGATGAAGCGTTCGGTGCAATCCGCGACCGCTGCCTCAAGGACCAGGCGCGCTGCCGGCGCGAGCGTCAGCCGATCCCGATCATCACCCTGCGCTAGAGCGCGCAGCCTTGCTCGACGCAAACGCCGCTACGGATCTGCGCGTTGCCCGCGCCCGGAGCGCACCAGCTCGGATAGAGCGGCGGCAGCGACGACGACAGCGGCGACGTGCCGGTGGCGAGCCAGTACGGGTGGCGCAGCACGAAGTCCCACAGCGGCGCGAACGCCGTCATGCCGGGCGCGGGGGCGGCGAAGGGCGGCACCGAGTGGTCGCAGTTGTGCACGCACTCGAGGATGAAGTGTCCGTCGGCGGCGAGCGCCTTCTCGAGGTTTTTCGAGGCGCCGTCGAAGTCGGTCAGCACGCAAGTGTCCTTGGGCCCGCCCCACAGCACGAGCGCCGGCAGCGCCCGCTGTGCCTTGGTCCACGGCAGCAGCAGGTTGTTGAGCACGCCGTTGCCTGGACCGGCGACGCCGCCCGAGGCCGAGATGAACGACGAGAGGTAGAAGCTGCGCACGCTGGCGAGCTGCGCCACGTAGAGCGCGCCGGCGCTGACGCCGAAGCCGGCGACGCACTCGCGGTTGATGGCGAACTGCTTCGATACGCAGGCGAGCATGTCGTCGAAGAACGTGTGCTCCTCGTCGCGGCGCGCCTGGTTGGCCGAGTCGACGGTGATCGGCCACGGCAGGTCGCGCAGCCCGAGCAGCTTGAGGTCGCCCTTGGCCTCGGGGATCACGGCGATGAAGCGCTGCTGGTCGGCGGCGTTTTGTACCTCGACGCGCGTGAGCATCTTGTCGGCGCTGCCGCCGAGCCAGTGCCACATGAAGATCAGCGGGAAGCGCTCGCCTGGCTGCGGGTTGTTGGGCAGCACGAGGATCAGCTCGCGCTGCGCGCCCGACGAGACGAGGGTGTTGCGGCCGGCGACGAGCGCGGGGCAGGTGCCGCCGCCGTAGGTCGGCGGGGGCGGCGCGGTGGTGGCGCCGCTGGGTGGCGGCGAGGCGCACATGGTGACGAGGATGTTGCTGTCGGGGCTCGCGTCGGCGCGCGTGCCGTCAGCGGTCGCGTCGCGTGCGTCGCCTGCAGCGTCGCGCGTGCTGTCCGGTGCGGGCTGGGTGTCGCGCTGCCCGTCGGCGGCGGCCGCGTCGCGCGCGGCGTCGTGTTGGCTGTCGGCGCTCGAGGCGCCGCTGTCCGCGCAGCCAACGAGCGCGAGTAAGGAGACGGCGAAGGCGGCTCGCGACAACAGCATCTCTCGATGCTATCGCATGCCTATCGCGCTAGCCATGCGAAGCTCGCGCAGCGCCTCGGCCATCATCGCGTCCACGGCGCCGTCGTAGGCGCTTTCAGGGCGCTGGCGCCGGTGCATCGTGCCCAGCGACGTGTTCCACGTGACGAGGCTCTTACCCTGCGGGTTGCGCAGCGAGTTGAACAGCGAGTCGCCGATGAGGTTCATGTCCTCGGGGTCGAGCAGGTTCAGCGCTGGCGCGCGGCGGCTGCCAAAGCGCTCGTCGAGCCAGCGGCCGACACGATAGAGCCGGTAGCTCGGCACGTAGGGCATCAGGTGATGGGCTGCGTGATGCTCGGTGAAGGCGTTGCCGAGCACTTCGACGACGCGGCTGAAGTGAATGTCGGAGATGTTGAGCGCCATCAGCTCCACCGCCGGGTTCTCCTGCTCCGGGTAGAGCTGGTAGGGCGAAAGATGCGTCATGAAGACGGCGAAGAAGAAGGCCATCGCGATCCACAGCGCGGCGATCCAGAACAGCGCCAGGAACGGCGAGACGCCGTAGAGCGCGAGGGGCAGACAGATCGAGCGCAGCGCCGAGAGCCACGTCTTGGGGCGGCGCCAGTCGCGGTTGCGGAACGCGACCTCGCCGGCGAAGAACACCACGATGGGCAAGCCCATCAGCAGCAGGCTCAACAGGTAGAACGCCTGCCGCACGCGGCTGGGGCTTTTGCCCATGGCTTTGGCCGTCGCGTACCACGCCGCGAGCGGCGAGAGCAGCACGCGCTCGGCGATGCGGCGCGGCAAGCTCTTCGAGCTGTCGCTCTTGACCGACGGCAGCTTGGGGTACTTGGGGTCGTGCTCGAGCGACTGGCTGTTGCGGTGATGCTCCATGTGCGACTTGTGAAAGCTGTCGTAGTCGAGCAGCACGGCGGGTGCGAGCGCGCCGCCGATGATGCGGTTGGCGCGCTTGGACGGTACGAACGAGGCGTGTACGCAGTCGTGCACGATCGACAGCACGCCGTACAGCGACACGCCGACGAGCGGCAGCAGCAGCAGCGCGAGCACGCCGTAGCCGGCGGCGTGAAGGTGAAAGGCTGCGATCATCGGGATCACGATCGCGGCGAGGGTGCGCGTCAGCGTCCACACGCCGCCCCACGTGCTGGCCACGATCTCGCTGCGCTGCTCGCGCGCGAACGAGCGCACTTCGCTGCGCAGCTCGCGCCGTACTTCGGCGGTGGCGTCGGCGTCCTCGAGCGTGCTCTGGAACCACTCGAGGTAGGCATCGGCGCTGGCTTGGCGGTTATCGTGGTCGCGGAGCGAGCTCTGCGTCGCGTCGGTCGTCGTCGTCGTCGTCGTCTTTCTTGTCGTGGCCATATCGCTATCCTCCGCGGCCCCTCGGCCGTCTTCGTTACGGCCACACGCCAGTACACGCGGCGTGCCAGTACACAAGCGGGCGAAATGAAACGCGCGCGGCGAGACGACGAAGGCGGCGCCTCCTCGCATGTCGGGACTTCCGGAGATGTCAGCAGGGAAGCTGCTACTGGCAGCCGAGCAGCTCGTTGAGGCAGGCGTTGACGACGCAGTTCTGGCACTGATTGGAGGCGGGGATCACGCAGTCGCTCTGGCACTGGTTGGCGATGGCGCCGGTGATGCACGTGTTCATCACGCTGAACTGCTGGCGCGCCACCGCCGAGCCGCGCGAGATGCAGCCGCCGATGCAGAGCTGGTCGACGGGGGGGCACTTGTCGATGCAGTCGAGGATCTCGCCGCAGGTCAGCGGCGCGCCGAGGTCGGCGCTGCCCATGTCGCCGCCGCCGTCGCCACCCGCGCCGCCGTCGACGAGCACGCCGCCGTCGGGCGCGGCGATGGTGCCGTAGCAGATGCCGACCTCGCTGGCGCAGGCGGTCTGAACGCAGCCGTCGCACTGCGCGGGCGTGCCGCTCTGGCAGGGTGTGGCACAGGCGCCGACCAGCGCGCCGTTGATGCAGGCCGCCATGGTGTTGAAGCGCGCGAGGCCGACGGGCGTTCCCGAAGCGAGACAGCCTTGCAGGCACGCGGTGTCGGCGGGCGAGCAGCTCTGCAGACAGCCCGCGATCTTGGCGCAGTCGGTGAGCGGCGCCGCATCGGGCAGCGGTCCGAAGTCGGCGCGCGCGTCAACGGCCGGTGCGTCGTCTGCGGAGTCGGGCGTCGCGTCGAGGCCGCTGTCGACGCCGGGTGCGTCGCCCGCGGCGTCGCGCGTGTCAACCGCCGCGTCGAGCCGCGCGTCGCCTGGCGCCGATGCGTCACCGCAGGCTGCGACCACGAGCAGGATGCCGAGCGGAATGGCGAGCTTCATCGGTTGATGCTACCTGAGCTTGTGCGCGATGCGGCCGCTGATCAGCGTGCCGAGCACGCGCGCGCGGCTGAGCTCTTTGCGCAGGCGCAGCGGCAGCGACAGCTGCTCGGGCAGCGAGAGCCACAGCCGCAGCAGGTGCCGCTTGCGCTCGCTGGCCGGCGCGTCCTCGTAGCCCGTTCGCGCGTGCACGATGGTGTGGTTGGACAGCAACTGGATGTCGCCCGCCGCGAAGTCCATCTCGAGCGCCGCGCCAGGGGCGTTCATCGCCTCGTCGTAGAAGTCGATCACCGCCTGCGCGCGCTGGTCGATCGGCGGCGCACCGGCGAGGCGCGCGACGGAGCGGAAATAGCCGATGTGCCAGAACGTGCGCAGCTCGTCGGCGGCGTGCGCGCAGGGCACGATCGGGATGTAGGGCACGCCGCCTTCGCCCTTGGTGTCCATCAGGAAGGGCTGGTAGAGGCGTTCGACGAGATCGGGGCGCTCGGCGAGCAGCGTGTTGTAGGCGGTGACCGAGCTGGCGATGCGGCTGCGCCCGCCGCTGGCAGCCGTCTCGAGACACAGCAGGCCGACCACGTCGGCGAGGTCGCAGTGGAAGTCGATGTGCTCGCGCGTGCGGTACTGCCGCACGGTGCCGTCGGGCGGCGCGCCGGTGTCGCGTACGTGGCCGAGCAGCTCGCCGGCGGGGTTCTGCGCGCCGGGGATACCGAGGTGAAGGCCGAAGCACCAGAAGAAGAGCTCGGCGTCTTGCTCGCTCATGCGATCGACGGGGACGCCGCTGACGAGCTGAAAGCCGAGGCCGTGGCGGATGGCGCGGCGATAGCGATCGATTTTGCGCGCGAGCGTCGGCAGCGGAAAGTCGCGCTCGCGCAGCTCGCCGGTGGGGCGGCCGAGCGCGCGCGCGTGCCGCACGGCGGCGAGGATTTCGTCGGCCTCGGCCTCGTCGAGCACGTCGCGATAGCGCGTCGCATCGCCGAGCTCGTCGCCGCGCCAGGCCGCCTCGCAGCGCAGCGGCTGCCGGCGTACGCGCTCGTGCGGTCGCGCGAAGTAGTGCAGCGACTGCGCGATCTGAGAGCGGTAGCGAGGCAGCGCGATCATCGCGTGGGAATGCTAGCGCGGCTTGCCGACGGGCAACAGCAGCAGCGGGGTGTGCGCGTCGGTAAGCGACAGCAGGCGTCTGAGGCCCGGCTCGTCGAAGGCGCCCACCGGCGTGGCCGAAAGCCCCAGCGCGGTCGCCATCAGGCAGACGTTCTGCGCCGCGTGGCCGACCTCGATGTGCACGTACTGTTTGGCGCGTGCGCCGTACTTCGCCGCCGTGCGCGCGTAGAGGCCCGTGACGACGAGCGCGGCGGGCGCGAGCTCGATCCAGCGCTGTTTGACGGCGAGCGTGGCGAGGCGTGCGCGCTGGTCACCGCGCGCCACGCGCTGCAAGGTGTGCCGCTCTGGGTCATAGCGATACGCGCCGGCCGGCAGCTTGGACACGTGGCCGGCGACGACGTGGAAGGTCAGCGGGTAGAGCGCGCCTGCCGAAGGCGCGGTGTGCAGCGGCCGGCGCCCCGGAGCGCGGTGCGTGATGCCCTGCGCTGCCCACAGCAGCCGCGCGAGCGCCTCGAGCGAGAGCGGCGTCTTGTCGTAGCGCCGCCGCGAGCGGCGCCGCTGCAGTAGGTCGGTGAGCACGTCGCGCGCGTTGCTGGAGCTCGGCGCTGTGGGCGTGACGGCGGGCAGCGAGATGAGGCGCGGCTTAGAGGCCGCCGTGGTGGGCGGCGTGCGCGTCGGCTTCGGCTCCGCCTCGCCGCGGCAACTGCTCGCGAGCAGGATCACTGACAGCGTCAGGCTGCTCCACGTCAGTCTGCTCCTCGTCAGTCTGCTCCTCTGGCTCATCGTCTCGCGCCTCCTGTGCCGCGTTCGACGTCGTATCTGGCGGCAGCGCGACCGCACGCACGTCAGCCTGGCGTGATCCATCGGGCACCGATTTGACCCGTGTGTCATCGCGACCCGCGCGCCGCTGACGCAGCCGCCGACGCGCGCGGGCCAGCTGTCGTCGCGCGCGACGCAGCAGCCGCCGCGCCCAGGGAAACTCCGTCGCCAGAAACGCCAACGATGCAACGATCACGAGCGTCCCCGGCCCGGGGAGCACCAGCATGGCGGCGCCTGCCAGCAGGCCGAGGCCACCTACGACCACGACCAGCACGCGGCGAAGACGCCGACGATATGGTCTGCCGAGCGTCACGCCCGTAGGTTGTGCAACGCATAGGCCATGCTGGAGGGAGCGTGACGAGCGCGAAGTAATCCATGCTGCTCCTAGCGCGCGGGGCAGCGCCGGTAGCGCAGGCGCCGCACGCTGTAGCGCTGCAGGCAGCCCTTGACGCCAAACACCCAGGGCAGCGTCGATCCGCCGCTGCCGGTCGCGCTCGCCGGCGACGCGCTCGCCGGCGACGCGCTCGCGCCCGCTTTGCGCAGGCAGCGCCAGGCGGCCAGCGTCTTGTCGCGGCCAGGCCCGCGCGAGTAGCCGAAGGTGCTGCGCACGCGCGTCTGCTCGCAGACGAGCGTCAGGGCGCGCGTCGGCTTGCCGCAGGGCACCTGACGATCGACGAGCTGGGTTTGGGTGCGGCGTCGGCGGCCGCGCCAGCGTTTGCAGCGGTGCGCCTTGAGCTGCAGCGAGAGCAAGAGTCGCCCGCCGGCGCGCCTGTGCGTGCCGGTCCAGACGGTCGTCCAGCGCAGCCGCTCGCGCGAGTAGTCGCCGAAGCTCAGGGTCGAGCTGACGCGCTCGCCGCTGTCACGCACCGTGGCGCGCCCGCGCCCGCGCGCGTGCAGGGTCAGCTTGACGGTGCTGTTGTCGCTGTCGTCGCTGGCGAAGTCGTGCCCGCGGCCGTGGCGATTCTCGTGCGCTCGCACGCGGGCCTCCAGCACGCGCGGCGGTCGCGCCGAGGCGCTGCTTGTCGACAGCGTCAGCATGGCGAGCAACCCGGCGATGGATTCGCCGCGGACGACAGCTCCGCGGCCGGCGAATCGGCGCATGACGCGATCAGACACCGCGCGACCGGCCGCCGTCAAACCCGCTGCACTTGTTGCGAGTCTGTGCGAGCCTGCGGGTATGTCGATGCTCGAAAAGGGAGCCAAGGCTCCAGACTTCACGCTTCCCGCGCACGATGGCAGCACCGTCGCGCTCGCCGATCTCGCCGGCAAGCACGTCGTGATCTGGTTCTACCCGGTGGCCGACACCCCTGGCTGAACGGTCGAGGGCCAAGGATTCCGTGATCGAATCCAAGCGTTCGTAGACCGCAACACCGTCGTGCTCGGCGTCAGCTTCGACAGCGTCGAAGCCAATCGCGCCTTCGCCGAGAAGTACTGCTTTACCTACCGCCTGCTAAGCGACACGACGAAGGCGATGTGCGTCGCATACGGCGCGGCCGGCGCGCCGCCGCACAAGTACGCGCAGCGCGTCTCGTACCTGCTCGGCCCCGACGGCACCGTGCTCGAGGCCTACCCCAACGTTTCGCCCGCCACCCACGCTGCTCAGGTGCTCGAGCATCTCGACGCACATCGAGCGGGCGGCGGCGCCAGCTAGCGCATCTGGCTGCCCTTGCTGCCGCGCCGGTTGTAGCCGACGGCGATCTGCTGGCGCTTGTCGGCCTCTTGCTGGCAGCTCACGCACAGCCGCACGCCGGGCACGGCGCGCCGGCGCGCCTCGGGGATCGCTTCGCCGCAGTCGGCGCACTCGCTCAGGCCAGGGCCGCGCGGCAGGCGGCTTCGGATCTGCCCCACCGCGTCGTCGATGCTGGCATCGATCTGCTCTTGAACCGCCCCATCTCTGGTGAACCCACTCGCCATGCTTGATCTCCTAGCGCAGGTCGCCGTCTCGAGCAACGCGTAGCGCCCACATCCTCGATGGCGGACAATAGCGACGTCGTGAGAGTTGCCATCCGCACCGATAGCGTCGTCGACGGCACGCTGGCGATGGTCGTTGGCATCGTGATGCTCGGCGGTCTCGCCACGCGCATTCCGTCGCTTCAAACCACCGCCGACTTCCTCAAGCTCGGCGGCTTTTCGCTGCTCGCGTTGGTCATCATCGGCTGGGGCTTCTACCGGCTGCGCCTCGGGCTCAATCGCGCCATCATCGAGATCGTGGGCGACCGCTTTCGCGTCACCCACTCGGTGCGCGTGCGCGAACCGTGGCAGAACTGCGATGTCGCGCTCTCGAACGTCTCGCACCTGACCCAGCGGCGCCACGAGGTTACGACCGGGCGCGGCGAGAAGAAGGTCATCTTCGAGGTCTACGTGACCATGCGCGACGGCGTGCACGTGCTGCTGGCGCGCAGCAAGAGCGACGCGAAGATCGAGCACACCGCGACCCTCGTGGCCGACGGCTTGGGTGTCGATGTCCAGCGCCCGACCCGCTGAGGGCGGTGTATGATAGACGTCATGGCACACGACGATAACAACCGCGGTCTGGTCCGCTGCCCGGCGTGCGGCACCCACCGCCGCCGCGATGACACCGAGCACTGTCGCCACTGCGACGAGGCGCCAGCGCCCAAGCGTCGCGGCCGAGGCCGCAGCGCCCTGATCGCCGCCGCGTTGCTCGGTCTGAGCGCCTTCCCGGCGGCGTGCGGCGACAGCAGCAGCAAGCCGGACATCGGCGCGGCGCCCGCCTACGGCATTCCGCCGATAGAAGCGGGCATCGAAGCGGGCAGGCCCGACGCCACGCCCGACAGTGGCGCGGACCAGCAGCTGCCCGCGCCAGCCTATGGCATCCCACCCGTCGACGCGGGGACCGACTGATCGCTGCGCGCAGCGCTCGGAGCTGGCGAGCATCTTCTGGCCGTCGAGCGGTGACCAGCAGGCGCGACAGAGCCTGAGGCAACGTCTCTCGGCGCATGTCTCTCGGCGCGGCGGCGCGCGCTGGGCGACGAGGGGCGCGACGTGCTGCGCGTCGACGCCGAGGAGATCGCGCTCGACGGCGGCCGTGTCGACATCGACATCGACCGGCTCGACAACAGCGAGGGGCTCGAGGCGTTGGTGGAGGCGATCCCGGCGGCCAAGCCGATGGTCGACGCCCTTGGCTAGCAGCTATTGGCTAGTAGCTCGCGGCTAGCGCTTGCCCGGGGCTATCAGCCGCAGCCGCCGCCGACGCAGCTGGTCTTGCACTTGGCGCCGGCTGCGCACTGCTGCTGGCAGTGACCGCCCGCGCAGCTCTGCTTGCAGCGCGCGCCGTTGCCGCACTTCTGCTGGCAGTATCCGCCGGCGCAGCTGGTCTTGCAGCGCGAGCCGTTGCCGCAGGTCTGCTGGCAGCGACCGCCCGCGCAGGAGAGCTTGCAGCGGCCGCCGGGCGGGCAGACCTGCTGGCAGCCGCCCTTGGCGCAGTGGCCGCGGTAGTTCTTCAGCGCCGTCGGCTCGCTGGCCGCGTTGACCGTGGCGGGCGAGCTCGAGATCAACAGCGCGGCGAGCGCCAGCGCCGAGAGGGCGCAGAGCGTCTTGGTGAGCAGATTCATCGGGGCCTCCCTCGCGGCGACTAGGCGTGGTCTCCGTCGTCGCCTTGCGTCTCGGCACCGGCGAGCTGCGCGAGCTCGTCGATGGTCTTCTTGATGACGATCCGGTCGGCGATTCCGACCACGTCACCGGTGGCGATGACCACGTCTTGACTGCCGAAGAGCGGCTTCTTGACGTGGATCAGGTCGAGCGCGTCGCGACTCAAGCGCACCGAAAGGCCTTTGACCTTCCAGCTCGCGATATCGATGACCCAGTCTTTGAGCTGTCCGAGGTCGTGTCCGCTCTCGGTGGTCACGTCTTTGCCCAGAAGCTCGCTGGCTTTGCGGTCGCTCATCGCCTCGTCCTTGGTTGCGGCGGCATTATCCATCGCGCGACGTGCTTGACCACGACATTTTGGTTGTGCGCTAGGATCGTCGCTGGTGAACGACACCGAGTTATCGCGCTCGCTCGCGAGCCGCGGCTACGCCGTTCGAGAGGGCTTCGTCGACGAGGCCCACATCGCCGCGCTCGCCGCCGAGGCGCGCGAGCTCTACCGCGAGGGCCGCTTTCGGCGCGCCGGCATCGGCGCCTCGCGCAAGCTCGCGCGCGACATCCGCGGCGACGAGATCTGGTGGATCGACATCCCGACCGCCGAGCAGGCGCGCTACCTGGCTCGGCTCGCAGAGCTCGCCAGCGAGGTCAATCGCGCGCTGCTGCTCGGATTGATCTCGGTGGAGTGTCATCTCGCGCGTTATGCGGCGGGGCTCGGCTACGACCGCCATCGCGATCGCCAGCAGGGCGACGACGCGCGCGTGCTCAGCTGCACGCTCTATCTCAACGACGACTGGCAGCCCGAGGACGGCGGGCAGCTGCGCCTGCACCCGCCCGGCGAGCCGGCGCTGGACGTGCTTCCGCGCGCCGGCACCATGGCGTGCTTTCTCAGCGACGAGCTCGAGCACGAGGTGCTGCCGGCGCGCAGGGCGCGCTGGAGCCTCACCTCGTGGCTGCGCCGCCGCAGCCATGATCCGCTCGACGCGCGCGGCATCCCGCTGGTCTTTCCCGAGGCAGACAGCAGCCGGCGGCGGCCGCGTCGCTGATCCGGCGTGGATCCAGCGTGGATCCGCTGTGCGTTGCGCTGCGCCGCGCGCGCGGCTACTGTCCGCCGCGAGATAACTCGTGAGCTCCAAGCCCACCGACCCACCAGGCGCCGCGCCGGCGCCGTCAACGCCGCCATCGAAGGACGACGAGCTGCGTCGCTTGCAGGAGGCGCTGCGCGAGGCTCAGCGCAAGGCGAGCGACTCGCGCGCCCTGCTCGAGCACGCGGGTCAGCGCCTCAGCGAAAACGTCCAGACCATCGTTGACGAGCAGAGCGAGCTGGCGCGGCTGCGCGTGGCGCTGGTCAACAGCGAGCTGCGCCTGGCCGAGCTCGAAGCGCGCGCGGCGCGTGGCGTGGTCGCACCAGCGCCCGCGGCGCCCGTCGAGCGCGCCAGCGTCGCCGAGGAGGCGTCGCGCGCTGACGAAGCGCACGAGCACGCGGCGGCGCTCGCGCGGCTCGAGGCGGATCTGCAAGCCAGCGAGGTGCGCGCGCGCCGTGCCGAGCGGCGCCAGCGCGAGCTCGAGGCGGCCCTCGAGTCCAACGGCCAACGTGACGCGCTGGCAGAGCGCCGTCAGCGCGAGCTCGAAGCTGCGCTCGAGGCGAGCGATCGGCGCGCGGCGCAATCCGAGCAGCAGCAGGGCGCCCTCGAGGCGGCGCTCGAGTCGAGCCAGGCGCGCGCCGAGCGCTGGCAGCAGCTGCAGCGCACCCTCGAGTCAGACCTCGAAAAGGCACGCGCGCGCAACGAGACGCTCGAGGTCGAGCTGTCTCGCAAGCGCGTCGAGCTGCACGCGCTCGAGTCGCGACTCGAAGAGGCCTCGCGCACGCGCTCGCAAAAGGCCGTGCGCTGGCTGCAGGACCGCCTCGAGCGCCTGCGTAGCCGCCGCTAGCCACCGGCCCGAGCGCATCGCTGAGACTGACAGCGGTCATAGCGGCACATGGTGCGGCGGCGCCAGACTGCGGGCCGTGCGCGCGCTCGTCACCGGTGCCAACGGGCACATCGGCTGTCACGTCACCCGCGCCGCCGTCGTGCGCGGCTGGCAGCCGGTGGCGTTCGTGCGCGAGACGTCGGACCATCGCGGCCTTTCGGATCTCGACGTCGAGGTGCGCACCGGCGACCTGCTCGATCGCGCCAGCCTCGAGCGCGCCATGGAGGGCGTCGAGCTGGTGCTGCATGTCGGCGCCGCGCACCGCAACTGCGCCGCCGACCGCGACGCGATCCGTCTGCCGGCGGTGGAGGGCACGCGCAACGTGATCGAGGCCGCGCGCGCGGCGGGCGTGCGCCGCGTTGTCTACACCAGCACCGCGGCAACCGTCGGCTTTGCCGCGAACCCCGACGCACCGCTCGACGAGCACGCACACCTCGACCACGCCAAGTCGGCCTACACCGAGGCCAAGATCGCCGCCGAGGCGCTGGCGCAGCAGGCCGCGCGGCGCGGCGACGTCGAGATCGTCACGCTCAATCCGAGCACGGTGCTCGGCCCGCGCGACTACCGCATCACGCCCGCGACGCGCGCCATCGTCGGCATCCTGCAGGGCGATCCGCTCTTTCTGCACATCTGCCCGACCCACGTCGAGGACGTGGCCGAGGCGCACCTGCTCGCCGCCGAGCACGGCGAGCCCGGCGCGCGCTATCTCGTCACCGGTGACAACATCTCGCCCGCGGCGCTGTCGGCGCTGCTCGGCGTGCTGACGGGCAAGCGACCCTCGACCATCCGTCCGCCAGCGTTTCTGATCAAGCTGCTGGTGGGGCACGCCGAGCGCAAGGCCCTGCGCAAGGGCGAAGACAGCGCGGCCTCGCGCGACGCCATCGACGACCTCGCCGGAGGTCATCTCGTCTACGACTCGTCGCGCTCGCGCGAGGAGCTCGGCGCGACCTTCCGCTCGGCGGAAGCGACGATGCGCGACACCTTGCGCTGGCTGCTGTTCGTGCACGCGCTCAAGCCGCGCGTAGCCAGCCGCGTCGCCGCGACGCTCGGCACGTCGGCCGATCCCGACAGCAGCTGGATCAACTGACGACCAGCCTCTTGCTGCGCGGGTCCCAAGCGTCGAGACGAGCGGCGCGGCGCGGCGGTCCGTGGTATGACCGCCGCCATGAGCAACACCGAGATCGTCTCCTATTCGCAGACCGATGGCATCGCGACGATCGCGATGGACGACGGCAAGGCAAACGCGCTCTCCACCGAGATGGTGAAGCAGCTCGAGCAGGCGTTCGACCGCGCCGCCGCCGAGGCCAAGGGCGTGGTCGTCGTTGGCCGCGAAGGCAAGTTCTGCGCGGGCTTCGACCTGCGCGAGATGATGGCCGGGCCGGACTCGGCGCTGGCGCTGGTCAAGCGCGGCGGCGAGCTGCTGATGCGGATCTACGACTTCCCGATGCCGGTCGTGATCGCCTGCAGCGGCCACGCGATGGCCGGCGGCGCGCTGCTGGTAGCCACCGGCGACACGCGTCTCGGCGCGCAGGGGGCCTTCAAGATCGGCCTCAACGAGGTGCAGGTGAGCATGCCGGTGCCGATCCTGGCCCACGAGCTGGCGCGCGATCGGCTGCTGCCCACCGAGCTCTTCGCCTCGGTGGTGCAGGCCAAGATCTACGATCCGGACGGCGCCGCGCGCGCCGGCTGGCTCGACCGCGTCGTGGCTCCCGAGAAGCTGCTCGACGAGGCCAGGGCGGTCGCGCGCGAGCTGATGAAGCTGCCGGCGCGCGCCTACGCCATGAGCAAGCACAGCTTGCGGCGCGGCACGATCAAGCACATCCGCGACACGTTGGAGTCCAACGTCGCCGAGCTGATGCCCAAGTAGCGCAGAAAACGAGTCAGCGCAGGTCGGGGTGATGCTCGCGCGCCTTGGCGAGCTTGGCGTCGTCGATGTTGCCGCCGCTGACCACCAGCACGACCTTGCTGGGGCGCGCGAGCCCGGCGAGGTCACTCTGCGCGAGGCGATCGGCCAAGACGCGCTCTAGGCCGGCCAGCGGCAGCGCGCCGGCGCCTTCCACGCGCTGCCCGCTCAGGCCGAGCTGCAGCACAGCGCGCTCGACCTGCGACTCCGGCACGCTGACGACATAGTCGAGACGCGAGCGCAGCAGCCTGACCATCTTGTCGTTGGGACGCTTGGTGACCAGCGTGCCGTCGGCGATGGTCGGCGCGAAGGGAAGCTCTCCAAGCTTGGCTCCGGGCTTGTTGCGCAGCGTCAGCGCCATCGCGCCGTTGTTGTCCGACTGCACGCCGATCAACCGCGGGCGATTCTTCTGCCCGCGAAACCACGACGCGATACCGCCCATCAGGCCGCCGCCCCCGAGCGCGCCGAGCACCCAGTCGTGCTTGCCGAGCCGCAGCTGCGTGCCGATCTCGCGGCCGATGGTGCCCTGGCCCTCGATCACGTCGCGGTCGGCGTAGCCGCTGATGAACGCCATGCCGTGGTCTTTGGCGTAGCGCTTGGCCAGCTCGACCGACTCGCCGTAGTCGGCGCCGGAGATCTTGACCTCGACGTTCTTGCCGATGCGGCGCGTGCGGTCGGCCTTCATCTTGGACGCGTTCTCGGGCATGAAGATCACCGCCGGCACGCCGCTCTTTTTGGCAGCGGTGGCCACACCTTGCGAGTGATTGCCCGTGCTCGCGCAGACCACACCGCAGACGCGCTGGTCGTTCGGCAAAGAGCGCACCTTGTTGGTGGCGCCGCGGATCTTGAACGAGCCGACCTCGGTCTGCGACTCGAGCTTGAGCCACACCTCGACGCCGTACTTCTTGCTCAGCGCTTCACTCTTGAGCAGCGGCGTGGGCAGGTTGTCGATGTGCGCGGCGATGCGGCGCGCGGCGCGGCGGATCCCGCGGCGCGTGGCGCGAATCTGGCCGCTGCGGAAGCGGCCCCTCTCGTGCCGGCTGACGTTGTGCTGGCGGACGTTGGGCTGCACCTTGTAGGTGCCGCGACCGCCGGCGCCGAGCGCCGCTGCGGGCGCCGACAGCAGCACCGCGAGCTGCAGCGCGACCAGCCGACATCGCCACGAACGAACCATAGGTTCGTTCGATACAAGATTCAGACCAGCACCGCATCGCGAAGCGCCAGGGAAAAACGCGAGCTTGTGGTGCGAGCGTCCGCGACGCTCACCGACTTTCGGCGGACCATCGGCCGAGGCTCCGATAGGCGGCCATCTTGGTGCACGCCCTCTATGGCCCTATATTGCTTCGTCATGGCAACCGATGGCCTCATCGCGCGATGCCAACAATGCGGTGGCAACGTCGAGCTGCGTATCGCCGGCCCACCCATCACCTGCGGTTTCTGCGCGGCCGCCGGCCCGCTCGACGAGCGCACCACCAGTAGGCTCGAGCAGCTGCGCACCGACCTGGTGCGACACGGCGGCAGCGCGCAGCAACTTGCCGGCAAACAGCGCCTGCTCGCTAGGCGTCGAGGCAGCACCGCCCTGGTGGTGATGCTCGCGCTGTGGGCCATCGTCGGGGCGGCGCTGTGGTTCACGCCGGCGCCGCTGCCCGACGGGGTCGGCGTCGGAGCCGCGCTCTTCCACGGCGTCAGGCGACAGCCCGACACCATTGGAAACCCGATCATCATGCGCTGGTGGTTCGTCTTCGCCTGCGCTTGTGGCTTCAGCGTCAACTTGCTGTTGTGGTCGCTCTACCGGCGCCGAATCGCGCAGGTGGCGAGCACCGTGCTACCGCTGCCGCCGGCAGGCGATGGTCGCGCGCCGCGCTGTCGCTGCTGCGGCGCCGACCTGGCCGCAGAAGGCTCGGTGCGGCGCTGCGAGTACTGCGAAGCCGACCACATCGTGATGGGCCAGCGCTACCAGCAGCATCAGGCCTCGCTCGACCGCGCGCTCGAGCAGCTTCGACGGCAGGTCAGCGCGTCACTGCAGCAGCGCGCCAGCGGCCTCGAGCGCTTCGGCGCCTTGAGCACCTTCTTGCCGCTATCGCTGGTGCTGTTGATGCCGGCTGCAGTCTTCGCCCCCGGCACGTATCCAGTGCTGTGGGCTTTTCCAGGGCTGGCGCTGATCGCCTCGCTGGTGATCATCGGCGTCGCAGCGGGCAGCGCCGTGCCAGCGCCGCGCACGTTGAGCGACGTACGTGCAGGTGACGCGATGATCGTGTCGGGCACGCGCTACGAAGTGCAGGCCACCTTTCGCGTCGCTGGTCAGGGGGAGCTGTCGCTGCTGCGCTCGGCTGACGGCGCGCTGCTCGGCGTGTGCGTCGAGCTCGACGCCGACGACACGTTCCAGGCGCGCACCTTCGCGGTCTCTGCAGGCGGCGACCCTTACACCGCGGCGCTCGGCAGCGTCGAGAGGCTGCCGCTCGACGCTGCGCCAAGCGGTTTGTTCGCCGGGCGCGATCAGATCGCGGCGCTAGCCACGATGGGCGCGGGAGGGCAGGTGCTGATGTCGATTTGTCTCTGGGCGGCACAGCCGGCGGCGGGTCAACCACCGGAGCTGACCCTCGAGCCCGCTTCGCGCGTCGACGAGTCAGGCCTGGTGCTGATCGCCCGCGAGCGAGCGTGAGAGGGCGAAAAAGAAGTGGTCGCCTTCGCCGCGCTCGGCGTCGAGGCCGCCGAGCCCGAGACACAGCGAAGGGCCCAGCGGTGTGACCTCGTCGTAGAGCAGGTGGCGAAACGGCAGGCGCGAAGGTGTGTAGCGCAGCCTGACCACCGTCGAGACGTCGCGCCAGTGTGATGGGCCAATGTCGGCGACGAAGCGGCCGATGCGAAGGCGGGTGGGCCCGAAAAACCAGGAGCCCGCGTCGAAGTCGATGCCGAACGAGAAGAGCTTGAAGGCGAACGCTTCGGACGCGCGCACCGACAGCCTGCGCGCGCCGCGGTTGGTCAGCCGCGCCAGCAAGAAGCCCTCGAAACACCCCGTAGGCAGCGAGATCAGCACGTTTTTGTGGGCGGCGGCGTAGCAGCGTTCGAGCTGCTCGAGGCTCATCAAGCGCAGATCGTCGAGGGCGGTCGTGTTCACGGGTTGACCTTTTGCCCGGGTCTGTTAAACAGATGTTTAGAACAAGTGTTTAACACATGAGAACCGCCACCGCCAGCCCCTCCCCAGACACGTCCGCCGCAGGCGGCGTGCGTGATCAGATCCTCGACGCCGCCAGCGCCGAGTTCGCCGAGCGCGGGCTCGGGGGGGCGTCGGTGCGCAAGATCGCGGCGCGCGCCGGCACCACGGCGGCGATGATCAACTACTACTTCGGCGGCAAGCAGGCGCTCTACGACGAGGTCGTCGCGCGCGCGCAGTCGGAGCTCTTGATGGCGATTACCCTCGCGCTCGGCGAGCCCGGCGGCGAGGACGAGCTGGCGCCGCGGCTGGCGGGCGCCTACTTCGACTTCTTGTG
Organism: Myxococcales bacterium; assembly: GCA_020431405.1. Classification (GTDB taxonomy): domain Bacteria; phylum Myxococcota_A; class Polyangia; genus JAGQIK01. Next base: position 56,269 of record JAGQIK010000352.1, read on the forward strand.
CGACGAGCGCGACCTGCCGCGGCTGCTGCTGCGCGAGGTGCTCGATCGCGGCGAGGCGCTGCAGGGGCTCGCCCAGCGCTACCTCGCGCCGCTGCGCCAGCTGTTCGAGGAGCACTTTGGCGACAGCGACGCCGCGTTCGATGGTGCCGTGAGCATCTTCGGCGCGGTGGCTGCCTACTTCACCTACGCGCCGCTGCTCGCCACGCTGCGCGACGAAGATCCACTCGGCGCCGAAGCCCTCGCTCGGCGTCGCGCACACGTGATGGCGCTGGCCGCGTTGGTCGGCGAGCAGCTCGGATGACTGCGATCACGTCGGAGGCCAAGACCATGTCGAGAGCAAACGCCTTGGAGATTCTGCGACTGGCGCTGCAAGCGCGCTTCGACTTCAAGCATCAGCTCTATCTGATCCACGCGGTCACGGCGCGCTGCAACGCGCGCTGCGGTTTCTGCGCCTGGAACCCCGAGTTCTACGAGGGGTCCGACGAGCTGACGACCGACGAGATCAAGACGCTCTATGCCGACGCTCGCGAAGCTGGCTTCGTCGCGCTGTCGCTGTGGGGCGGCGAGCCGCTGCTGCGCCCTGATATCGGAGAGCTGCTCGAATACGCGCACGGGCTTGGCTTCGTGACGCACATCGTGACCAACGGCGCTTTGCTCGAGCGCAAGCTCGACAGGGTCGTACCGCACCTCGACCGCATCAGCATCTCGCTCGATCACCCGTCGAGCCATCACGACACCCTGCGCGGCGTCAAAGGCCTCTACGGCAAGATCCTCAGCGCGACGCTGAAGATCCGTGCGCGCTACCCGCGCAAGAAGATCGTCTTCGTCTACACCATCCAGCGCGAAAACGCCGATCCGAAAACCCTCGAGGAGATGGCGCAGCTGATGAAGCAGCTCGGCGTCTCGGGTGTCTTCAATGGGCTGCGCCTCGAAGCGGCCACCGACGACACGACGATCGACCTCGACAAGTACAACCCCAGCACCGAGGCGCTCGCCGGCGCCTACGCCACGCTGCGCGACCTCAAGCGACGCGGCTATCCGATCGTCAACTCGTTCACGCACATCGACAAGATGATGGACCTGCCGATGCACTACCGCTGTCATTGGCCCAAGTACATGCTGCCCATCGAGGCCAACGGCGACGTGGTCGACTGCATGCACTGGGGGCAGCGACCGATCGCGAACCTGCGCAGCACGCCGCTGGCGCGCGTGCTCGAGCATCCGCGTCTGCGCGCGCTCGCTGGCGACGCCGGCGAGGCCTGCCACAAGTGTCTCTCCGTACACCGCGTCGAGATCTCGGAGATCTGCCAGGGCAACTTCGAGCCGCTCGCTTCCTGGGCGCAGGTGCGCTAGTCGATGCGTCAGGCGTTGCGCGGCCGCAACGGCGCGCGTCTCGAGCGCGTCACGCCCGATGTGCGACACCAGACCCCAGCGAATGACAGATTCCTGTGACCCACGCAGGCTAGAATGCCGAGATCTCGTGTTCGAGCCGTTGGTGCGGTGTTTGCTCTCGACGCGGACATGACCCACCGAATCGCTTCTCTGATCTTGATGGCGGCGCTCCTCGGCGCCTGCGACACGCGAACGACGCCAAGCGCCAGCGACTCGACGAGCTCGGGCGACGGCGCGAGCAACGTCGACACGGCGCCCGGCATCGACGGCGGCAGCGCGCCCGATCTCGCGCCAGGGCCCGACCATGGATTGGTGGGGCTCTCCTGCGTGGTCGCCACGCGCACCGACGTGTGCTGTCCGGTGCCGCGCGCCGCTGCCATGCAGGACCTCGCCGTCGATCCGTGCCTGGTGCCCTATCCGGCCAAGTCGGGCGACGTCACCGCCGCCTGTCAGGCCAAACGCCCCGACTGCTCGCTGGTCGACTGCGCGCCCGCCGACGCGCCGTCGCGCGTGGCCAAGCCCGTCAACGGCAGCTGCGCCTTCGTCGACGAGTGCGCGACAGCGGCGGACTGCGCCGTGGCGCTCGACTTCGATCGCACCTGCTGCGTCTGCCCACAGGCGGTGCCGCGCGCGTTGTTGGCCCAGAAGCGCTGCCTGCAGGAGATCATCGGCAGCCAGTGGCCCAGCGCGCCGAGCGGCTGCGAGCAGCTCCCCTGCGGCGCCGCCTGCAAGTGCGCGCCGCCGCCGACCCTTCGCTGCGAGACCGACGGCGACGCGCTCGCACGCTGCGCCGCTGCGCCGTAGGTCTGCGCAGCCGAGGCAGCGACGTGTCCGCGCGCTGGTGTAAGGTAGCTGCATGGGGGCAGCGCGCGGGGGCAGGCGTTGGCTGTGGGCCGTCGTCCTGATCGCATCGGCGATGGCAGCCGTGGTGGTGGTGTGGCTGCTGCGGCCAGCCAAGCTGAGCGGCCTGGTGCGAGCGCGCGCTTCGCACGCGCGCTCGAGCGTCGCGCGCATCGAGCGTGCCCTTGCCCACGACCGCACGCGAGTGCAGGGCGTGGCCAAGCATCGCTTCCTGGCCGCCGAGCCCGAGCTTGCCGAGGCTCGCGCGCTGCTCGACAAGCAGACCGCCGCGGCGACGCGCGCTCGCTCGCTCGGCGCGAGCATCGGCCGGCTGCTCGAGCGTGATCGCGCCGAAGACGGGCCCGAGATCGATATCGCCGCCAATCAGATCCGCGCCATCGCTGCTGGCGGCATCGGCCGCGCGCAGCGCATCAACGCGCTGGTGGTGCGGTTGTCGCAGCTGCTGCGCTACCGCGATCAGGCGCCCGCGCTGCGCAAGCAGGCCAGCGACGACGCCGCGGCCATCGCCGCGCAGCCGCCGCCCGCGCTGCTCGCGGCTGTGGGTGCGGTAAGGAAGAGGAACGCCGCCGCCGGCGAGCATCTCGAGGCGCGCTTTGCTGGCGCCGCCAAGGAGCACGCGCGGGCCAAGGCCATCGCCGCGCGCGTCGAGGCGGCGTGGGCAAAAAAGCCGGTGGCCTATGTCGCCGCAGGGCGCGCCGCCGACGCACTACACGCGCTGCGCCAGCAAGTCGACCAGCGCGCGGCGCGCGCGCGGCAGTCCATCGCCGACCTCGACCACGACGTCGATCGCATCCTCGTCGACATGCGTCCCAAGAGGCACTGCGACGGCAGCGTTTGTTCGAGCCATCAGCACAAGGTCACGGTGGTGCGAGACGGTCGCGTGGTGTCCTCGAGCTGGGTTGGCATCGAAGCGACGACGTATGACGCGCATCGGAGCTCGCTCGGGCTGGTGCTGTCGAGCAAGCCGCGCGGATACGTCGACGAGCAGGCCAACCACGTGCCGCACCCGCCGGGCTACAACTACGTCGGCCGTACGGGCTACGGCGTGTGGCACGTGGCCAGCGCCGACCCTGTCGAGCGACCGACCAAGCCGCCCGAGCCGAAGAAGATGCCGGCCATCGCCGCCAAGCAGCGAGGCCCGACGACCGTCGCGGCGACCTGGATCTTCGCGCGCGGACGATCCTTCGAGCAGTTCTGCGGACCGAAGCGCGTTCGACAGGACGACTACCAGGCCTATCACGACGCCATCTACGAGAAGAAGCCGTACTTCGGCAACGGGCAGCGCAAGCGCTACGGCACGGGCGGGTGGATCACGATGCCGTGCTTCAACAAGAGCGAGTACGCCGTGTTTCTCGCAGCGGTGGCTGCGCGCCGAGCCGCCGCGGCCGCGGCCGCCGCGCGCCGATATCGCGGCTATCGCCGCACGGGCCGCCGCCGCTCGGGATTCGGCTACCGCCGCAGCTACGGCGGTTACGGCAAGTAGCGCGAGTGGCGCCGGCGTCGAGCACGGCGCCGCGAGATCGCGCCGCGAATCCTACAGCGCGACCATCGCGGGGGCCGCGCGTCTCGCCTCGCCGAGCACCATCGGCACGCTGACGTCCGCGTCGAAGGCGAACAGTGCGGCGCGCGCACCGTGGCGCAGGTAGATCACGACGAAGCCGTCGGTGCGTACCACGAGCTCGTTGGTGACTGCCTCGTTGGTCGCTCTCAGCACGTGCAACAGGTGCAGCAGCGCCGTGCCGCCGCGCGTGGCGTCGTCGAGATGCGCGGCCGCGAGGGCAGCGAGCACGAGCTGCTGCTCGGCCTCGGGCGAGCCTTCGCCGAGTGCGATGATGCGCCCGCTCGGCGCGTCGCATACGGCGACCAGCGCACGCTCGCGCAGCTTGCGCGCCGCCGCCTGCAGTGCCGCTGGCGCTGGCGAGCGCTCGACGTGGTGGATCGGTCGCGGCAGGCTCTGCTCGGGCTGCGTCGTGCGCGACGTCTCGCACGCTTTGAGCGCGGCGTTGGCTAGCTGCGCGCGCGCTGCGACGCCAGCGCCGTAGGCCAGCGCGAGCCGCCGCGGGCTCGAGACCAACAGCAGCTCGTTGAAGCGATCGCCGCAGCCGACCATCCGGGTCGCGCCTTCGTCGGGGATCGACGGCAGCTGCAGCAGCTGCGCGCCGTGGGCGAGCTTTCTGAGCAGGCCGATGGTGGCAGCGGGCACGCCGAGCGTGTCGAGCGGCAGCGGCGCCGCGGCGCGCGCCGGATCGCGCCACAGCAGCAAGCTCGTCGCGGCGACGTCACGGCTGAGCTCGAAAAAGCGCGACGCGGCGCAAGCGGGCGTGTCATCGAGAGCAGCGGCGACGGCCTGGCAGACGTCGAGCGTGCTGAAGCAGAGGCGCTGATCGTAGTCGGCGACCTTGCCGAACCAGTGTTCGGTCCAGCGGTGCACCTCCTTGCTCGCCGCCGTGTACATCTTCGCCTCGTCATCCATGTGCGCGTGAGCGACGGAGACGAGCGACATGGTGCACAGCGTCAGCAGCGCGCGCCGCGCCAGGGGAAGGTCGCTCGCCAAGAGCTCGCCCACCGACCGCTTCTGGGCGACGGCTTCGCGTGCCGCGCGCTGGAGCGCGCGCGCCGCCTCGTCGTCGATCTCGGTGATGCGCGCGTGAAGCGAAGGCTGTCGCGGATCGTTGACGTAGCCCACGCGGCCGCCGCACATGACGAAGCCGCCGCGTTCAGCGCCCGGCTCGCCGAGCAGCAACAGCCCCGTCTCGGAGGTGCCTTCGGCGCGTTCGAGCAGCCGCACCACACGCTGCAAGATCTCGAAGCTCTCGTGTGCGTGTGTTTCGGTCGCGCCCGGCTCGCGGCGCGCGGGGCGCAGGTGCGTCAGCGTAGGACGATTGCGTATGCCCCGCCGTGGCGGGCCGTCGTCGAGCAGGGGCGCGTCGACTGGCGCGACACCGAGCAAGGTTTCGTTGCGGCGAGGATCTCGGTCCATACTGAGTGAAACGACCGCGAGCGCGGATGATCAGCGTATCACGGGGAAGCAGGCAAAACGCGAGGGAAAGCGCCCAGTTCAGGGCCAAGCTGGCACTGTTCGTGATTTTTCTGTGCTTTGAGCTACAATTATTCTGACGGGCTATCCGCTCGCTGGATTAAAGGGTTTGGACCGTGCCGCCGTTGTCCATGGACAGGATGGTCAGCTATCAGCAGCGCATCGAGTACGGCGGCCTGACGTTCGAGGTCGCGACGCGGCCGATGTTCGACGCCGGCGACAGCTTCACCATCGAAGCGACCCTCCGTTTTGGCGAGCAGCTGGTGGCGGCGCGACGCGCGCAGGCCGCGCCGCCCGAGGAGCGTATTCGCGTTCACCACCTGGTCGCACACCATCACCGCTGGCTGGTGATGGACCTCGCCAGCGGGAGCTTCGACGAAGAGATCGCTGCCACGCCGGGCACCGGCGAGTTCAAGGCGGTCGGCGCGAAAGCCGACGAGCGCGTGTTTGTCGAGGACGCACATCAGAGCGTCGACGCGGTGATGCGCGGTTTGCTCGCCGGCGAGTCGCCGCTCGACAGCGGTCCCGTGCGCGAGCAGATCGCGCTGTCAGGATCGCTCGAAGTGCTCGGCCCGGCGGACCTCGTGCAGTACTTCGGCGGCGCTGGGCGCGCCGGCACGCTGAAGCTCGACGCCGACAAGCGCCGCGGCTTCGTCGAGCTGCGCGGCGGTCACGTGGTGGGGGCCAGCACGCCGACCATCCCGCGGCTCGGTGTGCTGCTCGTCGACGAGGGCAAGCTCGACGAGGTGCAGCTCGAGCGTGTCGTGCGTGCGCAGCGCGACGCCGCGGCGCCGATCCGGCTCGGCGCTGCGCTCGTCGCTGCCGGCCTCGTCACCAGCGATGACGTCTCGTCCGCACTGCGCCGGCAGTGGCAGCTCGCGCTCGCCGAGATGATCCAGTGGCAGCAGGGGAGCTTCGAGTTTCACCCGCGCGCCGCCGGCGAGCAGCGCCCCGAAGAGGTGGCTGTCGCGCTCGATACGCAGACGCTGCTGCTCGACGTGCTGACGAGCGACTAGCGCCCGCTACTTCGCCGCGGACGACGACTGCGCGGCGAGCGCGTTGTACTGCCGCGGGTCGACGCGTCCGCGATAGCTGTTGGAGGCGAGCCGCAGCCGGCCCGCGCGCAGCTCGAAGCGCAGCAGCGCGCGCCGCGATCCTGCGAAGCGCTCGGCGTCGAAGCGCCAGAAGCGTCCATCGCGCAGATAGAGCCGGTGCAGGCTGTTGCCGCAGAACGAGCGCGCCATCGTCTGCAGGTCGCGCCACCGACCGTGTGCGTCGCGCGCCTGCTGCACGATAGGCAGCGCGCTGTCGAGCGCGTCGAACGCGACGGTGTGGCCGCTGTTGTTGACCAACAGCAATCGAAGCGTCTTACCGCGCACATCGGCGACGAGCTGCAGCGACTTCTGGTGTGCCACCAGCCGGCGCAGCACGCGGTCGGCGCCGCGCAGCGCTCGCGAGGGGTTGGTCGACCCGGCGAACCCGCCCAGCGCGCGCCGGTCGGTGATGTCCGAGCGCGCCAGCCAGTGTGCGGTCGTCGCGCGCACGCGTGTGACCCTCGCGAACCGCGCGTGGCCCGAGCGCGGCGCGAGGGCGGCGATAGGCGAGGCGGGCCAGCGGCGCGCGAAGCGAGCGAGCGGGCCGACGAGGTCCGACGCGGCGAGGGCGTCGACGGAGCGCCGCCGCTTGGCCGTCGGGCGCGCGCTGGCCACGCGTCTGACGGCAGGCGGCACGCGCGAGCCCGGAGGGGGCGCGGCGCCGGCGCGAGCGCTCGCGGCACCCAGCATCAAGACGAGCGCTGCGACCAGTCGACGGGATGCGACCACACACCTCCTGCGTCTCCAGCGTAGCGCATTCGCATGGCCGAGGGGCGAGACCCCAGCGCTGCGCCGAGTACGCCAACAGTCGTTTGCACTCGGCGCCTGCGCGCGACGCGATCACTGGCGTTATCGCTGGTACACGGCTTGCTCCACCAGCGCGCGTGACCTTCACGCTGCCGATGCTCGCCACCGCCGCCGCGTTGACCGCGACGCTCTGCGTCGGCTGCGGCGCCGATGGCTCGCCGCCCTTCACGTCGCCGCGCGCAGACCTCGGCGCATCCGGCGATGACGCGGGTACGCCGCGCACGAGCCGCGGCGATGGTGCGACGCCCGAAGGCGACGCGGGCAGCTCGCAGCAGGTCACGCACCTCCAGCTCGCCGAGCATTACGCGCCCGTCTGGTACCAGGACACCGACAGCCGCAACTACAAGGCCGACTACATCACGCGCTATGACTTCGATGGCGATACGCGCTCGGACAACAACTGGAACAACCTCGACAGCAAGTCGGCCGACCTGCGCGCCGTGATCTACTACTCGGTGGTCGAGACCGAGTCGCACTACTTCGTGCTCTACACCGACTTTCATCCGCGCGACTGGGCCAAGAGCTGCAGCACGTACCTGATCCCCGGCTATCAGCCGTGCCACGAAAACGACATGGAAGGCGCGATGGTCGTGGTGCGCAAGGTCGACGGCGAACCCTTCGGCCGCTTCGAGGTGCTCTACACCGAGGCGCACAACGCGCTTCACATCTACAGCAACGAGCCCTCGGTCGCGCGACGCAGCGGCCGGCTGGAGTCGGTCGAGGTCACCTTCGAGGACAAGACGCACCCCGAGCTGTACGTCGAATCCAAGGGCCACGGCGTGTGCGCGTTGCTGCACGAGGCGAGCTCGCACTGCCAGCGCGGCGTCGCCGATCCGCGCGAGTTCGACGGGGGCGACGGGCTGGTCTACCGCTACAAGGGACGCGCCGAGGCGCCCCGCTCGGGCAACGACCGCGACGTCGGCTACGCGCTGCGCCCGCTGGGGCCGCTGTGGAAGCGGCGCGCCGACATCTGCGACGGCGGCTGCACGTTCGATGGCGAGATGCGCTACGCCGGCATGACGCTAGGCCTCGCCTTCGACGGCGATGACCACGGCGACGACAAGGCCAACCCGCCCTGGGCCTGGGACGACCCCGACGATGGTGCGGTCGCGCGCGGTGATTTCTTCTTCCGTCCCGCCGAGACGCTCGACAAGCACATCAAGCTCGACGGCGTTATCTCGAAGACCTATCTGCACAACCCGTATCTGCAGCCGTAGCGTTTCGGCGGCGACACTTTGCCTCGTCGCCGCTGATGGCGGACAATCAGCAGGTGCCCTCCCTGCGACGCCCGCGTTTGCTGCTGCTGGTCTTGCTCGCGCCGGCGCTGAGCGCCGCGGGCTGCGGTGGCGCGTCGACATCGCGCGACGGCGCCGCGGGCGACCAGCGCATCGCCGACGCGCTCAAGTTCGGCGACGCCAAGGGCGGCGAGTGTCAGGCGGCTGCCGAGTGCGACGACCAGAACCCGTGCACGCTCGACACCTGCAACAATGGCCGCTGCGGGCACGCGCCCGACCCCGCGGCGACAAGCTGCAGCGATGGCAACAGCTGCACCAGCGGCGACCACTGTGTAAACGGCAGCTGCGTTGCCGGCTCGCCGATCGCCAACAACGATCCATGCGAGGGCGAGGTCGGCTATTGCGGGCCGACGGGCTGTCTGCAGTGCCAGCTCAGCTCGCACTGCGCCGACATGGACGGCAACCCGTGCACGGTGCCGGAGTGCGCGCAGGGCGGATTCTGCGCCGAGGTGCCGGGCAACAACGGCGGCAGCTGCGACGACGGCGACGCGTGCACCGACAGCGACACGTGTCAGGCCGGAAGCTGCGCCGGCACGCCGAAGGACTGCTCGCTGCCGCCCGACGCGTGTCACAGCGCGGGCACTTGCGTGGCCGCCACCGGCCAGTGCGACTACCCGATCCTCGGCGGTGGCCCGTGCGACGACAATGACTCGTGCACCAGCGGCGACTACTGCAATCAGCAGGGTCAGTGTGTCGGCGTCGCGCAGTCCGGCTGGCAGCGCAAGGTCAGCATCGACTACCAGCAGAACGATCCGGACAACAACTGGGCGGCGCTGCAGACCGCCAGCTACACCGTCGACGGCAAGATCACCGACGTGCGCGTCACCGGCTCATCCGACGACGGCGGCTATTGCTACGCCTACTGGGGCACCGGCCACATCGAGCGCTATCGCCACGTCGGCAGCGTCGGCTTCTACAACGTCAACGGCCAGCTCTACATCCCCATCGGCGGCGGCGGCGGGCTGTGCCCGACCAACCCGCCGTCGTTCGACAACAACGGCACCGTCAGGATCTGTCAGGGCAACGCCGACGCGGGCGCCTTCGCCTACGGCAACGGAACGCTCGGCAGCGGCTTGGCTGTGGGCACGCAGATCAACGTCAAAGCGCGCCACGTCATCGGCAGCGGCGCTGACGCGGTGCACTGCTATCTCGAAGTGCGCTGCCCCTAGTACCTGGTAGGCGCTGGCGGTGATGGCCAAGCCGTGTTAGTCGGAGGCGTGGAAAAGACCTCCGCCGGGCCGCTGCGCGTGCTCTTTTCGGTCGGCTTCTGGACCGTCTTCGCGCTGATCTGCATCGCGTTTCTGTTCATCGCCGTGACGCTGTGGCTCGTCACGTTCCCCTTCGATCGGCAGCGCCGCATCAACCACTACTTCAGCTGCTTCTGGGGCCATGTTTTTGTCGTGCTCTTTCCGGGCTGGCGACTGCGCGTCAGCGGCCGCCGCAACATCGACCGGCGCCAGAGCTACGTGATGGTGGCCAATCACACCTCGCTCGGCGACATCCCGTTCCTCTTCTCCATCTACCGCCAGTTCAAGTGGGTTAGCAAAGCCTCGGTCTTCAAGACGCCGGTGCTCGGCTGGAACATGTGGCTTTGCCGCTACATCCCGTTGGTGCGAAGCAACGCCGCCAGCATCGCCGCCATGATGGAGACCTGCCGCGAGTGGCTGCGCGCCAAGATGTCCGTGATGATGTTTCCCGAAGGCACACGCTCGGTGGATGGACAGCTGCAGCCTTTCAAGCACGGCGCGTTCACGCTGGCGCACGAGGTGGGCTGCGCGGTGGTGCCGATCGCGATCCACGGCGGACACGAAGTGATGCCCAAGCATCAGCAGACGCTCGCGCCGCGAGCCCGCATCCACGTCGAGATCCTCGAGCCGATGTTTCCCGCGGACTACGGAGACGTGCAGAGCTTCAGCGACGCGGTGCACGCACGCATCCGGCTGGCGCTCGGGCAGGTCGCGGCCTAGGCGCTAGTCGCGCAGCCAGCGGCGCTGGCGCGCGGGCTTTGTCGCTCGGCGTCTGGCGCGCTCAGATCCGTCGTGCGAGCCAAGCTGGCGTGGCAGCGAGCGGTTGCTGCGCTGATAGTCGTCAGCCAGCAGCGCGCGGACGTGTGTGCTGTCCTCGCCGCGCTGCGCTTCGAGGAAACGAACGAGCAGCACGGCGAGTCGGTCGAGGGCGATGCTGTGGGTCTGGCCGATCTGCGTGTGCAGCCAGCGGCTGAGCTCGAAGAAGGCCTCGAAGGGCGAGTCGCCGGCGCAGAGCAGCGGCAGCAGCGAGCGGAAGTTGCCGCTGTTGGCGACGAGGTCCCAGTAGCGAGCGAAGCGCTTGATCTGCTGCAGCTCGGCGAAGCTGACGTCGGCGGTGGCGAGCACCTCGTAGGGCGGCGCCGACGAGTAGATCATGCCGAAGGCCTCGTCGTGGCGCGCGATGGGGGCGCCGTTGAGGCGCTTGAGCACGCCGACCTGGATCTCGGCGGGCCCCAGCGCGAAGAGCTGATCGAAGCCGCGCCCGAAGGAGGCGAGGCTCTCGCCCGGCAGGCCCGCGATGAGGTCGGTGTGCAGGTAGACGCCGCGCTCGCGCAGAAAGCTGATGTTGTCGACGAGCCGTTCGCGCGACTGGCGGCGCGAGATGCGGCGGTTGACCTCGTCGTCCATCGACTGCACGCCGACCTCGAACTGCAGCGAGCCGGCGGGGAACTGCGCGATCTCGTCGCGCAGCGGCTGCGGCAGGCGATCGGGGACGAGCTCGAAGTGAAGCAGCACGTCGCCGGCGCTGGCGAGGCGCTCGCGAAAGAAACGCAGGATCCGCACCGCGCTGTCGATGGCGAGATTGAAGGTGCGATCGACGAACTTGAAGTGGCGCGCGCCGCGGTCGAGCAGGCGCTGCATGGCGGCGAGAAACGCCGTCTCGTCGAAGGCGCGCACGCCCTTGTCGAGCGCCGAGAGGCAGAATTCGCAGCGAAACGGGCAGCCGCGCGAGGCCTCGACGTAGATCACACGGTGCGCGATGTCGTCATCGTCGTACAGATCGTAGGGCAGCGCGAGCGTGGCGAGGTCGGGCGGCGCGGCGTCGATGATGTGCGCAGAGGGCCGCTCGCCCGCGACGAGGGCGGCGGCGAGCTCGGCGAAGGCGACGTCACCCTCGCCACGGATCACGTAGTCGGCGACGGAGGCGATGGGCTGGCGTTCGGTCTCGTGGCTGACCTCGGGGCCGCCGACGACGATCTGCACGTCGGGGGCGACGGCCGCGAGGGTGCGCGCGACGGCGAGCGTCTGCTCGACGTTCCAGATGTAGCAGCCGAGCGCGACGACCTCGGGCGCATCGGCGAGGATGCGCTCGACGACATCCGATGGGCGTTCGTGGATCGTCAGCTCGAGCAGCCTCGCGCGCGGCCGCAGCGCGCCGAGGTTCGCCAGCAGGTAGCGCATGCCGAGCGAGGCGTGGATGTAACGCGCGTTGAGTGCGACGAGCGTGATCACGCGTGGGAAGATACTATACTGATGGTCTTACGCCTCTTACTGCGAAGGATGTCCATGAGCCGAGCTGTTTGGATCGCGGCGCTGTGTTTGACTGTCTGCGCTTGCTCGGATGATGGGGGCAGCGCTGTCGCCGACGCGAGCGACGGCGCGGCGCGCGACGGGCGCAGCGGCGATGGCGCTCTGCCGAGCGGCGATGGCGCCACCGACGTGCGGGTGCCTACCGCTGACGGGCGCACGGGCGACGGTCAGGTTGGCGGCGATGGCAGCACGCCGCAGCCTGACAGCAGCGCGGCCGACAGCATCGCGGCCGACGGCAGCGGCGACGCACCCGCGCCGCAGTCAGACGGCGCCAACCCGCAGCCCGATGCGGGCGCGTCGCTGTCGGCGCTCGATGACGACTTCAACAATGCGCAGACCATGTCGTCGTGGATCAACCTCTACCCGGCGCGGTTGACGACGCTCGACATCGGCTCGAGCGCCGCCGGCCGGCTGACCATGGTGCCCGTCGCGCAGACCAACAACGCGTGGTACTCCGACAGCCGCGGGCCGCTGCTCTACAAGCTCGTCACGGGCAACTTCGTCGTCGAAGCCAGCGTGCGCATCGGGCGCACGAGCAATCCGGCGCTGCCGCCCACCGGGCAGTTCAACGCGGCCGGCTTCGTGATCCGCGATCCCGCCAGCAGCAACCCCGGCGGCGAACGCTGGGTGATGTACAACATCGGCTACCAGGACAGCGCCGTCGCGCGCGAGACCAAGACCACGCGCGCCGCCTCGGGCAGCTCGCTGTCGACGCTCTACCTCAACAACACGCCGTCCGCCTCGACGAGCGCGATACTGCGCGTCTGTCGCGTGGGCAATACGTTCCACTTCTTTCATCGACACGGAAGCGCGAGCAGCTTCACCGCCGAGCCCTACGCGGCGAGCACGCGCATCAGCGGAAACGGCGCCGCTCAGGTCACACCAGGCACCACGCTCGGCTCGCCGATCCAGTTCACGCGTACTGACATGCCGGCCACGCTGCAGGTGGGCCTGATGACCGGCACCTGGGCTGCCCCGCACGACGCGCGCGGCGAGTTCGACTGGGCGCGCTTCGCGCGCGTCAACAGCCTCGCCGACTGCACGCAGCCGCTGCCGTAGCGCTGCTGGCTGCTAGCGCGGCGCGGCGCAAGCGCGCGCGAGCTGCTGCGGGATCGCGTGGAAGGGCAGCTGGCGCCGCAGCGCGCCGATGTGCGGGAGGGCCTGATCGCAGCGGTCCATCGCGACGTAGGCGCGGGCGAGGCGTAGTCTCAGCGCTGAACGCTGCGGTGCGATGCGCGCAGCGCGCTCGAGCTCGGCCAGACGCGCCGCGGGCGACGAGGAGATGGCGAGGCTCGTCAGCGACGCCGCGTGCCAGGCGGCCATCGCGATGCAGGCCGCGCAACATAGCCCCGCGGCGAGGGCGCGCCGTCGCGTCGCCGGCGCGGCGCTTTCGCGCTGCGGGTTGTGGCGCGGGACGGCGGTGCCCATGGCTGTCGCCACCAGTGCCAGCGGCGTCACCGTCTGCAGCACGGCGTCGAGCAGCGCCAGCGCCGCGGCGCCCACGCCGAGCGCCAGCGCGGCGGCTGTGGTCGGTGCATCGTCGGCGCGCTGCCGCCACAGCCGCCGCGCGAGCGCTGCTGCGAGCAACAGCGCGCCGATCAGCGCCGCGAGACCACGCTCGGCGAGCAGCGCCATCCAGTCGTTGGTCAGAAGGCGCGCCGTGGGGAACGCAGCGTAGGGGGCGAAGCCAGCGTCGCCCGCGCGCGCCACGCGCGGGTAGTGCACCTGCCAGTTGCCCGGCCCCACGCCGAGCAGCGGTGCTTGCGCGACCAGCGCCAGAGAGCGCCAAAGCTGCGTCACGCGGCCTAGCCCGCTGCCGTGGCGCGCGTCGACAAGCCCTCGCAGCGTGTCGGCGTAGGGCGTCGCCGAGCGCCACGCGAGCCGGTTGGGCAAGAGCCCGGCGGCGATCCCGACAGCCATCGCGGCCAGCGCCTGCAACGTGGGCGCGAGGTCGGCGCGCACCCAGATCCAGGTCACGACAACCAGCGGCAGCACCAACCACGCGGCGCGCGTGCGCGTCACGATGACGGTCGCGACGAGCAAAGCCGCTGCGCCGAGCGCCAGCGCGCGCCGCACGCCGGCTTGCTCGGCGAGCCGCAACGCGAGCGGCAATGCGAGCAGCGACGCGTGAGCGACCGCGTTGCGTTGACCGGCCAACGAGCCGGGTGCGCGCCCGGGCCAGGAGAGGCCATAGATCACGCCGTGCGCCTCGAGCAGCGCGAGCGCTGCGAGCAGCACGACGCCGCCGAGCGCCCAAGCCCACAGGCGCTCGACGTCGACGCCTTCGTGAGCGCGGGCCGACCAGAAGATCACCGCGCCAGCGAACGTCAGCGCCGTCGCGCGTGCCGTCAGCGCTGCGTTGCTCGCGAGCAGTGCCGAAGCGATTGTGGCGGCGAGCAGCGCCCCGACGAGCGCGTCGATGCGATCCAGCTGCGCACGGCGCAGCATCCAACACAGCGGCGCGCAGGCGAGCAGCAGCAGCGCCTCGCGCACGAGGTGGTAGCGGTCGAAGCTCGAGGTCGGCAGCGGCAGCCACGCCAGCGTCGCGGCAAGGAGCGCGGCGCGCAGGATCCAGCCTGTGTGCGTCACATGCACGTCGGATCGCAGCTGAGGCTGTGGTTCTCGCAGGTGGCGGGGTCGGCGCAGGTCGATTTGCACTCGGCGACGGTGTCGCACAGCTGATTGCTGCCGGGGCAACGCGAGTAGGTTTCCGTGGCGACCTTGCCGTAGACGCGTCCGATGTTGGGTACGTCGCAGGTCGGCAGCGAGTTGCAGCGCGGGTCGCACGTCTTGACGCCGAGACAGCGCGCGCAGTGGCAGCGGTTGGGCTTGGGCGCGAAGCAGAACGCTTGGCACGCGTAGACCTGGTCGATCTGGTACTGCAGGCCCACCGGGCCGGCCGCGTTGATCAGCGACGGGTCGTGAAACGGCAGCACGATGTGGCTCATCTCGTGAAACAACACCTCGGCGGGGTTGTAGAAGCTGCCATTTGGACGCTGCTGAAACATCTGCTCGTCGACGAGGATCGGATAGACGCCGCCCGGCTCCATGTCGTCGAGCGCGGCGACGAAGCACTTGCCGGTGACGCAGCGAAAGTCGACGCGCGCCATACCGAGAAAGCGCATCGCCGCCACGGCGCCCGGGCTGGCCACGTTGTCGGGCAGACAGGTCTTGGCCTTGGCCACCGCGTCGGCCGCGGCCTTCTTCAGCGCGGCGATGCGCTCGCTCGAGCACGTCGTCGCCTTGTGAGCACACCCCGAGCCGCCGCTCGCCGGGGTGTAGCAGCGCTCCTGACGCAGCGGCGCGTCGTACTCGGCGAATGTCGCCAGCGGGCCGCCGCTCGAGCGTTTGAGCACGACGTGCACCGTGTCCGAGCTGATGCGTGTGATGATGGTCTGCGCGATGATCTGTTTCGACGAGGGCGAGTAGGTGCTGTCGGTGCGCGACTTGAGCCCGGCGCTGTCGCGCACGAGCTCTTGGCGCCACTCGGCGAAGCCATCGTCGTCGCCGTCGTAGGCGATCTGCATGCCCGTGGCTTGCGTCGCCGTGTCGAGCACCACGCTGTATTTGGGCACGATATTGATGCCGCCCGCGTCGAAGTCGATCTTCGTCTCGATGTCGACGACGCGCACGATCTGGTCGATGTGCTCGTCGCCGCGCAGCCGCCAGCAGCCCTTGGGACTGAGCGGGATGTCGAAGCTGGCACCGCGGGTCATCGCCGCGGCGGCGAGCAGCGACGCCTCGGTTGGTTCGTCCGTTTTGTCGAGACACTGCAGCGCCGCGCCGCCAAAGAAGTCGGGCAGCAGCTCGCCGTCCTGCGGTCCGTCGTCGGCGGCGTCACGGTTGTTGCTGTTGCCGCCGCCGCAGGCCGCGAGCGCGAGCGTCATGGCGAGGATCGACACAGGTGCTGTGATGCGCATGCCGTAGGCGGAGCAAGCGTCGTGCCTCGAGATGTGGCCAGATTCGGTGCCGTGGCCGCCGAGCTGCTCGTTTTCGAGGATCCAGCACCGGAGCACGCCATGCCGATCTTTGGGGTAGACGGCGGGCGCCGGATCAGGTTGAATACATTTCGTGCGCTGGCTAACGATTTTCATCGCCATAGTGCCGCAAGTCGCTTCTAACCCAGCCAGCGCCGAGATCCGCCGCGATCGACAGCCCAGAGCGCGCCAGCAGCGCGGCTACGCGCTGGTCAAGCCGCAGCGCTTGCCGCCCGAGCCGAAAACACCGCGCGTGGTCGAACGCTCGCGCCTCGCGCGCGCGCTGAAGACGCTGTGCGGCGCGCGCTTTTCGGCCAAGCGCGCCGACCAGCTCGCCGGCTGGCTGGTGGACTACGCCAAGACGTTCTCCGTCGACCCCTTCGCGCTCGGCGCGCTGGCCTACTACCGCACGCGCTGCAGCTTCCGCGCGCGCGGCGGCAACAAGCGCGTGGGCATGATGCGCATCCAGCCGTCGTTGCATCGCGGCGCGCTGCGCGACGGGCGCTATCACTACCGCGTCGGATCAAAAAAGCGCGCGTCGCTGTCCGTCGCGCGCTTCCCCTTCACGCGGCGCGCGCTGCGCCGCCCAGAGGTCAGCGTCTACTTCGCCGCCGCGCTGCTTTCGATCTACGGCAAGCAGTGCCGCTATCTCGACGGGCGCTACCACGGCGTCAAGCATCGGCACGCGCTGTCGCACATGGCCTGGGGCGATCAGGTGCGCGGCACGCTCGACGAGGAGCGCGTGCTGCGCGATCGCCGGCGGCTGCTGTCCTACTACCACGACAAGCGCCGGCCGAGCGGCCGCTACAAAGGCATTGCGCTGTACAGCCCGCTCGACGGCGTGCCGCGCAAGACCACCAGCGATCTGCACGCGCGCCGCGGGCGCCGGCGCCACCGCGGCATCGACTTCTACTCCGACGTCGGCGAGCCAGTGCGCGCCATCGCAGACGGCTACGTCTTCTTTGCCGGTGTGCAGCGCCGTCGCGGCGGCGTGCGCAAGCTCAGCCCGAAAAGCTCGCGCTGGGTGCGTCGCGCATCGATGGGCGCCGGCGGTCTGTTCGTGCGCCTGCAGCACGCGAAGAACCTCGTCTCGCGCTACTTCCACCTCTCGCGCTTTGTCGTCGCCACCGGAGAGCGCGTCAAGGCCGGCCAGCTGATCGGATACGTCGGCGGCACGGGCATTCGTCACTCGCGGCCGCACCTGCACTTCGAGATGCGCCGCGGCTGGCGCACGCTCGATCCGCTGCGCTACTACACGGGCTCGGTGTTGCCGCCGACGGCGACGTACTTCGGTCGCCACGTCCGTCGTCGCCGCGCCCTGCGTCGCTGGCTGCGGGCGAAACGTCGCCGCGCGCGTCGCCGGCGCGAGCATCGGCGCAAGCGCCGCGCCCTGCCCGTGCTCTAGCCTTCTACTTGATCGACAGCTCGATGGCGGAGCCGGCGAAGGGCACGACGAGCTCCTCGCTGGCGCACTTCTCGCTGCCGCTGGTCTGCGCGTTGATCGGCGTCGTGTCGTCGGGCATGCAGTTGGGCTCGGACTGCGGGCAGGTAAACCCGTCGAAGGCGCACACGGTCATGCGGTACTTGCCCGCGTCGGGATTGCGCTCGCTGTAGCACGACGCATCCGAGCAGTGCTTGTCGTCGATGGGGTAGAGCTTGCCGCTCCACACGGCGTCGACGGTCGCGCCGGCGCCGATGCGACGCACGCCGAGAAACGACGGTCCGCACGCGATGACGCACCCCTTGCCCTTGTTGTCGTCGCCGCAGCGCGAGATGCAGCCCGGTTGACTCCACGCCGCCGCGCTCCAGCTGCTGCTGCCCTCGGCCTGTATCTCGAGCTTGAAGATCGCGGGTCGGCTGTCGATCCACTGCGCGTAGAGCGGCGCGCCGCTGTCGTTCTTGAGCGTGAAGGTGATCGGGCCTTGCGCCACGCCGGTGGTCGAGTCGCTGCAGCCCGAGGCAAAGATGAGCGCCAGTGCGAGAATGCGAGCCATCGTCATGGCGCCCATCATACGCCGAGCTGCCGCGTTGGGTGTTATCGTCGCCGCGTGTGCAAGGGGACGCCAAGATCGTGCGTGAGACCCTGAAGCGGCTGCGTGCCGCGGCCGTCCCGCGCAGCGAGGATGACGCGCGCGAGTGCGCGCGGAAGCTCGACCCCGTCGCGGGTTACGTGATGTATGGGCTGCTCTACTTGCTGGTGGTCGCCACGCCAGCGAGCCTTATCGGCGTCGCGGTCGCCATGGGCTGGCTGCACAAACAGTTCGGGGCGCCGTTGAGCAGCCTCGGTACGGTCGTGGCGGCGGCGATCGCGCTCGCCGTGTTGGCGCTGTCGTGGTGGCCCTTCGTTCGCTGGGCCAAGCGCCGGCGGCGGCGCTTCGTGCAGCTGCTGCGTCGCGGCGAGCTCGTGCGCGGCGAGGTGATCAAGGCCAAGCGGGTGAGCGGCAAAGGCGGCACCAAGACCACGCGCGTGGCCCTGCGCTTCGAGCTCGGCGGCGCGCAGCAGCGCGCGTCGCTGACCGTGGCAGGTCACGACAACGCGCTCGAAGACGGCACGTCGCTCTCGCTGATCGCCCACGCGGCATCCAAGCGCTGCGCGGTCTTCGCGCAGCCCGACGAGCTGCACGTCGGCGAGCTGGAATAGGCATGATCGTGGCGCCACCGATGAACGCGCGCGCACGCGCAAAGCGCCTCGCGCTCGTGCTCGCAGGCTTGACCTTGGCGTTGGCCGCAGCAGCCTGCAGCGACAGCAGCAGCCGCAGCGGCAGCGATGGCGCGCCGAAGGACACGGGCTCGGCCGAGCGCGCCGCCGTCGCCGAGGGCGGGCCGGGCGGCGACGCGCCCGTGTCGCGGCCCGACGTGCGGCGCGACGGCTCGTCGCCGAACGCGGACAGCACGCGCGACGCGCCGGTCGTTACCGATCTGGCGCCCGCGCCCGAAGGGGGCACCTGCGCGCCGGTGGTGGCCAAAGCGTCGCCCGACGCGTGGGCGATGCGGCACCCTTCGGCGGGCTTCGGCGGCATCGTGACGCAGAACAGCGGCGGGCATCAGGACGTGTTTCTGCTCAGCCCGACCAAGCAGTTTCGCATCGGCGCGCGGCTCGACTGGGGCGGCACCGTCGTGTTCTTCGGCATCAGCGCTGACCCGGCGTCGAACGTCATCGACGCCAACGATCCGGGGCGCGAGCTGCAGATCGCGATCTACGATCCCGATCGCAACCGCCAGGGCTGCGCCTACAACGCGACCTGCGCGTCGTCGAGCGCTACGTGTGGCAACTCGATCACGTTCCTCGGCTGGAACCCCGTGCAAGGCGGCGACGAGTGCCAGCACGGCGCGCCGGTGACGCAGCACGGACAGAGCGGCGATGCGCTGCGGCTGGTGATCAAGCCGCTGCAGTGGAACCCCGACTGGAACGCGCCCGATTGCCGCAAGAGCGCGTGCGGCGCGAGCGGCGTGCCCGTCGACGTGACCTACACCTTCGAGCTGCGCTACGTGCGCGAGCACGTGGTCGAGGTCATGACGCAGGTGCAGAGCGCCGAAACCATCGATCACGCGCCGACGCGCCAGGAGCTGCCCACGCTCTACGTCTCCAACGGCAAGGGCGGACCGGACCTGCCGCTGCTGCTCGACGCGGCGGGCAACGCCGTGGCGCTCAACACGCCCGCTAACGACGGCTTTCTCACCGGCGCGTTTGTCTCGCCGCGGCCGTGGGTCAGCTGGCAGAACGCGGCGCGCAACTACGGCGTCGGCCTCGCGATGGACCAAGGGATCACCAACTGGGACGGCTGGCGCGGCGACGGAAACAACGCGCCGTACTTTCACAACGTGCGCGCGCGCATCACCTTCGGGCTGCGCAAGCAAGGCCTGGTGCGCGGCTTGTCCTATCTGGCGCTGGGCGGATTCAGCACCGTCGCTGCCGAGCTCGACGCGGTGCTGCGCAAACGCCCGCCCTTCGGCACGCTCGACGCGCCCGCCTGGTCGGCGACGACGCAGTACACGGCGGGCCAGCCGCTGGCGCTCGCCGGCTGGGTGCTCGACACGACCAAGAACAACCGCGTCTTCGCCGCCATCGACGGCACCGTGGTCAAAGAGCTGACCGTCGGGGCCGCGCGGCCGGACGTCTGCGCGGTCTATCCCGCCTACGCTGGTTGTCCCAGCGTCGGGTTTTCCGGCAGCATCTCCACCGCCAACCTCGGCAGCTGTCCGCGGCTGCTGACCGTCACCGCGCGCGACGTGGACGGCAACGAGACCGTCATCGGCGAGCGCCGGCTCGTCGCACGCTGAGTCAGCTCGACTCTGAAGGCGCGTCCGATCGGGTCAGACAGCTCCCGACCGGCATCTGTGGCGATCGCGGGGCGCACAGTCGTGCGAAAAGACTAAAGCAGCAAGGCCGCCGTTGATGGCGCGCCGCATGCAGCCGCTGGCTGTATGGCCATGCGCGAGCAACCGCCCGACGCCGCGACCGCTGGACCGTTGGCGCAGATCGTCGCCGACGGCGGCGGGCGTGGTCGGCGGCGCGTGGCGCTGGTGGTCGGCGTCGTCGTGTTGCTGGCAGCCGCCGCCGCGGGCGCGTGGCTGCTGTTGCGCGACGACCGTGGCGACGCGCAGCGGCGCTTTCGCACGGTGGCGCTGAGACGCTCGGCGCTGGTGGTGACGGTCTCGGCCACCGGCAACCTACAGCCCACCAACCAGGTCGACGTAGGCAGCGAGCTGTCCGGCGTGATCGCTGCCGTGCTCGTCGACGACAACGACCGCGTCAAGAAGGGCCAGTTGCTGGCGCGGCTCGACACCACGCGCCTCGCGCAGCAGGTCGCTCGTTCGCGCGCGACGCTGGCCAGCGCGCGCGCGCGGCTCCTGCAAGCGCGGGCTACTCGGCGCGAGGCGCGCAGCAATCACGAG
>JAGQIK010000353.1 GCA_020431405.1 Myxococcales bacterium
GCCGCCCGCGCCGCAGCACGCGGTCGAGCGTGCTGAAGCTGAGGATCGTGAAGGCGGTGGATAATATCTGCGGCCACACGCCCCACCACACCGTGTAGTTCCAGCCGCCCTCGCGGTAGTAGCCGCGATCGAGCAGGAAGAACAAACCGGCGAGCATGCCGGCGGTGCGACCGAAGTAGGTCCTGCCGAAGTGGTAGCAAGCCAGCCCGCAGGCGGCGAGCACGCCGAGAAACGCCACGGCGTAGGCCGCCTCCCAGCCGAGCAAGCCGAAGGTCACCAGGTAGACGGCCGAGATCCAGTAGTCGCCGCCCGGCGGATAGTCCTCGCCCGCCGGCCATCCGGCGAACCACAGATCGCTCCAGCCGCTGAGCTGGCCGTGCGAAAGCTGCTGCGTGACGAAGTGCCAGGCGCGCGTGAGGTGGACGGGATGGTCTTGCGACTGCGGCATCTGGCCGATGAACGTCGGCCACAAAAGCCCCGCCGCCACGGCGAAGACGACGAAGGCGGGCAGCGCCGAGGGCAGCCACTTGATGTCGCGCCCACGAATGCTCCACACCGGTCCCGCCGCGCGAAGCCCGGTAGACACCTCGCGCACCAGCGCATAGCCAGCCAGCAGCGCGAGACCGAGCCCCACCACATGCAAGGCGTACGTCTTGGAGAGCACCAGCGGGATGCCCAGCGCCGCCGGCGCAACCATCGCGACGATGCGCTGCCACAAAGGCAGGGTCAGCGTCGGCTGCAGATCGGTGGGCGCGACATCGGCCGCCGAAGCCGAAGCCCGCGCAGCATGCTCGATCTCGACGGTAGGGTCGCGCCGAGGCGGTCCTTCCAGCTCCGCCTCGACCTCGTCACTCGGCTTCGGATCCTTCGGATCCTTGTCGTTCGGCTCGCGAGTCATCAGCAGAAGAAGAAAAGCTCAGCGAACCTCGGCCGCGATCACGGTCCACGGCAGCGGCGTCCAGACACGCTTGACCTCGAGCTCGCTGGCGATGAAGCGCGTGAACGCGCGCGTGCTCCAGTGCTGCAGATGTCCCGGCGTGTTGCCGAAGTCGCTCAGGTACGAGCCGCGCGCCATGTTGAGCACGCGCCAGATCGGCTCGCGCGGCACGCTGACGATCACGTGCCGCCGCGACAAGCGCGAGAGCTCGCGCAGCGCCGGCCGCGGATCGGGCAGGTGCTCGAGCACCTCGCAACACATCACCAGATCGAAACGCCTGTCGGGAAAGCCCACGTCCGTCGCCGACTGCACGGCGAGGTGCATCTCGGGCACCACCTCGCGCGCGATGTCGATGACCTTGGGCGAGATGTCGACGCCGTAAAACTCGGCCGCGCGCTGTGCACGCAAGTGGGCCGCCAGCTCGCCCTCGCCGCAGCCAACCTCGAGCACCTCGCCCGCGCCGGTGCGCAGATAGGCCTCGCTCACCGTGCGCAAGAAGCCATCCATCAGATAGCGCGCGACGGGGTTCTTGAGACGGTATTTATCGGTGACGTTGCCGGCGACAACGCCGCGGTCGACGAGCATCGCAGAAGCCCCAGCTGGCGCCGGTAAACCACTAGAAAGGCGCGAGAAAATGTCGGCAGGGCTTAGCATCGGCGGCCAGCGCTGTCAAACGCCGCCGACCGTGGGCAGCAGGCGCGCCCCGCCGCCACCTCCGACTCCGCTGCGGACAGCGCGTTGCACAGCGCCACGCGTCGCGCCCTTGGGCGTTGGCCCTGCGCTTGCTCACCACGCCGGCCATGAAAGCCATCAGCCTCACCGCCCTCGCCTTCGCCACCATCACATTCGCGACCACCGCCGCGCGGACCGCTAGCGCAGCGCCGCCCAAGCGCCTCTCGCGCTGGCGCGTTGATCGCCGCGTGCAGTCCATCGCCCGCTTCGCGCGCCGTCGCATGAGCGACAGCCACTGGAACCGCGTCGTCGACGTGCAGCGCGCTCGCGGCACGGTCACCGAGCAGCGCCGCGGCAACGTCACCAAGCTGAGCGTGCACGACGCCAAGCGCGGCTCGACACAGACGCTGATCACGCGCGAGCCACCGCTGCTGCTGCGCGTGCTCGGGCTCGGCACCACGACGGTGCGCACCCGCCAGCGCCAGCTGCTCTCCGACGGCGCAAACAGCATCACCACCCACGTCGTCTCCACCGAGACGAGCCGCGGCAGCACGCGCCGAGACACCACGGGGCGCTTCTCCAAGCACACCCGCGACGGCCGCCACATTCGAGACAAGCACGACCAGCGCTACCGCGTGCTCGACAGCGGCGGCATCCAGCTGCTCGCGCCCTAGGCCTCACCCCGCGGGTATTGTCGAAGGACAATAGGCCGCCGTCGAGCAGCGTCGCGCTGTCGCGACACACCCGCGCCGCCAAGCTGCCGAGATCGCACGCCGCCTCCGCGCGCCAGGGCAGGCACACGCGTTGCTCTACAGACGGATCGCTTATCATCAACCCGAGGAGGCTCCCATGACGAAGAAGACCGCGATCCTGCTCCTGTCCTGTGTGGCCCTGATCGCCGGCGCGTGCGGCGGCGAAGATAGCAACGAGGTCGGCAGCAGCGAAGCGGCCACCGTCACCCGCGTCGCCTGGGGCGCCATCTCGCAGGCGCAGACGCAGATCGCCCAGGGCATCGACAGCGCGGGCGCCTCCGACGCCAACAACGCCCAGGCCGATCTCGTCAGCGGCGACGGCAACGGCGCCTGGACCATCAGCGGCACGATCCAAAACCCCAACGGCAGCGGCGAGCTGCAGCTCTCCGGCAGCGCCTCGCGCAGCGGCACCACCTACACGGCCACGGTCACCGGCACTTTCGTCGGCTGGACCTCGGAAGGCATCACCCTCGACGGGCCGCTCACGCTGACCTTCGACCTCGCCTCGCTGATCCCGGCCGACATCACGAGCACCCTCAAGGGCACGCTCGAGGTCTCGGGCCTGCTGCCGATCAAGGTCCCCGTGAGCGTCGACCTCACCGCCATGGTCAAGGGCACGCAGGCCAACGTGTGCGGCACCGTCGCCGGCCAGCCCGTCGCCATCGGCGCCGGCTGCTAGCTAGCTCACCTCGCCCTCGGCTCACCCACTTTGTGGGGAAGGGTCAGCGCCCGGCTTCGTAACATACGCCCGTCGACCCTCGTCGACCTCCAACACAAGCCGGGAAAACATCGATGAAACGCATGGTTCTCGCCGCCGCGGCGGCGCTGCTGGTCCTCGCAGTGGCCCCCACCCGCGCCGACGCCCAAGTGTGTCCGTCTGGCTATCTCTGGAACAGCTGGTCGCGACGCTGCGTTCGCTCGTGCCCTAGCGGCTACTACTACAGCTACTACTCGGGCCGCTGCAAGCTGCGCTCGCGCTACTGGCGCGCCTGCCCCTCCGGCTACTACTGGAGCTCGTACAGCCGCCGCTGCAAAGCCTATCGGCGCTGCCCGAGCGGCTTCTACTACAGCTACCGCTACGCGCGCTGCGAGCGGCTGACGCAGAACTGCCCCTTCGGCACCTACTGGAGCGCGTACAGTCGCAGCTGCGTCTCGCGCTGCCCCACCGGCTACCGCTACACCGGCACGCGCTGCGTGCGCCTCGCCTCGTCGTGCGGCTATGGCTACAACTGGAACGGCTATCGCTGCGTGCGTATCTGCCCGCCGGGCCACTACTACAGCGGCGGTCGCTGCCTCTCGCGCAGCCCCAGCTACGGCGTCGCGATCTCTCACGGCCCGGCGCGCATGCGCGGCCGCACCTTCCGCGCGATGCTCGCCAGCATCTATCGCGAGCACTTCTCGAGCGGCAAGCTCTCCGTGGTGCGCTCCTACGCCAGCAGCAGCTACTTCAGCTGCTATCAAGTGCGGCGCATCATCGGCGCGATCAACTTCTCGAGCGACAAGATCAAGGCGCTGCGCGTGCTCTCGTCGCGCATCGTCGACCGCCACAACGCGCACAGCATCCCGGGCGCGTTCACCTTCAGCACCGATCGCGCCCGCGCCCGCCGCATCCTCGGGCTACTCTAGCCAGGCAGCGCGCAGATCACGCCCGCGCGATAGCAGCGCACCGGCTCGGCGAAGCCCTTCACCGTAACCGTCTCCACCTCGAGCGAATCGATCTCGAGCTCGCTGTCGCGCGCCGCCTGCGCGAGCTGCTCGGAGAACACGATCTCGCCGGCGCGTGCCTGGCTGCACAGCCGCGCCGCCAAGTTCACCGACGAACCGATGATGGTGTGCTCCATGCGGCGCTCGCTGCCCATGTTGCCCATCACCACCTCGCCGACGGTCAGCCCGATGCCGATGTTGACGGGCTCTTCGCCGGCGCGCGCCGAGTTCATCTCGAACACCGCGCGCTGGATCGCCAGCGAGCACTCCAGCGCGCGCTGCTCCTTGCGCTCGCCCTCGAACACGGCGAGCACCGCGTCGCCCATGTACTTGTCGATGGAGCCGCCGGCCGCCTGCACCAGCTCGGCTTGAGCGCGGATGAAGAGGTTGAGCATGGCGACGACCTCTTCGGCGCTGAGCCGCTCCGACAGGCGCGTGAAGCCGCGAATGTCGGACTCGAAGACGGCCACCTCGACGCGCCGCGCGATCTCGAGGTTGACGCCCTCGGCGCTGTGCAGCGCGCGCTCGATCATACGCGCGGTGTGGTCGGGGATGAACTTGAGCATCTCGAAGCGCTCTTTGAGCTTGCGCAAGGCGTGGTTGAGCGCCTCGCCGACGCGCGCCAGCTCGTCGCGGCCGCGCACTTGCACCGTGTGGTCGTAGCGCTCCTGCTCGATGGCGTCGGTGCCGGCCATCAGGTCGCGCGCCGCGCGAAAGAGCCGGCGGTGCATCCACCAGCCGAAGGCGATGAAGAGCAGCGTCACCGCGGCCACGCCGAGCAGCAGCACGCGCGTGCGCCGCTCTACCTCGCTGAGGTAGCGGTCGACGCCGAGGTCGGCGTGCAGCATCGCCACCACCTTGCCGGCGGCGTCGCTGATCGGCGCCACGCCGCTGATGAAGGTGCCGTGCTTGTCCATGAACAGCGGCGAGCGCACCGAGACCTTCTCGGTGAAGACCTTGCGATAGAGCCGCGCCAGCAGCGGCGGCGGCGTGTACTCGTCGCCGATGAAGGTGCGCTCCTGCAGCATCGCGCAGAAGCGATAGACGTCGCGCTTGCCGGGGACTGGGCGCAGCA
The DNA here is from genome assembly GCA_020431405.1 of Myxococcales bacterium. Classification (GTDB taxonomy): domain Bacteria; phylum Myxococcota_A; class Polyangia; genus JAGQIK01. The sequence continues at coordinate 5,141 of JAGQIK010000353.1, forward strand.
CGTAGATGCGCTCGCGGCCGAGCATCGTGTCGCGCTCGATGCGCGCCAGCAGCGCGCGCACGCGCCCGAAGGCCGCGCTCTTGGCGTCGGCGTTGCTGCGCAGCGCGCTCAGGTCGCGCGCGTCGATGAACGGCGCGCCGGTGGCCGCGATGCCCTGCAGCATGGCGCCGAAGCTCTTGACCACCTCCGCCTTGGCGTCGTGATGAAGCTTGATCACGCCCGCCACCAGCACGGCGATGGCCACGCTGGTGTAGAGCGCGACGAAGCGAAAGGCGAACGAGCGCCACCAAGGGACCAGCTGCTTGTCTCGCCGCGCCACCTGCTCCATCGCGGGCGCCAGCGTACACGATCCTGATCGCGGCCGCTGCCCACGGCTGTGAGCGCTCACCGACAGCGGCGGCGAGCACAGCAGCCGCCGCCGGCCCTCGCGATCTCGCGACCTTTTGCAGCGGTACGATGGTTGCTCGGAGCCAGCGCGTGCTTCGTTTGGCCCTGCTCGTGACGCTGCCGCTTGCCTGCATCAGCGGCAGCGCGCCCAACGCTCGCGCCGCGCCGCCGTGGCGATCACGCCGCGCGCTGCGCGCCCGCATCTCGCGCTTGTCACGCCGCCTGCGCGTGCGCGTGCGGCGCTTCGGTCGCCGCGGCTCGCACGCCGCCGAGGCGCCCGCGGCGCTGCTTCGCCAGCACGGCGGCGATCTTTCCACCGCCTCGCTGCTCGCCGCCGGCGCCGCCAAGGCCGCCAAGGCCGCACCGATGGCGCGCTCGCTGACAGGCGTCGGCTCGGTGGCGCTCGGGCTGCACTCGGGCTATCGGCTCGTCAAGGCGCGCACGCGCTCGCAGCGCGCCGAAGCCGCGCACGGCATCGCGTGGGGCCTGCAAGGGCTAGCCGGCCTCGGCAAGGCGCTCGCACCGAGCGGCGGGCTCGAGGTCGCCGCCAAGCGCCTCGGCCTCGCCGGCGCGGCGATCCAGGTCGGGCTCGGCGCCCATCGCCTCGTCGAGGGCGTCAAGAAGCGCGACCGCGAGAGCCTGATCCACGGCACGCTCGACGTCGGCGCCGGCGTCTGCTGGGCGGCCACCGCGTGCGGCGCCAACCCTGCCGCCGCCGCCGGCTTCGCGGGCCTCACCGTGGCGCACATCGCCTACGAGAACCGCCACTCGCTGCGCCGCGCGATCCGGCGCGTGCTGCAGCGCGCCAACGCGAGAGAACGAGCTAGCCGAGCAAAAGGGCGGCGACGCCGCCGGCCATCACCAGCGCCGCGATGACCTTGGCCCAGCCGATGGGCTCGCCGAAGAACAACCGACCGTTGATCAGCGCGCCGACGAGCCCTACGGCGCGCTTGATCGCGTCGAAGAGGCCCACCAGCGCGCTCTGGATGGCGTGAAGCTGCGTGATCAACGCGGCGGCGGCGAACAGCGCCGAGGGCAAGAGCCCGAGCGGACGTGCCAGACGCTGCCCTGTCGCGCGCAGCTGCCCGCGCAGCGCCGCCAGCAACAGGAGGCCCAGCGCCACGACGGTCGACTGCACTGCGGCGTGCATCTCGGGCGGCGCGTGGCGGATGGCGAGCTTGTCCACTGGGCCGTTGATCGCCCACAGCGCCGCCACCGAGATCATCAACCAGCGACCGCGCCGCACCTTGGCGGGGTCGAGCGGGTCGCCACCCGCGCGAGCCTGCGTCTGCGACGCGCCGCGCCACGCGAGCAGGCCGGCGCCCGCCACGACGGCCGCGATGCCCGCGATCTGCAGCGCGCGCGGCCGCTCGCCGAGCATCACGAACGCCGCCAGCGCCGTCAGCACCGGCGTCAGCGAGAGATACGGCACCGTCAGCGAGAGCGGCGCCACCACCACCGCCTCGATGAAGGCCAGGTTGGCGACCACGTTGAGCGCGGCAGCCACCAGCCCGGGCAGCCAGTAGCCGATCGCGATGCGGCGCGAGCTCGCCAGCAGCCCGTAGCCGACGAACGCGGGCACCTGCGAGGTGACGAGCGCCGCCGACAACGACAGCGCAGCGGGCGTCTCGCGCGCCAGCTGCTTGCGCGTCGCGTCGAATCCCGCCCAGGCGAGGCTCGACGCGGCGATCAACCAGATGGTGCTCGGCTGCACCGCTGCAGTCTACACGCCCGCCGCGGCGGTAGATCGCGCGGCGTGGCTCGTAGAACCTCACATGGTCAGAGCCGCGCTCGTCACCTTCGTCGTCTTCGCGGGCACCGCGAACGCCGCGGGTCCCCTGCCGAAGACGGCCAAGCGCCTCTCGTTCAAGAGCAGCAGCGTCGCCAACGGCAAGAAGGTCAAGCTGCCCGACGGCACGCTGGTGAGCTACTTTCCGGGGCAGCGTTACCTCTCGGCGCACTTCGCCTTCGAGCGCCCGCGCAGCACCACCAACAGCCACATCGCCGTCGGCGACGCCGAGCTGATCCACGACGCGTGGCTCTTCGGCCGCACGCGCAACGGCTGGTGGGTCGAACGCTGGACCCCGCGCGCACAGCGCCCGAGCGCCGGCGGCAACACGCTCTCGCTGGGCGGGCGCGTCGCCATCGACAAGGACTGGGCGGTCGACTGGGTCGGCGTCGGGCCGGGCTCCATGGGGCAGAGCGGCAAGCGCGTGATGTACGTGCACCTCAGGCATCGCGGGCGCGTGAGCGACGCCTGGCAGCTCGTGCCGAGCGGCACGCGAAAGCAAACGCGCACCCTCGCCTCGCGCAGCAAGCTCGCGCACGTGCAGATCGACGTGCTGAGCGCCAAGCTCGCCGCGCGCGCCGACAAGAGCGCGCTCACGCTCCAGGTGCGGCGCGTCGATCGCGCGCGCCACGTCGCCTGGCGCGCGCCGATGCCGGAGGGCCTCTACCAGCTGCCCGACGGGCTGCGCCTGCGCTGGGCGACCTCGACGATGTGGGTCACCTACAAGACGGGCGACTGTCGCCGCCGCGTCTATCGCGCGATCACGCTGCAGCGTCCGGGCGCGGCGAAAACGGAGCACGCCGGCGTTCCGAGCAAAAAGCAGCCGCTGCGCCGCTGGGGCTACACCTTCAGCTGGGACGGCAAAGCGCTGCACGTGCGCCGCTAGGTGCTGCGCCACTGGCCGAGACACTTGCCGCCGTCTGTTACCCAAGCGGCTACGGCGCCTTCCGCGCACTGCGTCATCGCCCAGTAATTCCAGTCAGATAGCCGTGGCACAGCCCCTGCTATTACCGGAGACGTGCTGATCCCACGTCGCTGTCTGACCGCCTCGCTCGTCCTCGTCGGCCTCTTCGCTGTCGGTTGCGCCGGCAGCATCGACCCCGACACCCCGACGCAGCCCTACCCGCAGTACCCGAGCCAGCCGCAGCCGACCAAGCCCGACACTGGCTGGGTCTGCACCACCGCGACCTGCGGCGGCAAGTGCATCAACAACACCTGCTACCCGAGCAACTACCAGCCGCCCGGCGAAAACCAGCCGCCGAGCAATCAGCCGCCGAGCAATCAGCCGCCGAGCAATCCGCCGGCGGGCAACTGCCCCGCGCCGAGCGACCTGCTCGGCAGCTACGAAGGCACCATCAGCGGCAACATCAAGAGCGTCATCGACGTGCAGGTCACCGGCAAGGTGCAGTTCAGCGTCGTCGACGACGGCAACGGCGGCGTCAAGCTCGCCAGCGGTCAGGTCTTCGGCAAGGCGCTCGGTCTCAACTTCAGCCTTCCGATGAACGGCACGGTCAGCTGCGGCAAGCTCACCGGCACGGGCACCGGCGAGCTCGTCGGCGTGAGCGTCGACGGCAAATTCGAAGCGACCTTCAGCGCCGCCACGAAGAAGTTCGACGCCGGCACCTGGAGCGGCACGGCGCCCTCCAACGGAAGCACCGGCGGCGGCAGCTGGAACGCGACGCGCCTATAATCTCCGTCTGCTGCACGCCGACCGCAACGTCTCGCGCCCGACGCGCCTGACCGTAGGTGTGCGCACCGGAGACAAACGCATGAATCGATCACGTGCTCGCTCGCACCGCCTGCTGGCCTCTCTGACGCTGCTGCTGGCGGCTTGCGGTGCGCGCACACCGCTTTCTTCGGACGGGTCCGCCGCAGACGCGCTGGCGCCGCCCACCGACGCGACGGCGCCTTCCGATCTCTCGGCCGATGGCCCCAACACCGACGCCGCCGCCAAGCCGTGGTCACTGAGCTGGCTCAAGCTGGCCGGCCACCTCGGCGACGTCAGCGACATCAAGGTCGCCACCCATCCCGCGGTGGGCACGGTGGTGGCCGGCACGCTGCGCGGCACGGCGCCGCTCGGCGGCGCGCCGCTCGAGAGTCACGGCCGCAGCGACGTGGTCATCGCCCGCTTCGACCAGGCAGGACAGCACATCTGGTCGCAGGTCTTCGGCGGCGAGCGCGATGACCGCGCCACGGCCGTGGCCATCGACGCCGGCGGCAACATCGTCGTCAGCGGCACGTTCCAGGGCACGGCGCGCTTCGGCGGCGCGCCGCTGCTCAGTCGCGGTGGTCAGGACGTGTTCGTCGCGCGCTACAGCGCCGGCGGCACGCACCAGTGGTCGACCTCGCTGGGCGGCGCTGGCAGCGACGATTCCAAAGGGCTCGCCCTCGACGGCTCGGGCGAGGTGGTTGTCGCCGGAATCTTCAACGGGACGATCGCCATCGGCGCGCGCTCGTTTGCCAGCAAGGGCAGTGACGACGTCTTCCTCGCGCGCCTGAGCAGCAGCACCGGACAGCTGCGTTGGGCGCGCGCCTTCGGCGGCGCCAAGCGAGACTACCTGCTCGGCGTAGCCGCCGGCAGCGACGGCAGCGTCGCGATCACCGGCTACTTCGAAGGCGACGCGAGCTTCGGCGGAGCGACCTTCAGCGTGATCGGCGCGCGCAGCAGCGATGCGTTTGTCGCGCGCTACGACGCCGCTGGCGCTCACCTGTGGTCCAAGGCGCTCGGCGGCAACAACCTCGACTTGGGCAACGCGGTGGCGATCGACGCGCAGGGTGGTGTCGTCATCGCCGGCACGTTCGCCTCCACCGCCAGCTTCGGCGGCTCGAGCCACACCAGCCAGGGGTTGGTCGACACGTTCGTCTCTCGCTTCGACGCCGCGGGGCAGCACCTGTGGTCGAAGTCGATGGGCGGCAAGCTCGACGACGAGCCGAGCAGCATCGCGTTCGACGGCGCGGGCAACATCACCATCAGCGGGCGCTTCAGCAGCGAGGCGAGCTTCGGCGGACCCCCGCTCTCGGCGATCGGCAGGAGCATGTTTGTCGCGCGGCTGAGCGGCAGCGGAGAGCACATCTGGTCGAAGGCGCATTCGGGCACGGGGACCTCCGAAGCGACGGTGCTCGCCGTCAGCAGCGGCGGCGACGTCACGCTCGGCGGACGCTTTCGCGGCGAAGTGGGCTTTGGCGGCGCGCTGACGCGAAGTCGCGGCGCCGAGGACGTCTTCATCGCGCGCTACAGCGCCACCGGCGTGCATCGCTGGTCGCGAGCGCTCGGAGACACGACGACGGCCACGGTGCACGCGATGGCCGTCGACGGCGCGGGCAACGTGGTGGTCGCCGGCTCGCTCAGCGGCGTGGCGAGCCTCGGTGGCCTCGAGCACGCGAGCGGCGCCGGCGAAGCCGTCTTCGTCGCGCGCTACAGCCCGCGCGGCGACTACCTGTGGTCGCGCATTTCTCAGGGCACGGGCGCCGCCACGGTCAACGCCCTGTCGATCGACGCCGCCGGAAGCATCAGCTTGGCCGGCCATCTGAAAAAGGGCGTCAGCTTCGGCGGTGCGACGCTGACGAGCAGCGGCAGCGAGGACGTATTCATCGCGCGCTACAGCGCGTCTGGCCAGCATCTGTGGTCGCAGCGCTTCGGCGGTTCCGGCATCGCACGCCCGCAAGCGCTGGTGGTCGATGCCGCCGGCAACACGACCATCGGCGGCTACTTCGTCGGACCGACCTCGCTCGGCGGCGCGACCATCGGCACGGCGAATGGCCCGTCGCTGTTCATCGCACGCTACGACAGCGGCGGCCGGCACGTGTGGTCCAAGGCCTACGTCGGAGCGGGCCTCTCGTCCGTCGATGCGGCAGCGATCGACAGCCGCGGTCGCCTCGTGGTCGTGGGGCGCGCCTCCGGCCGCATCAGCGTCGGCGGCGCCGAGCTGCAAGACGTGCCAGGCCTTCTCGTGGCCCAGTACGACGCGCGAGGCGCCCACCTGTGGTCGAAGTCGTTCGAGACGCGCGTTCGAGCGCCGAAGGTCGCCATCGGCGCGTCGGACGACATCATCGTGGCCACCGACTTCAGCATGGGCGTCACCATCGGCGGCGCGACCACTGCGAGCATCGGCAGCAGCGACGTGCTCGTCGCGCGCTTCGACGCCAGCGGCGCGCATCTGTGGTCCAAGACCTTCGGCGGCAAGAGCACCGACACCGTCGCGTCGGTGGCGCTGCTCGGCGACGAGATCACTGTCGGCGGAAGCTTCGGCGGCAGCATCAGCTTCGGTGGGGCCGCGCTCGTCGGCAACGCCAGCGCCGCGTTCGTCGCGCGCTTGCGCGGCACGGGCGCACACGTCTCGTCGCGCGCCTACGGCAACGACACGACCTTGTCGAGCGCCTCGGCGCGAGCGCTGTCGGTCGACGCTTCGGGCGCGGTGGTGCTATCGGGTGACGTGTCTGGCGTCGTCGACTTCGGCTTCGGCGCCGCCTCGACGGAGAGAACGATCTTCATCGCCAAGATCGCGCCCTAGCGCTAGCGCTACTTCTGCTTCCAGGCCCACTCGAGCCGATCGCAGGAGGCGACCAGCAGCTTGGCGCGAAACGACGGCTTGGGCTTGGTCACGTAGCGCAGCGCCACCGAGGCGAGCTTGCCCTTGGTGCAGACGCGCACCACGCCATCCTTCAGATCGAGACCTCTGGGCTCGGCGCGAAGCTCGGCCGCCGCCGCGCAGGCGCTGGCGGTGCACACGCGCACGCGCTTGTGGCCAGAGACGATCACGGTGTTCTGGTCGCAGGGACCGAGCTTGTAGCGCTGGTCGAGCGCGCCGACGGGCGTGAAGGTGGCGCCGTCGTCGGCGCTGCTCAGCAGCGACTTGCCGGCCAGAAGCCACAGGCGCCCTTTCTTGGCGCGACAGATCGCCACCGGCGAGTCCTTGCTCAGCGCCGCGGGCATCGCGGGCAGCTTGATCGCCTTGCCTCGACGTTTCTTGGGGCCGACATGAACCACGGCGAGCTTGCCGCCGCGGTTGAGCGCGGCCACCACGTGACCGCTCGGCCCCGTGTTGGCCGCCGCCTGCGCGCCGGTGCTCGCGCGACCGAGCGGCCGCACCACCTGCACGCCAGGTGTGCCCTCGCTGTAGCGCAGCACCTCGAACACGGGCGCCTTGCCTTCGGCGCGCCGCTCGCCTTCGACGAAGATCGTGTCGCCAGGGCCGAGCACCACGCGGCGCGGGATGTGACCCTTGGGCAGCCGCGCCACGGGCTGCCACTCCTTGTCCTTGTAGGTCAGCAACAGCAGCGGCGGCGGCTGCTCGGTCGCCGCCTTCTTGCGACGCCGGCGACGACGTTTCTTCTTCTTCTTCTTCTTGCCGCCTTTGGGCGGCTTCGGGTGGCAGCACCGCACCGGCGGATCATCCGGCTTGGCGCCGATGAAGACGCCCACCAGCCGCGAGTCTTGCCACGCCACCACGCGCGTCGGCTGGAAGCAGGGATCGAGCTTGATCTTCTGCCAGCTCTCGCCGTCGAGGCTGCGCGCGGCGAAGCTGCGCCCGCCGCAGCGGGTCAGCCCGACCACCAGCGCGTGCAGCCAGCCGTCGACGACCCACGTGCGCTTGGGCTTCCACACGCGCAGGTGCTCGGGGGTTTGCTCGTTGGGCGCCGGCACCTTGAGGCACGGCGGGGCCACACCCTCGGGGGGCGTGAGCCCATGCTTGGTGGCCGCGGCCGTCAGCGCGTCGTGCGCGGCGCGGATCAGCTTGCAGCCGGCCTGGCCGCGCACGCCGAGGCGTGACGTGATCAGCGTCTTGACCGCTGGAGGCGCGTCGACCAGCGCGGCGGCCTGCTTCTTGGCGCAGGCGCGGTTGACGTTCTCGTACTCGATCTCGTTGGAACGCATGGCCAGCGTGCGCGCCGGCTTGCCGTTGCCGATGATGCAGCGGCGGAACGCGGCAAACGCCGTGACCCAACGCCCCATGTTGCTCTTTGCCTGCTGCGCCTCGTCGCGACGACGCATCTCGGGCAGGATGAAGAGAAACGTCGCCGCCGCGAGCAGCGCGACGACCAGCAAGAGGATGACCGCGGCAATGATCTTGTCGCGCTTAGTGACCTTACGCATGGCCCCCAATCTACCAAATCCAAAGGCCGGTTCTGAGTTTCCTCGCGACCCCGACACAATGAGCTTGTTACGATGAGGCATGGGACGCGCCGCGGCTGTGCTCGCGCTCCTGGCGTTTGCAGCCTGTACGTTCGACACTGCAGGGGTCGGCTCGGTCGATGGTGGACTGTCTGACGGTGCACTGTCTGACGGTGCACTGTCTGACGTTGCACTGGCCGACGGCCCACGCCCCGACAGCCTACAGCCCGACGCCGCGCGCGACGCCACGCTCGACATGCCCCTCCCCGACAGCACCGTCGACGCGCCCAAACCCGACAGCACCATCGACCTGCCCGCGCCGGACAGCACCGTCGACCTGCCGCCACCCGACACCTCCGTCGACTCGCCGCCGCCCGCCACCTGCGCCCAGCTCTTCGGCAGCGTCAACGGCTACGTGCTCTGCAACGAGACGGCCATCAGCTGCCGCTTCCACTTCACGTCGGTAGGAAGCAACAAGAGCTGCAACTTGATCTGCGGCACCAAGACGTGCCTGCTGATGCGCGACAACGCCTCGGGCTCCAACTGCGCGCTGGAGACGCCCAACACCTGCGGCAACGGCCCCTGCACCTGCGGCTCGACGCTCGGCGACGGCATCTGCACCTGCAGCAAGTAGCTCGCCGGCAAGGGGTGCTAACATGTGCGCCATGGTTACACGCAGCAAGGTGGTCTCGCGCTACGGGCTGACGCGCTGTCCGCACTGTCAGACCTTCGTGCGCGTAGAGGACGAGGAGTGTCTTTCCTGCGGCGGCAAGCTCGACGAGGGTGAGCCGATCGTCATCGCGCGCCCCTCGGAGCGCACGCTGCTGGCCGCGCTGCGCCGCGGCTTCGCGCGCACCCGCGGCGGCGTGATCGCCGCGTCGCTGCTCGGCCTCTCGACGCTCGCCGGCTGCGACGACCGCACGGTCAGCACCGACGGCGCCGTCGGCGACGCCAAGACCAAGGACGCCGGCGTCGATACCCGCTCGGACATCCCGATCCAGCCGCCCTACGGCATCCCGCCCGGCGACTTCAGCGTCGACTCCACCGACGGCTCGGTGGACCTGCGCTCGGACGTCCCCGTGCAGCCGCCCTACGGGATCCCGCCCGACGGCGGCCCGCAGCCGCTGTACGGCGCCTCGCCGTCGCCGTGGGACGACGACCCGCAGGACGACGGCTAGGGCCTCGGGCCTCGGGCTTCGGGCCTCGGGGACAGCAGACTGCCAAGGACCGCGCGAGCTGTGGCGTACGATTAGTGACCCAATCGTACGAAGGAGATCGTCGTGTGCGCGCGCCTTGTCATCCCCGTAGTCGTAGCCTTGTCGAGCTTCCTCGCCATCTCAGCCGACGCTCGTAGACCTGTTCGTCCGCCGCATCTCAGCGCGCGTCTACCCACAGCGCTGCTCGGGGTGCCCAAGACACCCGCCGCCGCCAAGAAGATCGTCGAGCGGCTCGAGCAGCAGCGGCGCGCGATCTATCGCCGCGCCGAGAAGCAGCTCGAGCCGTTGCGCAAGGCCGCCGCGCGCAAGCTCAAAGCGCTGCAGGATCGCCTCTGCCGCCAGGCCAAGCTCGACGAAGCGCTCGAGGTGCGCAAGCTGCGCATGCGCGTGATGGGCGTGCAGCCCGACCCCGGCTACGTGCGCGCCAAGGCCTCGGACATCGGCAAGTCGTTCCTGTACCTCGTCGTCGGCAGCCACGCTGGCAGCTTGTGGGGCTCGGGCGTCTACACGACGGACTCGAAGCTGGCCAAAGCCGCCGTACACGCCGGTCTCGTCAACGTCGGACAGCGCGCCGTCGTGCGCGTGCGTATCGTTCCCGGCCAGGGCCAATACGTCGGTTCGAGCGCTAATGGCGTGACGTCGTACGGCTACGGATCCTGGCCGGTCAGCTTCACGCTCGAAAAACCCTGAGGCCCGAGGCCCGAGGCCCGAAGCCCGAACGCCTACCCGTCCTTCAACGAGATCGCCCGCGTCGGACAGTACCTCAGCGCCTCGCGCACCGCCGCCGCGTGCCGCCCCGGCACGCTCGCTTCGTCGGGATTGTCGTCGTGGTCGGCGAAGGCGACCTTGCCGTCGTCGCCCACGCGGAAGACCTGCGGCGCTTCGCCGACGCACACCGCGTGACCCTGACAGAGGTCGCGATCGAGACAGACCTGCAGTGGCCCGCTGCTCGCGTCAGCGTCAGCCTCGGCGCTCGCCTCGGTGGCTGCCGCCGCCGCCGCCGCGGCTGCCGACTGGTGCGTGGTGATGTGGCCCGCCACCTCGGCGGCGAGCCGGCCGAAGTCGAGCGTCGGCACGGCGCCGGCGCGGCGTTTGTAGTGCACGCGGCACGGCTCGCGCGGGCCGATGACCAGACCGCGAAAGTCCGAGCCGATGGGATCTCCGGCGAGCTCGAACTCGTAGCGACGCAGCAGCACGGCGAGGATCGCCTTGACCTGCAGCAGCGCGAACGCGTTGCCGAGACACTTGTGACGCCCGCCGCCGAAGGCGATGTAGGCGAAGTTGTGACGCTTGTCCTCCTCGCGGGGCGGAAGGAAGCGCATCGGGTCGAAGCGATCGGGCTCGGCGAAGTGCTCGGCGAGGCGGTGCGAGACCGTCGGCGAGACGAGCACCCAGCTGCCGCGCTCGATGAAGTAGTCGCGGTAGACGAAGTCCTGCTTGGCCACGCGCACGAGCACGAACAGCGGCGGGTGCAGCCGCAGCGCCTCTTTGACCACCGCCTCGGTGTACTCGAGGTCGCGCAGCTTGCGGTGCGTCACCGGCTCGTTGCTGTCGAAGACGCTGTCGACCTCGTCGACGAGCCGCCCGAGACACTCGCGGTTGGAGAGCAGCTCGATCAGCGTCCACGCGGTGGTCACCGAGCTCGTGTGGTGGCCGGCGAAGATGCCGGCTAGCAGCAGCCCGGTAATCTCGTGCTCGCTGAGCGGGCGGCCGTCCTTGTAGCGCGCCTCCATCAGCGTCTGCACGAAGTCCTCGCCGCGGCGCGCATCACGCCGGCGGCCGACGATGATGTCGCTGATCATCTCCACCATGCGCGCGCGCGCGCGGTCGCGCCGGATGAACGACGGCAGCGGAAGCCGCGGGTGGATGTAGGAAAGCGGCGTCACGCCGCCCTCGAGGTCGTGATAGACGGCGGCGAACTCCTCGGTCATGCCCTCGCGAAACTCGGGGCCGAGCAAGCAGCGGCTCGATGTGAAGCTCGTCAGCGCGCGGCAGAAGTCGACAAAGTCGACGGTGCCGTCGTCGCCCCAGTCCTCGAGGCCGAGCTCGGTCTCGTAGACGATGGCCTGGCCGTAGGTGCGCATGCGCCGGTCTTTGAGCGCCGGCAGCAGCATACGCAGCTGCTCGGCCATCTTGTCGGGCGGCGCGTCGTAGACGATGTCCTTGCCGAACACCGGCGTCATGATCTTGTAGGCCTCCGACGGGCTGAGCTGCTCGTCGGGCGCGCGGAAGACGGCCTCGTGGGCGTCGGGACCGAAGACGGCGACCATGCGGCGGTGCAGCACGTCGAAGGCGGCGACCTCGCCCAGCTCGCGCTGCGCGCGATACAGAAGGTCGATGGTCGAGCGCACGAACTCGATGGTGTGACCGACCAGCGGGCGCCCACCCGAAAGGCGCGGCGGCAGGCGCAGCCCCGTCGGGGCGGCCGTCGAGCGCAGCGCGCGCGGGAGAAGTGACTGGATCTGCATTGAACCTCCCACCTCGGAGCGGGTCTCGAGGCGCCGGGACCTTAACAAGGGCGCCCGCGCCGGGCTAGGGTGCCTGTCATGTCGATCACGACCCCCTACACGCGCGGTCTACATCAGCTCACCGACGGCGCCTACGCCTATCTACAGCCCGATGGCGGCTGGGGCTGGAGCAACGCCGGGCTCGTCGTCAGCGGCGAAAGCTCGCTGCTCGTCGACACGCTCTTCGACCTCGACCTCACGCAGCGCATGCTCGACGAGATGCGCTATCGCGCGCCGGCGGCGCGCAGCATCGACACGGTCGTCAACACCCACGCCAACGGCGATCACTGCTGGGGCAACGAGCTGTGCGAGGGAAGCGAGATCATCGCCTCGCGCCGCACCGCCGACGAGATGCTGGCCACACCGCCGCAGCTGGTCGCCAAGCTGATGAAAGCCGCGCGCCTGATGGCGCGCCTCGGCCCGCTGCGCGCGCAGCTCGGCAAGCTGATGTCGCTTTTGCGCCTCGAGCAGCTCGCCAACGTCGCGCAGGCGGCGCCCTTTGTCGTCGAGACCCTCGGCCCGTTCGACTTCGGCGCCGTCACGCTGCGCCCGCCCTCGCGTGTCTTCGACGGCGTGCTCGAGCTCGACGTCGGCGAAAAGCGCGTCGAGCTGCTCGAGGTCGGCCCCGCGCACACCGCCGGCGACACCATGGTCTGGGACGTCACCGATCGTGTGCTCTACACCGGCGACATCCTCTTCATCGGCGCGCACCCGATCATCTGGGACGGCCCGGTGAGCAACTGGATCGACGCCTGCGAGCGCATCATCGCCCTCGACCCGCGCGCCATCGTCCCCGGTCACGGCCCACTCGCCGACAAGGCCCGCGTCGAGGCGCTGCTCGACTACCTGCGCACGCTTCGCGACGAGGTGCGCCTGCGCTTCGAGACCGGCATGAGCCAGCTCGACGCCGCGCGCGACATCGTGCGCGCGCTCGGCGGCAGCGACTTCGCCAAGTGGAAGGAGAGCGAACGGCTGGTCGTCAACGTGGGCACGATCTATCGCGAGCTTTCGGGCGAGACGCGCAAGCCCGACATGGTCAGCTGCTTCGCGCAGATGGCGGCGCTGGCGGCGATGGGCGCGTAGCCCCCGGGCCGCCGCAGGCCCGCGCCGCAGGCCCGCGCCGTCGCTGTCAATCGCGCGCGAGCCGCAGCGTCGCCTTGACGGTGGTTTTCGCGCCGCCAGGATGCGCGGGAAAGCGCCACTTGGCGGCTGCCCTCGAGATGCACTTCGCCACCTTCGCGTTCGCCTTCGCCGTGGCGATCGTCGTCGCGCCGCCAACGTTGCCCGCGCCCGAGATCGTGTAGCGCAGCGTCATCGTGCTCTGCAGCTCCGGCGAGCGGGCGTAGCAGAGGGCGACCGCCCTGGTGTTGCGCTCGATGCCACGTCGCACCACACGCTCCGGCAGCGCGCCGGAAAGCTGCATCGTGAGCACGGAGACTCTCACTGCCCGCCTGCACCTGCCACGCTTGAACGCCGATAGCCGCAGCTGGCCCTTCCCGCGGGCCTTGCGCCACGCCTCGCGCACGGCCTCTGCGGCGAGCCGGTTGATCCTCGTCTGGAAGCCGTTCAGGACCGCCGGATTCGTCGGGCACCACGCGCGACACCACTTCGTGTAGAGCTTCTTGCGCACGCGCTCGCAGGCTGGCTTGAAGACCGCGCAGCGAAAGCAGTTATCACGCCACGCGAACACGGTCTTGCTCTCGTCGGGTTTCGTCCACACCCACGGAGGAATTTCTGGAGACGGGGGCGCAATGCAGTCGGTACACGGATGCAGGTAGGCGTACATCTTGAAGTCGGAGGCTCGGGACGTCCGACAGCGCGCCATGCACGACGCGCGGGCAGGCTTGCGCGCCCTGCACACGTGCGGCGAAGCGATCACGGCCACGGCCAGCGCAGCCCAGAGCGCTGGGCCGCGGGTTCTGCTTGTCGATGTCATCTCGCCCCCGTAGCGCCCACCCACATCGCCAAAGCCATACCGTTTCGCCACGAGCTGGGCGCAGCAGCTAGCGCGAGGCGGCCGCACTAATCTACTATCCCGCGCTTCCTCCAAGCTACGAGGTCATTCGATGCCGCTCGACCTGCGCGATCCCGCCTACCGTATCGACCCGTATCCGACGCTCGCGCGCGCGCGCGAAGCCGAGCCCGTGCACCGCGACAGCTGGGGGATCTGGTACGTGCTGCGCCACGCGGACGTCGTGGCGGTGCAGAAGGACGCGCGCCTCGGCCGCGACCTGCGCAAGTGGCTCGGCTACGCCATGGTGCGGCCATACCTCGCAGACAGCGCGCTCGAGCGCTGCATCGAGCAATGGATGTTCAGCCTCGATCCACCAGCCCACACCCGACTGCGCAAGCTGGTGGCGCGCGCGTTCACACCGCGGGCGCTCGAGGCGGTGCGGCCCTTCATCGTCGCCGCAGCCAACGAGCTTCTGGACGAGCTCGAAGCATCCGGGCGCCCCGAGGCTGTCGAGCTGATGACCGCCTTCGCCCAGGCCTTCCCGGTGCGCGTCATCGCCCACATCCTGGGGCTGTCCATCGACGACTACGCGGCGCTCAAGGCCTGGTCGGACGCCGCGATCATCGTGGTGGAGCCGACCGCGCGGCGAAAGCAGATGCAGGCGGCCGACGCGGCCGTGATCGAGATGATGCAGTACCTGCGCGCGCAAGCGGCGCGGCGCAGGACGACGCCCGGCAACGACGTGATCAGCACCCTGCTTCGCGCGGCGGAGGACGGCGACACGCTGAGCGAGGAGGAGCTGATCTCCCAGCTGGTGCTGATGTTCGTCGCCGGTCACGAGACCACCGCGAACCTCATCGGCAACGGCATGCTCGCGCTGGCGCGACACCCGGCAGAGCTCGAACGCCTGCGCGCCGACCCGAGCCTGATGCCCGCCGCCATCGAGGAGATGCTGCGCTACGACCCTTCGGCCAACACCAACGCGCGCGCGGCCCACGTAGAGCTCGAGATCGGCGGCATCACGATCCCGGCCGGCTCGCTCGTGATCAACATGCTCGGCGCCGCGAATCGCGATCCCGACGTGTTCTCCGACCCCGATCGCTTCGACGTCGGCCGCGCGCCGAATCCGCACGTGAGCTTCGGCGGCGGCATCCACTTCTGCCTCGGTGCCCAGCTCGCGCGTATCGAGGGCGCCGTCGCCTTCGAGGCGCTGCTCGCGCGCTTTGCCTCGATCGAGGTCGACGAGGCGGGGGTCCTCTGGAAGAACCTGATCAACGTACGCGGGCTCGAATCGCTGCCCCTGCGCGTCGGCTGGCGCTGATCCAACGATGAACGCGGCAGAGCTGTCGGTGTACGTCAAGACCGGCGCGTGGCTGCCGACGATCTAGAGCAAGACCAGCTTCGTGGCCCCGGCGCCGATCGGCGACCTCTATGGCGAGGCCATCGTGCTTCGCGCGGGGGGCTCGCTGGTGTTTCACGGGGCTCGCCTGTGCCGCCCTAGCGGCACGCTCTGCGCGCACGCGTTCGCCGGCCGCTCGGCGTCGGGTCGTTGCCGCGGCTGCGGCGGCGTCTGCCCTTTGTGGCGCATCAGGCGCGCCAGCCCGGCGCCCAGGGAGCACGAGCGTGTGAAGTCGGTGGGCTGGACACGAGGGCGTCGTGGCCAATAGCAGGCGCCGAGCTGTCACGCCTGATGCGCCTTTTGGGGGCAAACGCCGCCGCATCCGCGGCAACAACCCTCGAAAGGAGCCCCTGATGCGAAACTCTCTGCACAAGCTCGACGCCTACGTTATCGGACGACAGTTCCTCGTCGAGCTCGACAAGGCCCTGCTCAACGCGCCTCGAAGCCGCGACGTCACTCAGGCGAAAGACGCCGCGGCCTCGGTGCTGCGAAACATCGCCGAGGCGAACGTGACGACGGGCGCCGACCGGGCGCGGCGCTTCCAGCTCGCGCTCAACGAGGCGAGCGAGTGCACGGCCTGTCTCGATATCCTCGAGCTGCGAGGCGCTCTCGCCCGCGAGCAGCTCGACAGCCTCTACGAGCTCAACGACAGACAGTGCGCGACACTCTGGCCGCTCAGCCGAAAGCGCTAGCCCGCCGGGGCCGCGGCGTCACCCGGCGCCGCGGCACTCCGAATCCGGAGGCGAAGCCGAGCGCCGAATCCGAATCCGAGCGCCGAATCCGAATCCGAATCCGACTGCCGAATCCGAGCGCCCCCCCTGTGCCAGGGTAGTTGGCGCGTCTTCTGCGACGCACGATGGGCGGGGGAGCGCACTTGGTGCGACGAACATACTCCAAGGCATTCAGAGACAAAGTCATAGAGCGTCTGCTCGAGCCCGGCA
>JAGQIK010000354.1 GCA_020431405.1 Myxococcales bacterium
AGGACCGCATCAAGCGAGCTCGCAGGCGCGCGCTGTTCATCGCGCCGATCACGATCGTGTTCTGGTTCGTGATGATCAAGTTCGTCTTTCTCGGCAAAGGCTGCTCGAGCACCGAGGGCACGCTGGTCTCCAAAGGCCCACCGCTGGGCGACTGGACCTTCAAGCCCGACCGCTGCAAGTCAGGCCAACGCGAGCAGTTCTTCGGCGCCTTCGTGCTCGGCGGCAAGGAGGGCGGCGGGGGCCAGATCAAGATCATCCGCGATCAGGTCAAACAGACGTGGGTCATCCAAGTGACCAAGCCGGGCGCCGAAGGGGCGCGGCCGATCACCATCGACCGCAGCAAGTGCAAAGGGTACGGCGTGTCGCTTCACCGCACGTCGACGACGGTCAACGACATCCGCTTGCTCGACGGGCGGCTGACGCTCTACTGCACCTATCCCAAAGGCAGCATCAGCGCCGACATCAAGCTCGAGAGCTGTGACTGACCACCCGCGCGCGCTATCTATCTAGCGCGCGAGCATCGTCGCTTCGAAGCGCGACCAGGTCGACTCGCTGACGCCGAGCGACATCACGCTCTTCTTGTTCAGCGGCACGTTGGCTGCGGCCGCGGCGATGAGCGCCTGGCTCTCGGCCGGGTAGAGCTTGTTTTCCGGCTGCGCGAAGAAGTCGCGCGCGGTCTTCTTCTCGTGCGTGTCACCCGCCACGGCGAGCACCATCATCTTGACGTAGTGACGCACGTGCTTGTCGGGGATCGCGCCGATGGGCGTGGGCGCATACTGCGTCGGGAAGACGGGCTTTACGTGCTCGCCGAAGCCGAGCTGCAGCACGTGCAGGGTGCGGTAGTCGCCGCCGCTCGACACGAGCCCGCCGACGTGCGTCGCCGGGTACTCCAGCGGCTTGTTCTTGGTCACGCCTTCGCCTGGCTTGACCGTGCAGGTGCTGCTGCTGCCGCCGAAGGTGAGCGGATCGAGATGGACCATCACCTTCTTGAGGCCGAGGTGGCCGCTCAGCGGCATCAGTCGCAGACGACCGCGTTTGATCACGATGCGTCGTCGGCTCTTGCCGTCGTTGTTGGCTGCATCGGCGCGCGAGCTGCTGGCGGCGACGAGGCAAAGGATGCCCAGAATCGTTAGGTGGCGTTTCATTTTTGTAGTGACTCCCGACCCGCGTGCTTGGTCGAGAGTGCAACTCGGGTACCACACTGCGCGCCCGCTATACCGCCGAAATCACGACGTGCAGCGGCGGTCACCGCGCGCGCCACTGGTGGCAACTCTCGCCAACTACGCCGCGGGTGACTAGGATGCCTCGCCATGAGCCTCGACCTGCCGATCCCGCACATCGACCTTCCCGAGCCCGAGCTGCAACAACACTTCGACGCTCTGCAATCCAAGCTGGTGCCGCTGTGGCGCGCCATCGAGAGCCTCGACGACGAGGGCGAGCAGACCATCGTCGCGGTGCCGTCGCTGACGGTGGACTTCGCGGCGCTTCGTGGCAGCGTGCTGCAAGCCTACGAGGAGCGCTTCCTGTTTCTGCTGCTGCTGCTGCGCCAGCCGCGCGCGCGGCTGATCTACATCACCTCGCAGCCGATCCAGCCCAACGTCATCGACTACTACCTCGGCCTGCTGCCCGGCGTGGTGCCGAGCCACGCGCGCCGGCGCCTGACGCTGCTCGCGCCGCAGGACGGCGCGCCGCAGCCGCTGAGCATCAAGCTGCTGCAGCGCCCGCGCATGCTCGAGCGCATCCGCCGCGCGATCCCCGATCCCTCGCGCGCGCACCTGGTGCCCTTCAACACCACGCGCCACGAGCGCGATCTCGCGCTGCGGCTCGGCATCCCGATGTACGGCGCCGATCCGCGCCACCTGCACCTCGGCACCAAGAGCGGCTGCCGCAAGCTCTTTCGCCGCTCGGGCATGTTGCTGCCGCACGGCTTCGAAGACCTGCGCAGCCGCGACGACGTGGTGCGCGCGCTGCAGACGCTCAAGCGAGAGCACCCCGACGTGGCGCAAGCGATGGTCAAGCACGACGACGGTGTCAGCGGCGAGGGCAACGCCGTGGTCGATCTGCGCGACGTCGACGCGGCCTCGCGCGCCGCGATCGACGAGCGCGTCTCGGCGATGCGCCTCGAGGCCAAGCACCTCGACGTGGATGGCTTTCTCGACAAGCTCGCCGAGCAGGGCGGCATCGTCGAGGAGCGCGTGCGCGGCAGCGAGATCGAGAGCCCCAGCGTGCAGCTGCGCGTCACGCCGCTCGGCGAGGTCGAGCTGCTCTCGACGCACGACCAGCTGCTCGGCGGCGCCGAGCGGCAGAAGTACGAGGGCTGCGTGTTTCCTGCCAGCGAGCGCTACGCCATCGACATCGCGCGCGAGGCCGCCAAGGCTTCCGAGGAGCTGGTGCGGCTCGGCGTGCTGGGGCGCTACGCGATCGACTTCGTCTGCGCGCGCGACGCGGGCGAGACGCGCGGCGCGGGCGACGCGCCGTGGCGCAGCTACGCCATCGAGCTCAACTTGCGCAAGGGCGGCACCACCCACCCGTACCTGACGCTGCAGTTTCTCACCGACGGCCGCTACGACGCCGACAAGGGCAGCTTCGAGGGGCGCGACGGGCGAGCCAAGTTCTACGTCGCCACCGACGCCATCTCGCGCCGCGACTACCGCGCGTTCACCCCCGACGATCTGTTCGACGTGGCCGTGCGCCACCGGCTGCACTTCGATCAGACGCGCCAGCGCGGCGTCGTCTTTCACATGATGAGCGCCATCGGCGATCACGGTCGCCTCGGCATGACCGCCATCGGCGACTCGCGCGACGACGCGCGCGCGCTCTACGAGCAGATGCAGCGCGTGCTCGACGACGAGGCCGCGAAGGCGCTGCGACCCGCTGCGTTTCCGCAACAGTAGGCGCCGCAGGGTGGCGGGCACGAAACAGTGCTTGAGATTACGCCCGCCGCTCTGCTAATGACACCTGTCATGCGTACACCATCCCACATCACCGCCGTAGCCCTCCTGTCCACGCTCTGCCTGCTGTGTGTCGCCTGCAGCGACGACAGCACCTCGACGCCCGACCAGGGATCGGGGGCGGCGGACACCAGCGCGCCGGCCGCCGACACGGGCGCGCCGACGCCGGATACGGCCGTCGCGCCCGACACGGCTGCGGCCTGCGACGACAACTGCGACACCGCCTGCGCCGGACAGATCATGTGCACGCCCGAGGCCGCGCCGGCGCAGCTGCCCGGCCAGTACCCCGTCGGCGAGTTCGTCATCGGCGGCTTCGAGTACTGGCCGTGGGCCGAGACGCCGCCGCTCTACCCCGACAAGATCAAGTGGGGCTACAAGGCCGGCACGCCGGCCGCGCAGAAGTGCATGGCCGCGGCCTATCGGCGCCTGATCCGCATCCTGGAGAATCCGCCGCAGGAGCTGATCGACTTCAAGAAGAAGCACGGCGTCTACTCGTTCTACAACTGGAACAACGACTACACGGGCGCCGCGGGCGACGACATCGCCCCCGCGCAGTATCAGCTGCCGTGGCTCTACGAGAAGAACCTCATCAAGTGGATCAGCGGCACGCATCGCGACGGCACCTGCGTGATCCTCGACGTCAAGCACCTGGTGGACTTCGCCAAGAAGTGCATGACGGCTTACCCGAACTGTTGATGGTGTAGCGCGGCGGCAACGGCACTTGCCGTGCGCTTGCACCCACCAGCCGAATTCGAGCGCCGCGTCGCGTCTGACGCACCTGAAATCATTTAGAATATCTGGGGCATGACAGTTGCTTGGAGGCTCTCCTTCGACCGGAAAGGGAGCACCCACCAATGACCCGCCCTCTCATCGCCAGCACCGCCGTCCTCCTGATGGCGACCGCCTGCTCGGCACCCGACGACTTCATCGTCCGCTACCACGAGGCCAGCTCGACGCTGCGCGTGCACGTTAGCGAGGCGCTGCCCGCTGGACACACGCTGCACCTGCGCACGCGTCGCGGCGCCTTCGGCCAGCTCGCCTGCGGGACGATGGCTGACCAGGTTCGGCCGATCGACACCAACAGCACCGTCGCCAACGCCGGCTACGATCGCGGGCCGACCTACCAGGGCCCGACGGTCGATCGCGCGCTGCTCGAGCCGTTCTACACGACCAACTGGCTCGAGAAGCCGCCGACCCCCGAGATGCTGGCGTCCCTCGCCAAAGGCACCGACGCGATCGTCGACGTCTGCGAGATGAACGGCTCCGAGGTCGTGCGCCAGCTCGAGCTCGACCTCGCCAGCCTGCGCCCAAAGAACGTCGGCAAGGCCGACACCACCGAGACGGCCGTCAACACGGTCACCGACTACGCCGACCTATGCGTCAAGCAGATGGGCGAGATCCCGTTCTTCCCGAAGCTCGCCGACGGCTCCTACGGCACCTACAACTGTCTCGACTCGACGCCGATCCCGATGACCGTGACCAACGCCGACGGCACGGTCACGCAGCCCGACGGCACGGTCGATAAGTGCGATCACCCGCAGTACATCTACAGCCTCTGCGAGCAGGGCCCGCGCGTCGCGCGCCGCACCAACGCCGAAGGCACCAACTGGGTTTTGCTCTGCCGCAAGAGCGTCGGCGGGCTGACCAGCTCCAAGTACAACGACATCGCGATGATCGGGCACAACCCGTTCACCGGTAAGACCTGCTACTTCCAAAACGCCCTCTACTCCAAGACCGACGGCGCCAACGTGCCGCACCCCGCCGACAAGGAAAAGTCGAAGAACCTCTGGAGCGGCATCCAGGGCGGCCTCGGCTCGGGTATCCAGTGCGCGCGCTGCCACGACGCCGATCCCTTCATCCACTCGCCGTGGATCGACGGCGCCAAGGACGAGCACGGCAACTCGGTGGTGCCCAAGATGGGCGAGCACCCCGACTACGGCATCGGCTACAACAGCGCGCCCTACGCCATCGTCAACCTCAAGGGCCAGGGCTGGACGATGCCCAAGCAGCTCGTCGATAAGCGCGCCGAGGCTTGCACGCGTTGTCACCGCATGGGTGATGGCCGCTGGACCGACGATTGGATCACGCGCCTGCAGGGCACCGATGCGTCGTGGAACAACATCGTCACGGACCACTACAAGAAGTTCCCCAACAACGTCTGGATGCCGCCCGCCGAGTCGCTCGCTGGCATCGACGCCGACCAGTGGCCCGAGTCGCGCTACGCCAAGGCGATGGCCTTCATCAAGGCCTGCGGCGATAACCCCTCCGACTGCCAGTGGGACGACATCACGAGCAAGCCCAACGAGGGCGGCCCTGGTGATCCCGTCGAGCTCGACGACGACGCGCTGGCCACCGAAGCGCTCAAGGCGCTCGGCGCCCAGGTCGACGGCGCCACCGATCGCTGCTCCGAGTGTCACGCCGTCGGCCGCGCGGGCATCCGCAACTGGCACGAGCTGACCAAGCTCGCCAACGCGTCGTGCTTCAAGGACGACATGACGGCGCTGCAGAAGGTCGACTGCCTGCGCAGCGATCCCAACAACCCGATGTCGCACTTCGAGGCGCTCAAGGCCGGCATGTGGGCCGCCGGAGCGAACCTCTATCAGATGCGCAAGCTCTTCCAGGACGCCTTCCCGGTGAGCGAGGGCGGCAACAGCGAGCTGACCTGGCAGCGCGAGTTCGCGCGCTTCAAGACGCGCGTGGGCATGCCCAAGGGCAACCACCCGCAGATGAGCCAGCGCGAGTTCAACATCGTCATCGAGTGGTTCAAGCGCGGATTGCCCAAGCTCGACGAGAAGCTGCCCGAGCCGCCGCCGCCGTCGGAGTGCACCGACAACATCGGCCCGCTGGCCTCGCACATCGCCTCGATGAAGCTCACCGGCTGGGGCGCGGTGAACCGCGATCGCGGCATGAACATGTTCGGCTGCGGTGGAAACACCGATCCGCTGCTCTGTCTGACGACCTTCACGCGCAAGCACGAGTGGGAGAACAAGAGCGGCGAGGTCAACGCCACCGTGCGCCAGCTGCACGAGTACGGCTTCCGCACCAGCTTCTGGACGCGCAGCTCGGCCGACGGCCGCTA
>JAGQIK010000355.1 GCA_020431405.1 Myxococcales bacterium
CCGCGCGCGGCGGCCGGCGGCGGCGGCACGTTGTGCCGGTGATGAAAGAGCAGCTGCATGCCCTGCGCGTCGAAGGGCGGGCGCCCCGTGGTCAGCTCGTAGGCGATCACGCCGAGGGCGTAGAGATCGCTCGCCGGGCCGATGTCGGCGCCGCTGCCGCTCTGCTCGGGCGACATGTACGCGGGCGTGCCGAAGAAGTCGCCGTCGGACAGCGAGGTCGTCTCGCTGCCGTCGACCAGCCGCGCGATGCCGAAGTCGAGCACCTTGACGAAGTCGTCGACGCCGCGGTTCGAGCAGAGCAGCACGTTCTCGGGCTTCAGATCGCGGTGCACCACGTTGACGGCGTGCGCCGCCGCGAGCGCTTCGGCGACCTGCGCGAGGATGCCGATGGCGCGCATCAGCGAGATCGGCGCCTGCTGCTCGCCCCGCACCAGCTGACTGGTGAGGCTGCGCCCTACGACGTACTCCATCGCGATGTACGGGTTTCCGCCGTCGTCGTGTCCGAAGTCGTAGATCGCCGTGACGTTGGGGTGATCGACGCGGCTGACCGCGCGCGCCTCGCGGCGAAACATCTGCGCCGCGTTGGGGCGCGCCAGCAGCCGCGGATGCAGCACCTTGATCGCGACGTCGCGCGCCAGCACCTCGTGGTGCGCCTTGTAGACCGTACCCATGCCACCGCGGCCGATGACTGCTTCGATGCGGTAGCGGCCTGCGAACAGATTGCCGACGAAGGGATCGGGCAGCGTCTCGTCGATGTCGGGCATGTGGCGCCTACCAAGGTAGCCGAGATCGCGTCGCGGTTGTAGCGGCGCTAGCGCTTGCGCAGCGCGAAGCGCACGCGCGTGCGCTGGCCGTCGCGCACCCACACCACGCGCGTTTTCGCGCGGTAGCCGGCACGCCGCACCGTGATGCGGTGTCGGCCGGCGCGGACCTTCTCGAGCGTCAGCGCCGTCTGCCCCACGCGCCGACCATCGAGATAGACGGTGGCCCACATATAGCGGCCGTCCACCCGCGCCTTGCTCTGCACCGTCAACGATCCGTATCGCCGCCGCCGCACGCGCTTGTGTCGCCGCACTACGGCAACCCCCGTGCCCCGCTTCGCCTGCGGCTCCGCCGCCCGCTTCGCCTTCGGCTCCGCCGCCGTGCCGGTGCCCGTGCCCGCCAGCGCCACGCGCCCTCCAACATCAGGCGCCACAGCCGAATCCACCACCGCCACCTTGATCCCCACGTCGTTGTCCACGGCGGGGGCTTTGCCTTCGCCACCGGAACCCAACGCCACCACCAGCACCAGCGCCCCCAGCGCCGCCGCCGTCAGCCCACCCGCCGCGGCCAGCAGCCGCCGCCGCGCGCGCGCGCCAACCGATGCGGGCGCCAGCGCCGCGGGGACCGGCGTATCCACCAGCGCCGTGGCTTCGTGCGGCGGCAGGCCCTCGTCGTCGCCAAAGCTCGGCTCGCTCTTGTCGAACGCCTGCCGAAGCGAATCGGCCAGCGCCTCCATGGTCGCCGGCCGCTTCTCGCGGTCCTTGTCCAGCGCGCGCAGCACCACCCAACGGATCGGCGCCGGCACCTGCTGCCAGCGCGCGGTGGTGACAGGCTGCTCGTAGACGATCTTGAACAGCGTGTCGGGCACCGAGTCGCCCACGAACGGCGGCGCGCCGGCCAGCATCTCGAAGACGATCACGCCCATGGCGAAGATGTCGGCGCGCTGATCGACCTCTGCCGAGCGACCGCGCGCCTGCTCGGGCGCCATGTAGCGCGGCGAGCCGAGCACCGAGACGTCGCCGGTGAGCCCGCTCTGCGCGCCGAGCACCTTCGAGATGCCGAAGTCCATCACCTTCGCCGAGACCGTGCCGTCCTCGCCGCGCGCCAGGAAGATATTGGTCGGCTTCAGATCGCGGTGCACGATGCCGGCGCGGTGGCTGGCGCCGAGCGCGTCGGCGACCTGCTGCGCCACGCTCGCCACCTCGTGCGGCGGCAGCAGGCCGCGCCGCATGCGCCGTGACAGCGGCTCGCCCTCGAGCAGCTCCATCACGATGAACGGCGTGCCGTCGAGCGCGTAGTTGAAGTCGAGCACCTCGACGATGCCAGGGTGGTGCAGGCGGCTCGTCACCTCGGCCTCGCGCCGCATGCGCTCTACGGCCTCGTTGGCGCTGCTGCCCGCGGCGGTCGCGCCGCCGAGCAGCTTGATCGCGTAGCGCTTGGGCAGCAGCCGATGACGCGCGCTGTAGACCGCGCCCATGCCGCCGCGCCCGATCAGCGACTCGATCACGTAGGTGTCGTTGAGGACCTGTCCGATGCGCGGGTCGTGCTCGCCCGGCCGCGGCGCCGCGCGCGAAGGCAGCCGCGCCACGTCGGTGCGCTGCTCGTCGAGGTCGAGCTGCGTCGCCTGCAGCGACGGCGCCTCGTCGGCCTGCTCGGCACCGGCCTCGGCGAGCAGAAAGCGACACTCGTCGCAGTCGGCGACGTGCGCCTCGACCTGCTCGGCGCGCGGCGCGTCGAGCAAGCCGGCGACGTACTGCAAGACGTCGTTTTCATCGAGGTGGGGCACCGGTAAGGAATGCTACCCGGTGCCGCGCGCACGGGCGACTCAGTCGGCGTCGGGCGCCGCGAGGTGCCAGACGTTGCCGACACCGTCGCCCAACGTGTCGCCGATCTTGTCGCTGGCGTAGGTGTAGAGCGGCCAGCCTTTGTAGGTGCTCTGCTTGCTGCCGTCGTCGCGCGTGATCGTGGCGAAGTCGCTCGCCACCAAGCCGTCAGGCGTCTTGATCGTCTCCATGTAGAACACCGGCCACTTGGCGAGACAGCCGGCGGCGCAGGCGCTCTCGGCGGCGTTTTGTGCGTCGCCGCGCAGGTCGTTGGCGAAGGTGTAGAGCGCGCGGCCCTCGCTGTCGGCGAGATACGTCGCGCCGCCGGCTGCCTGGCGCAGCGTCACCGAGGCGCTGCCGCTGCTGGGCGCTGGCGTGCTGCCGTAGTCGTCTCCGCCGCAGGCGCCGAGCAGCGCCGAGATGCCGAAGCACACCGCCAAAACGGATCCACGCGTGTAAGTGATCATTGCCTCTCCTCGTCGGTGGGTTGTGGGGCTTCGGTTGTGGCGCAGACCCGCGCACACTTCCTCTTAAACGCCCTTAAAGCCACACATCGAGGGCGCTGACCGGCCGGTCATCTGGGGCCCCACGGCGGCGCGCGAACGCGTTAGTATGCGGCCGGTTTCACGTTCGCTCGCGCTGGCGAGAAGGAGGATCCGCGATGGCAAAGCTGCGCTTTGACGACAGGGTCGCGCTCGTGACGGGCGCCGGCAACGGCCTCGGCCGCAGCCACGCGCTGCTGCTGGCGAGCCGCGGCGCCAAGGTCGTCGTCAACGATCTAGGCGGCTCGCACACCGGCGAGGGCAAAGGCTCGGCAACCGCCGACGCCGTGGTCGAAGAGATCAAAGCTGCCGGCGGCGAAGCCGTCGCCAACTACGACTCGGTGGAAGCGGGCGACAAGCTCGTGCAGACCGCGCTCGATACCTGGGGCCGCATCGACATCGTGGTCAACAACGCCGGCATCCTGCGCGACGTCAGCTTCGGCAAGATGACCGACGACGACTGGGACCTCGTCTATCGCGTGCACGTCAAGGGCAGCTACGCGGTCACCAAGGCCGCCTGGCAGCACATGCGCGACGCCGAGTACGGGCGCATCGTGATGACCTCGTCGGCCGCCGGCATCTACGGCAACTTCGGCCAGGCCAACTACAGCATGGCCAAGCTGGGGCTCGCCGGCTTCGCCAGCACGCTCGCCATCGAAGGCTCGCGCCGCAACATCCACGTCAACACCATCGCGCCCATCGCCGCCTCGCGCATGACCGAGACGGTGCTGCCAGCCAACCTGCTCGAGTCGCTGCGCCCCGAGTACGTCTCGCCGCTGGTGGCGTTCCTCTGCCACGAAAGCTGCGACGAGAGCGGCGGCCTGTTCGAGGTCGGCGGCGGCTACTTCGGCAAGCTGCGCTGGGAGCGCACCGCCGGACAGCTCTACCGCATCGGCCGAGACATCACGATCGAAGACGTGCAGAAGAGCTGGTCGGTGATCACGCGCTTCGACGCCCACGCCGAGCACCCGCACGACATCACGTCGGCGATGGGCCCGGTGATCGAAAACGTCGGCGCCGGCCCGAGCCACGGCGGCAACGAGTGGGTCGACGTCGATCTGGCGCTGGGCTACGAGTTTCCGATCACCACCACCAGCTACGACGAGCGCGATCTCGCGCTCTACGCGCTGGGCGTGGGCGCGGCCGAGGACCCGCTCGACGAGACCGAGCTGCAGCTGGTCTACGAGATGCACGGCAAGGGTTTTCGCGCGCTGCCGACCTACGCCGTGGTGCCGGCCGTCAGCGCCATCATCGACGCGGCGCGCGAGGGCCAGCAGGCGCCGGGGCTCAATTACGGCCTCGATCGCGTGCTGCACGGCGAGCAGTACACCGAGCTTCGCCGCCCGCTGCCGCGCTCGGCGCGCCTGACCCACCGCTCGAAGATCAAGGCGATCTACGACAAGGGCAAGCACGCGCTGGTCGTCAACGAGACCAAGACCTACGACGAGAGCGGCGAGCTTCTGATCATCAACGAGCTGACCACGGTGGTGCGTGGCGCCGGGGGCTGGGGCGGCGAACGGGGCGCGGCCAAAGAGAGCGTGATCCCCGAGCGCAAGCCCGACGCCGTCGTCGAGCAGCGCGTCAATCCCAACCAGGCGCTGCTCTACCGGCTCTCCGGCGATTGGAATCCGCTGCACGCCGATCCCAACATGGCGCGCGCCTTCGGCTTCGAAAAGCCGATCCTGCACGGCCTGTGCAGCTTCGGCATGGTGGCGCGCCACGCGATCAACAGCTTCTTTCCCGATCGCGACCCGCGCTACTTCAAGAGCATCAAGGTGCGCTTCGCCAAGCCGGTGATCCCCGGGCAGACGCTCGTCACCGAGATGTGGAAAGACGGCGAGACGCGCGTGCTGCTGCAGTGCAAGGTCAAGGAGACCGGCGACGTCATCATCTCCGACAGCATCATCGAGCGCTACGAGGAGATCCCCAAGCCGACGGCCAAGCCGCGCGACGAGCCAGCCGCCGAGGCCGCGGCCGCCCAGGTGGCCGACATCGATCCGTCGAGCTACGGCAGCGGCGACGTGTTCATCGGCATCGCCGATCACGTCGAGCGTCACAAGGAGCTGCGCGACATCGCCACGGTGTTTCAGTTCAAGCTCACCGATCCCGACAGCGTGTGGACCATCGATCTCAAGCAGGGTCAGGTCGCCGAGGGCGAGACGGCCAAGTCGGAGTGCACGCTCGAGCTGAGCGACGCTGACTTCATGGCGATGGTGCGCGGCGAGGCCGATCCGCAGCAGCTCTACTTCGGCGGCAAGCTGAAGA
>JAGQIK010000356.1 GCA_020431405.1 Myxococcales bacterium
CGCGACCGCGGCATCCATCCGCCGGTGCTGCTGCGGTTTTCGGATCTGGCGCGCCATCGGCTGCAGTCGCTGCGCTCGGCGTTCGACGCGGCCATCGAGGACAACGAATACGAGGGCAAGTACGCCGCGGTCTATCCGGTCAAGGTCAACCAGCAGCGGCTGGTGTGCTCGGAGATCCGCGACTTCGCCGCCGAGCTCGGCTTCGGGCTCGAGGCTGGCTCCAAGCCGGAGCTCATCGCCGTGCTGGCGCTGACCGTCGGCCACAACGAGATGCCGATCGTCTGCAACGGCTTCAAGGACCGCGAGTTCATCGAGACCGTGGTGCTGGCGACCAAGCTTGGACGCAACATCGTCCCGGTGGTGGAGCGCTTCTCGGACCTCGAGCTGATCGTCGAGCTGTCGCGCCAGTACAGCGTGCGCCCGCGCATCGGCATCCGCATCAAGCCGGCGGCGCGCGGCACGGGCAAGTGGATCTCGTCGGCCGGCGCACGCAGCAAGTTCGGCCTCAGCGCCGGCGAGGTGATGCGCGCGCTCGAGCTGCTAAAAGCGCACGACATGGCCGACTGCCTCAAGATGGTGCACTTCCACATCGGCAGTCAGCTGTCGGACATCCGCCGGCTGAAGAGCGCCGTCACCGAGCTGGCCTATTTCTATGCCGAGCTGCGACGCCTCGGCGCAGGCATCGAGATCATCGACGTCGGTGGCGGGCTCGGCGTCGACTACGACGGCACCGCCTCGGCGTTCGACTCGAGCGTCAACTACACGATGCGCGAGTACGCGAGCGACATCGTCTACCGCATCAAGACCGCCTGCGAAGACGCCGGCGTACCGCACCCCACGATCTACAGCGAGTCGGGGCGCGCGATGGTGGCCTACAGCAGCGTGCTGGTCTTCGACGTGCTCGGCCGCTTCTGCTTCGACGCCGAGAGCGATCCGCAAGCGGTGCGCGCGATGCTCGAGGGCGAAGCCGAGGACGACCAGCCGCAGCCGCTGTGGGACTTGCTCAGCGCGATGGACAACCTCAACGACCGCAACCTGCTCGAGTCGTTTCACGACGCGCTGCAGGCGCGCGACGAGGTCAACAACCTCTTTTCGCTCGGCTACGTCACGCTGCCGATGCGCGCCGCCGCCGAGGGGCTGTTCTGGCAGCTCGGCAAGCGCATTCTCGAGCGCTCGCGCAAGCTCGGCGAGCTGCCCGACGAGATGGAGACGCTCGCTGCGGGCCTGTCAGATATCTACTACTGCAACTTCAGCGTCTTTCAGTCGCTGCCCGACGCCTGGGCCATCGGTCAGCTCTTTCCGGTGATGCCGCTTCACCGGCTGCACCAGCGTCCAACGCGACTGGCGACGCTGGCCGACATCACCTGCGACTCCGACGGCAAGATCGAGCGCTTCGCTGGCGACCGCGACATCAAGCGCACGATCGAGCTGCACGAGCTCGACGGCGACAACCCCTACTACCTGGGCGCGTTCCTCGTCGGCGCCTACCAGGAAGTGCTCGGCGACCTGCACAATCTCTTCGGCGACACTCACGTCGTTCACGTCAGCGTCGACGAGAGCGGCTGGTCTATCGACGAGGTCGTCGAAGGCGACTCGGTGCGGCAGGTGCTCGGCTACGTCGGCTTCGACAGCGCGCAGATGACGCGCCGGCTGCGCCAGGACATCGAGCGCTCGATGCGCGAGGGCCGCCTCGACGTCAGCGAAGGCCGCGCGCTGCGCGAGTTCTACGAGAGCAGCATCGCCGGCTACACCTACCTCGAGTAGGGTCACTCTCTGCTTCGCAACCCGCCGTAACCAAAGGGCGCACAGCCCACAATGACAAAACCGCGCGCGCGGCGCGTACCACGGGTATGCGCAACGCTCGCCTACTATGGTGTGTGGTGGTCTTCGCCGCGTTGGCCTCGCTGCCGTCAACCGCCGCGGCCGGGCGCAGCCGCATCAGCGCGTTTTCGCGCGGCCACAGCAGCAATCTCGTCATCAGGCAGAACGGCAGGCGGCTCGTGCCCGACAAACGCGGGCGCGTCACGCTGGCGGCCAAGCCGTTCACGATCGTCGTCACGGTGCCTAGCGGCCGCGGCGTGATGCTCAACGTGTCGGCCAACGGCGCGCTGTTCAACGCGGCGCGCGCGGGGCGATTCATCGGCAACCACCCGGCGCTGAGCGCCGGCTCGGGCATGGCCGAGCACTCCTTCAACCGCGACAAGGAGCTGTTCACCAGCGACTCGGGCTCGCACTACCTCTACGTCGACATCAAGCGCGGAGAGCATCGCTTCAGCAGCTACGCCGTGCGCGGCTCGAAGATCCGCGGCTTCCGCGTGGTCGACCGCATCTGGGACGTCGACACGAAGAAGCGCACGCGCATCAAGCGCTGGCGCGGCAAGCAGCTCTACCTCGTGGCGCGCCTCGGCAACGGCCAGACCGAAAAATGGCGCGCCTTCCTCGCGCTGCGCTTTCGCTGAGCGCCGCGCGCTCGCTGCTCGCGGAGAGTGCTGGAAAACGCTAGAGACCGCCGCCGCCCAGACCGAACGCCGAGCCGACAAACGCCGCAGACTCGTCGAGCAGACGACGCTCGTTGTCGCGACCGCGGATGACGTGATCATCGACCATCGTGGTCAGCTCGCTATGGCCGCCGCGCTGTCGATGTTGGCGGTGGAAGATTCGCGAGCGCGAGAGCGGCACGTCTTTGTCCTTGCTGCCGTGATAGATCTTCACCGGCATCTCGCGCGGCAACGACGGATAGGGATCGTGCTTGGCGGCGATGTCATCGCGCAGCAATCGCTGCTCGATCTCGGCCAGCGGCGTGTCGAAGGCCGGTGCGATGAGCACCACGCCCTTGACCTTCGCCCTGTGCTTCGACTTGCTGCCGATGTTCGCCGCGACGTAGCCGCCGAAGCTGTGCCCCACCAACACCACCTCGTCGAGGCGCTCGCGCTCGATCAGCTTCTCGACGATCTTCATGGCGTGCGTGACGCTGTAACCATCGGCGCCGCCCACGCGCAAGCCGTGCGCGCGTGCGCTGTTGAGGTCGGGATTGTGTACGGCGATGCCGAGGCTGCGCAGACGCTTCTGCAGCCGCGGCACCTTGGGCGAGCGGTTGGAGCCGGGGCTTCCGTGAAGCCAGATCACAGCGCGGCGCGGCGGCGCGGCCGACGCGCTCGACGACACGAGCAGCACGACCGCCACGCAGACCAACAGCTGGCGAAGACCACGCACGGCTCCCCGCAAAGCAACCTCTACGCCACCCACGGGGTCACTCTCCGATCCGCAACCCACCGTGATCAAAGGGCGCATAGACCGTGATGACAAAACCGCGCGGCCGGTTTCCGGACGATGACGAAGGGAGTGGCCGGTATCCGGAAATGTCATTGCGGGCTAGGAAGGCTGTAGTTACATAGGGTTACGAGGTGAAGAGTGACCCCGGAGCAGGCGCTCGATGGCGCCCCCCAGTTGAGCGACGCCGAAGGGCTTCTGCAGCGTGACGACGCCGCTGAGGTGGGCCACCTGTTCGGGACGAAAGCCGAGACCCGAGAGCATCAGCACCGGCAGTTGCGGGGCCTCACGGCGCAGTGTCTCGGCGAGGGACAGGCCGTTCATCTCGGGCATCATGAAGTCGGTGACGAGCAGGTCGAAGGGGCCGTCGCGCCGCCAGGATTCAACCGCGGCGAGCGGGCGCTCGTGTGTCACCACCTGGTGGCCCAGCTCGCCGAGCATCAGCGCCAGCGCGCGCGCCACCGCCGGCTGGTCTTCGACGAGGAGCACGCGGCGGCGCTCGGTCGGCCGCTCTGCCGCCGGTGCGACGACGCCAGCAACGCTCAGCTCGCGGTGCGCTGGCAGCAGCACACGAAAGGTCGTGCCGGAGCCGAGCTCGCTGCTGAACTCGATGAACCCCTTGGCTTGCTTCACCGCGCCGAAGACGGTCGAGAGGCCAAGGCCAGTACCGCGACCTGGCTCCTTGGTCGTGAAGAAGGGCTCGAACATGCGCGCCTGCGTCGCCGCGTCGATGCCCAGACCCGTGTCGGCGACGCTGATCTCGACGTACTCGCCCGGCTCGACGTCGGACGCCGCCGCGCGCGCCTCGTCGACCCATACCGCGCGGCACGCGATGCGCAGCGTGCCGCCGCGAGGCATCGCGTCGCGCGCGTTGAGCGCCAGGTTGAGGACGATCTGCTGCAGCTGCACCGGATCGACGTGCACCGGCGGGGCGTCGGCCAGCTTCTCTTCGACCGTGACGATGTCGCCGATGGTGCGCCGAACCAACACCAGCGTTTCGGCTAGCGTCTCGCCGACGTCCACGCTGCGCGGATCGAGGGCGGACTGCCGGCTGAAGAGCAGCAGTCGTCGCGTAAGGCCCGCCGCCGACTCCGTGGCGCGCTTGATGTCGCTGACCTCCTCGGCTTCCGTGCTCGCCACCTCGAGACACTCGGCGGCGCACATGATCACCATCAACGTGTTGTTGATATCGTGCGCTACGCTGGCGGCGAGCTCGCCGAGGGCGGTCATCTTCTGCGTCTGCTGCAGCTGGCGCTCGAGCATCACGCGCTCGGAGACGTCGATCACGACCGCCACGACCGCCACGGCGACGTCGTCGTTCATCACCGCGCGCGGCATGACATAGACGTAGCCCAGCTCGTCTTGCGCGAAGCGCACGCAAAACTGCATCGGCTGCATGTCACGCGTCGGCTGCCAGAGCTCGAGCACCTGCTGCGCCTCGGGCGCGACGACACGCGCGAGCAGCTCCTCGACGCCGGCCGACTTGCCGAGGCCGAAGCGACGCTGGAGCGCGTCGGAGAGAGACACCTCGTTGGTACCGACCTCGTGGTGCAGCCAACCAACATGCGCCGCCTCCTCGGCCAGCTCGCGCATGGCGGCCTCACGGCGCGACGCCTCGCGCGCTTCGCGCTCGCTGGTCACGTCGCGCACGGTGCCTACCGCCCGCACCACCTCGCCGTCGTCGTCGAGCAGCAGCGCGCCGTCCATGCTGACGTAGCGCACGCTGCCGTCGCTGTGCTGCACGCGATAGTCGATTTGCTGGCTGACGCCCGACCCGATGGTCTTGGCAGACGCAGCGGCCACGCGGTCGCGGTCTTCCGGGTGCACCGCCGCGAAGAAGGCGTCGGCGCTGGCCTTGTCGACTATGGGATCGTAGCCCAGTATCCGGTAAAGCTCGTCGGACCAGATCACGTCGTTGGAGCGCACGTCCCAGATCCACGTGCCGACGTGCGCGATTCGCTCGGCCTCGAGCAGCAGCGCCTGGCGCACCGCGTAGCTTTCAGCGAGCGCGATGTCGGCCTCGGATCCGAGGCGTACTAGGCGGCGCTCGAGCTCGGCCACGCGCAGGCGCAGCTGCAAGTTCTCGTGCTGCAGCGCTATCGTGCGCTCGTCGTCGGCGCCTTGGCTCTGCATGGCCCCCAAATCCTAACACGGTCGAAACGCGACCTCGCGACGCAGCCGCCTGCTAGCGCAGGGCTCGTTCCGCGCGCAGCGCGCGCAGCAGCGTGAAGAAGCGCGACAGGTCGGGGGCGCCAAAGGCGTCGGCGTAGAAGTGCGGGCCAAAGATGTCTCGATCGAGATCGCGGCGCGCGCGCACCGAGAGCAGCGCCGTGGCGATGGTCTGCTGCAGCTCGGGCGGCATGGTCGGGCTGGCGAAGACGTGGTCGAGGGGGATCGCGCCCGCTACGGCGAGCACGCGCAGGCGCGTGGTGGCCAACGAGCGCCGTGGGCCCATGCGCAGCCAGCCGCGGTTGGTCGCCGCCACGTCGCAGCGACCCGCGAGCAGATCGCGCAGCGCCGCCACGTGGCCGCCGCTCAGCTGCACGGCGCCGAAATGTCGCTCGGGATCGAGGCCCGCTTGGCGCAGCGCCTGACGCGGCACCATGTAGCCCGACGCCGATCCTACGTTGGCGAAGCAAGCGCGCTTGCCGCGCAGGTCCGACAGCGTGCGTGCCGGCGAGCTGTCGCGCACCACGAACACCGAGCTATAGGTCGTCGCGCCGCGATAGCTCAGCGCGGCCAGCAGCGGCGGCGCGCGCGGCGAGCGCAGCGCGCGTACGGTCTCGATGTGCGGCAGGATCGCCAGGTCCACCTCGCCGCGCTGCAGTGCGAGACGCAGCTCCTGATAGTCGTGATCGACGACGATCTCGATACGCCGTCCGATGCGTTTTTCGATGTATGACAGCAGCGGGCGCAGCTCGGCGCGCACCGCGTGACGACGAAAGATCGGCGACAGCGCCAGGCGAAGCGGCGGCGCCTTGTCGTCGAGCACCATGGCGAAGGCCGCGCCGACGAGCACGCCGATGCATGTCGCCGCGGCGAGCCAGACCAGCGCCGTCAGCCGTCGCAGCCTCCGACGACGCTGCAGCTCGTCGTCGCCCCGTGCCGCGCCCACCTCGCCCTGCCTCGGCGCTGACGGCTGCGTCTCGGCGCTGGTGCCGCCCTGCCCCGCCGCGACGATGTCGGTGTGATCGGCGGCCACCTGCAGCGCGCGGCTGCGACGCACAAGCAGCTCGCCGCACTCGACACGCACGAAGTCGCCGACCATCCGCGGCGACGGCGTCACGCGCCGTTCGGCGAGCACCTCGCGCAGCGCGCGGCCCATCTGCGCCGCGCTGGCGAAGCGCTTGTCGACGTCGCGCTCGAGCGCGCCGCGCAGCACCTGCACCAGCTGCGCTGGGAGCTCCGGCCGCAGCCTGCGCGGATCGATGACGTCCTCTTCGCAGATCGCCCGCACCGTGGCCGCAGGATTGTCGCGCGCGAAGAGCCGCTTCTGCGTGAGCATCTCGTAGAGCGTGCAGCCGAGCGCGAACAGGTCCGTGCGCTGATCGACCGGCTCGTCGCGACACATCTCGGGCGACATGTAGGGATACTTGCCCTTGACCGTGCCTGGGTTGGTCGTCGTCGGATTACACGTCGCCTTGGCGATGCCGAAGTCGACGACCTTGACCACGCCATCGCGCCCGAGCATCAGGTTGCTGGGGCTGATGTCGCGATGCACGAGGCCGAGGTGGCGCCCGGCCGCGTCGCGCAGCTCGTGCGCCGCTTGCAGTCCCTGGCAGGCTTGAATCGCGATCTCTACGGCGAAGATCCACGGCAGCTGGCGCTCGCGCTCGCGCAGATGATCGAGCATCGACGCCACGCTGATGCCGTCGATGAGCTCCATCGCGATGTAGTAGCAGCCGTCCTCCTCGCCGAGGTCGAGCACCTGCACGACGTTGGCGTGGTGAATCTGCGCGGCGAGGCGCGCCTCCTCGACGAACATCTCGACGAACGCCTGGTGGCTCGCCAGGTCCGGGCGGATGCGCTTGAGCGCGACCAGCCGAGAGAAGCCGAGCGGCCCCTGTCGGCGCGCGAGAAACAGCTCCGCCATCCCGCCGCGCCCGAGCGGCGCTAGCAGCTGGTAGGGGCGTGACGGTCGCCGCGACGCCTCGCCAGCCGGCGTCGGCGTGCGTCTCGCGCCGTCATCGATGCGCGTGTCCGGCTCGAGCAGGCTCGACAGCGATACGTCGATGGACGCCTGCAACGAGGCGCGCGGGTTTGGCCAACCGATCATGGATGCGCTCGGGCGGTGCACCATTCGTGCCGCACACCATGCTCGATCTTTCGAGGATCTCCGCGCCAAAGCGGCTAGCGCGCCATGCACACAGCCGGCATCAGTGGAGAGCCAAGTCGCCTCGAACCGCTATACTCCCGGCGCATTGTGCGTTTCTTAGCCCCCTGGATACTGCTCACCCCGCTGCTGGTGGCCGGCTGCCCGGATCCCGACGCCGAGGCCAAGCGCACGCTCGCCAAGGCGCGCGCCTTCTACCAGAGCAAGCCGCAGTACATGCGTCCGTTCCCCTACACGCCGCTGCCGCGCGGCCTGCCGGACCTGCGCGCCGAGACGTGCGGCGCCTGCCATCGCGCGATCTACAGCGAGTGGCGCGTCTCGACCCACGCGCGCGCCTGGCTCGACGACGCCCAGTTTCAGGAGGAGCTTCACAAGTCGCGCAAGCAAGGCGTCGACTGGATGTGCGTCAACTGCCACACGCCGCTCGTCAACCAGCTGCCCGAGCTGGTGGTCGGCCTGCGCGATGGCGAGCTGACCAAGCCGATCAAGGTCAAGAACCCGCGTTTCGACAAGCGCCTGCAGCGCGACGCGATCACCTGCGCCGTCTGCCACGTGCGCGACGGCGTGGTGCTCGGCCCCTTCGGCGCCGCCAAGGGCGCGCCGCATCCGGTGCGCCGCGCGCCCGAGCTGCTTCGCGCCGAGCTGTGCACGCGCTGTCACCAGGCGCAGCACTACTTCAAGCAGATCAACCTCGCCTGCATGTTCAACACCGGCAGAGAGCTGCGCGCCGGCTGGTACGGCAAGCGCGGCTACACCTGTCAGCGCTGCCACATGCCCGAGGTCAAACGCCCGCTGATCGGGCTGCCCGACGACAAGAAGCCCACCACGCCGGTGCGCAAGACGCGGCGCCACTGGTTTGGCGGCTCGCTGATCCCCAAACACCCGCGCTTCGCCAAGGGCCTCGCGCCGCTGCGCGCGCACTATCCCGACGGCATGACGCTCGGCTGGCAGGCCCTGCCCGAGCGCGTCCCCGCGGGCAAGCGCGTGACGCTGCGCTTTCGCGTGACCAACGCCGAGGCCGGCCACATGCTGCCCACTGGCGATCCCGAGCGCTTCATCCTCGTCACCGCCACGGTCAAAGGCAGCGACGGCAGAAAGCTCGCGCGCCGCCAGGAGCGCTTCGGCAGCCTCTATCGCTGGAGCCCCGAGATCAAGCTCGTGCGCGACACGCGCCTCGCACCGAAGGACACGCGCAGCTTCACGCTCGACATCGACGTGCCGAAGAAGGCCAGTGCGCTGCGCGTCGAGCTCGTCGCCACCAAGCACCGCATCAGCGACGAGAACGTCAAGTACCACCACCTCGAAGGGCGCGTGGTGCCGAGCCGCCGTTTCTTTTCGAAGACGCGCACGATACGCGTCGACGCAGGCAGCAAGAAGTAGCGCGCCGCTCGCTCGCGGCTCAGAGGGCCTCAGGCTTCAGGCTTCGGGCTTCAGGATCGCCGCGCGAGCGCCTTGCACGCTTCGCAGCTGCGGTGTTGCCGCGGCCCAACTGCGAAGCGCGAAGCGCGAGCCTGCGGCTCGACCCGAAGCCTGAAGCCTGAAGCCTGACCGCCCTGCCTTGCCCTGCGCACAGTTGGTTTAGCGCTCTGCGACCCGAGGCCCGAGGCCCGAGGCCCGAAGGCCCGAGGGCCTCAGAGCTGCAGCGCGAGGAACGACTCGACCTCGAGGTGCGAGCTGCCGCGCTCGACCTCGCCGGGGCGCACCAGCCGCACGGCGTTGATGCCGGTCTCGCGCGCGGCGTCGAGCTCCTCGGCGGAGTCCGAAAGAAACAACAGAGACGTCGCCGGGCGCCGCACTTCGCGCGCCAGCTTGAGATACGACGTACGCTCCTTCTTAGGCCCCAACGTGGTGTCGAAGTAGCCCGACAGCAGCGGGCGCAGATCGCCGTGGTCGGTGTGCGCGAAGAGCAGCTTCTGCGCCTCGACCGAGCCCGACGAGTAGATGAAGAGCCGAATGCGGCGCGTGAACCACTGCCGCATGCGCACCACGGCGTCGTCGAACACCGGCGCGCGATAGGCGCCGCTCGTGTAGCCGTGCTTCCAAACCATGCCCTGCAGCGTTTTGAGGGCCGTGACCTTGCGGTCCTCGTCGATCCAGCGCAGCAGCGCGGCGATGGTCTGGTCGAGATCGAGCGTCGGGTCGCCGGCCGCTTCGCGCGCGTCGTCGAGCAGCGCCTTGATGGCGTCGTCTGCGTGATTGGCGCGAACAAACTCGGGCAGGTGCTCGGCGGCGTACGGAAAGAGCACCTCTTTGACGAAGGCGATGGGCGTCACCGTGCCTTCGATGTCGAGGATCACGGTTCGGATCCCCGAGATGCCGAGTCGCGCGAGGTGTCGGGTCATAGGCGCGGAAACGTCTCCGCGATGTCGGCTCCGGTGTAGTGC
Source organism: Myxococcales bacterium (assembly GCA_020431405.1). Taxonomy (GTDB): domain Bacteria; phylum Myxococcota_A; class Polyangia; genus JAGQIK01. The sequence continues at coordinate 9,988 of JAGQIK010000356.1, forward strand.
GCGACCCAGCCCGCTGGCTCGATGAAGAAGCGAATGCACTTGAAGGCGGGCGCGTCGCCCATGTCGAACCAGTGCGGCGTGTTGGCCGGCACGCTGATCAGATCGCCGCGCGTGCACAGCGCACCGAAGACCATGCCCTCGGCGTGGATGTAGAACAGGCCCTGCCCCTCGACGAAGAAGCGCACCTCGAACTCCGTGTGCGTGTGCTCGCTGAGGAACTTCTGGCGCAGCTCGCCCTTCTGAGGATGGTCGGGCTTCATCGCGATCACGTCGACCTGCTTGAAGCCATCCTCGGCCTTGATGCGCTCGACCTGCTCGGCGTAGGCAGCCAGCACCTCGTCCTGCGTAGCGTCGGGGCCGATCTCGCGATCAGCCGTCCAGCGCTCGAAGCGCACACCTACGCCGCGCAGTCGCTCGGCGATGGCCTCGCCGTCGGTGAGCACCTCGACGTCTTCCGGTCGGTCCTCCGCGTAGATCCTGAGCTCGCTCATCCTTCTCACTCCTCCTTAGCGGAGCTTATCAGCTAGCGGCCGACGCGCTGCAGCCGCAGCAGCTCGAGCTCGCAGCCGAGCAGAAACTCCAACGCCTCGACGTGCCGCCGCGCGTCGGCGACCGTCTCGCCCCAGGTGTAGAGGCCGTGCCCCTCGATCAGATAGCCGATGGGGTCGGGCTCGCTGTCGAGCCAGGCGTCGACCTTGGCGGCGAGCCGCGGCACGTCCTGATCGTTGGCGAACACGGGCAGGCGCGCGCGCGCCTCGTGCGTGTCGTAGTGCGTGAACGCCTTGAGCACCTCGTAGTCGGAGACGACGATCTCGCGGCCGACGAGCTTCGACATCAGCGTCGCCGTGCGCGAGTGGTGGTGCAGCACGGCGCCGATGCACGCGTCGCGCCGATAGAGCTGCGTGTGCAGCGCCGTCTCGGCGGAGGGTTTCTTGCCGGCCGTCAGCACCTCACCGTCACCGCTCACGCGCATCAGGTCCTCGGCGCGTAGCTCGCCCTTGTGGCGGCCCGAGACGGTGATCGCGATACTGCCGTCGTCGAGACGCACCGAGAAGTTGCCGCTGGTAGCGGGTACCCAGCTGCGCTCGTAGAACAGCGCGCCGACCCGCATCAGCTCGTTGACCGCCTGCTCGAAGGTCGGTGCCGTCATAGCGAAAGCCCGATGTCGCCCAACGCCTCGTCGAGCACGCGCGCCAGCGCGGCGTAGGAGAAGTGCTCGACGCAGAGCGCGTAGTTGTGGTCGGCGGCGTGCTCGGCGCGCGCCGCGTCGGTGATCAACGCGCGCGCCTGGGCGATGGCGTCGTGCGTGACCTCACCGTCGATCTCGATCAATGAAAAGCCCTTCGGCGCGATGTCTTCGACGTACACGCTGTAGCGGTTGACCAGCACCGTGCGGCGAAACCACATCGCCTCGAGCAGCGCGTTGCCGAAGCCCTCGTAGAGGCTCGGGTAGGTCACGACGTCGGCGTGCGGATAGGTGTCCCACAGCGAGTAGACCTTGCTGCCGTCGGCGCGCTGCCGGCGCGCATCCCCGACGTGCTCGGCGACGTAGCGCAGATCGACGCCGCTTCGCGCCGCCTTGGCCTCGAGCGCGTGCAGGGTGTCGAGCCCTTCGTCGCCGGCCTCGTGCGTGATGACCAGCACGGGCTCGAGGTCGGCGAGCGCCGCGGCGAAGTCGATGGCGAGCTCGATGCCCTTGCGGGCGACGACGCGCGTCGGCTGCAAGAGCAGCAGCTTGTCGGGGGGGACGTCGATGGTCTCGCGAAAGTCACGGCTGTAGTCGTCGAGCGCGGGCGGCTCGCGCTCGAAGTCCATCACGTTGGGCAGCACGCGCGAGTGGATGCCGCGCCAGCGCTCCAGCGAGCGCTTGGCTTCGCTGTTGATCGACACGTGCGAGACGCGGTCGCCATCGTAGGGGAAGTAGCCCTTGACGATCGTCGGCACGCGGGTGCCAGCAAAGCGCGTGCGCTCCCACCAGTAGTCGTGGTTGTGGCTCAGAACCGGCAGGCGCCGCTGCTCGACAACGCGCGCGATGGCCACCGCAAGCGGCAGCTGCATCGGGATCGCCCAGGCGTTCTGCACGACGATCAGGTCCGCCCCCGTGCGGTCGACGATCTCGCCGAGCGCCTCGGCGATCTCGCTCGCGCGCGCGTCGATGTCGCTCATCAGCTGCGAATCGTCGCCGGCGCCGTCGTCTCGTTCGACCGCGGCGGCGCCTTCCTCGAGCAGCCCGGGGAAGGCGCGCCGCTGCAGCGCCTCGTTCTGCTCGCTGCGAAAATGCATCGCCTCGACGAGGTGGCCGTCGGCCGCCCCGTCGGCTGCCGTGTCGAGCTCGCCGGCGCAGAAGCTGACGCGATGGCCGCGCGCCTCGAAGACCTCGCGCATCTTGGCGGCCTCGAGGCTCACGCCGTCGGTGCCTGCGAGGCGGGTGGCGACAAAAAGGACGTTCACGCTGTGACTGTGACGCGACGGGCGCGGCGGGGTCAAATTACGGGCGGCCTCGGGCCTCGGGCCTCGGGCCTCGGGCCTCGGATCGAGCCGCGGGCTCGCGCTTCGCGCTTCGCAACTGGTGGCGCTGCGCCTCAGCGCAGCAGGAGCAGGCCGAGGGCGGTGGAGATGGCGTTGACGAGCAACGCGATGCCTAGCCCGCGGGTGGTGGCTGCGGCGGTGCCGAGCGGGGTACGCGAGCGCAGGGCGAAGGCGACGAGCAGTCCCTCGAGAACAAAGACCAGCGTCTCGCTGACGGCTAGCCACAGCCCGTAGGGCAAAAAGCGCGGCATCAGGTACCACAGCGCCGGATGCGTGGCGAGGTTGACGCCGACGCCGACACCCAGCGCGCGCGCGTCACCCAGCGCGCGGCGCAGCAGCAACCAGTAGAGCGGTAGCTCGATGGCAAGCGTTAGCGCGAACGCGACGAGCCACTTGGAGAGCGGAGGCATCGCTCATCGGCGCGGGCGCGCCCGCAGCCACAGCGCCGCGCCCGCGGCGATCTCGAGCCAACCGTGAAACAGCACGAGCGATAGGTAAGCGGCGCGCGTGCGCACGGGATCGAAGACGGCCAGCGTCGGCACGGCGAGCGTCGAGACGAGCGCGAGGGCGAAGCCCCAGCGGCCGAGATCGCGGCGCAGCGCGTCGATGTTGGAGCGGAACGTCGACGGCCCTTGGCGCGCGTAGTAGTGCTGGTTGCTCGGCACCAGGCGCAGCCACACCGAGTAGTGCACCGACTGCGCGAAGCAGAACAGCAGCACCAGACGCTCGGCCCATGGCGAGGCGATGCCCGGCGCGAGCAGCCGCGTCATATCGGCGAGCGCGAGGCCGGCGGCCGAGCCGCTGGTCACGCCGAGGGCGCGGCCGATGGGCTCGAGCCCACCCGAGAGGATCAACAGCGCGACGGCGCCATAGGCCAGCGCCACGCTAGCGTAGCGCCGCCACGGCCCCTCGCCGCGCGAGAGGGACAGCCACAGCACCAGCGCGATGAGGTTATGCGCGTGCCCGAGCAGCAGCGCGGTGAGCCGCGGGTTGGCCACCAGCCAGGCGCCGACGGCGAGCCAGCCGACGAGCGCGACGGCCTGGCGCGCGCCGAGCTCGCGCAGCGGCACCGCGCCGATGGCCGCCGCCACGGCGATCACACCGCACGCCGTCTCGAAGCCGAGGTGCGGCGCGGCGCCTGCGAGCACGAGCGCGCGCTCGATGGTCATCGCGGCCAGCGGCGCCACGATGCCGTAGAGGCGCGCGCGCCCGAGCCGCTGCGGCGGGCGCAGCAGCAGGTAGCGCACGTCGGCGATCACGTGCGGTACGCCGAGCAGCAGCGGCCCCAGCAGCAGCAGCCACAGCGGGGCCAACGCCGTGCATAGCAGCGCCACCAACAGCGAGAACATCGCGACGAGCACGACGCGCGCCGAGCGGTCGCTGATGAAACGCGGGCCGAGACCGCAGCGCAACAACGCGCGCCACAGCTGGCGGCGCGCGCCATCGAGCCACGAGACCACGGCGCTGTCGCTGGCGGCGATCATCTCGTGCCGGCTGCCTACCCTTGCCTGCCTACCGACCTACTCGCGGCGCGCCTGGCGCTCGCGACGACGGCGGCGGCCGGCGACGACGAGCAAGCCCAGCCCGAGGCAAAGGCACAGCGCCGCCACACCGCGCGCGTGCCACGGGTTGGCGACGATCGCGCAGCCGCTGTCGTCTTTTCCGCTCGGGTTGGTGCCCGTGTCCGTCTTGGACGACGTGTCGCTGGCGGTCGAGTCTTTGGTCGTGGTGCTGTCCGGTGGCGCGACGTCGGCGCGCGCGGCGGCGCTCGACAAGCAGAGCAGTGTGACAACGGACAGCGCGGCAAGCATTCGCATGGCTAGGTCTCCTCGTTGTGGTGGGAATCGACGTGGCCAATGTAGGGGGCGCGTGCGGCGCGCGCGAGTTTCTGGCGCTCCGCGTGCTACCGTCGCGCATGCCTCTCGCACGAAATCCCATCGACTACCGCGACAGCGTCGAAGACGGCGATAGCGACTTCGAGCGCGCGGTGTTCTCGGTCATCGACAAGCTGCTCGCTGGCGAGCGCGAAAATGTTCACCGTCACATGGCTGAGGTGCTGACGCTGATGCGCGACGCGAAGCTCTCCTACAGCAGCAAGATCTACACGCTGATGATGTCGGTCTGCTTTTTGGCGCACATGGAGGTGCCTCTCGAGGTGCCTCACCAGGGGCTCGAGCGCATGCTCGCGCGCGCCTACCGCGACATGCTGGCCGCGATGGAAGCCGGCGAGATCCCCGCCGAGCCGTAGCGCTGCCACGCCCTCGCCGGACCGCCAGCACCTACAGGGGAATACAGCCCCGGCTGGCGGGGGTCATGTCCCCAGCGGCGATCGTGTGATCTCGGCGACCTAGTAGTGCAGAATGAGTGGCATGTAGCTTGCGATGCCCTGTGGTGCATTGCCGGGAGCCGCCGAATATGGCCTTACACCGCTATCGTCTCATCTCGCTCGCCACGCTGCTCGTCGTCGGCGTCGGCGCATGCGAAGGGGGCGCCGTGATCACCCCCGACCGTGGTCGTGTCGACGCGGCCGTCTACTACGACATCGGCACCGGCGGCCCTGACATCAACACCCCGCTGCTCCAGCCAGGCGACAACTGCCCGCTCGCCGACTGCTTCTCGGACACGCTGCTCTGCATCGGCGGCATCTGCCGCGTCAAATGCGCGCAGCCCAAGCCCGGCTGCAACCACGCCGCGCCCGAGTGCCCGGTGGGAACGACGTGTCTGCCGGCGACGACGTTCACCGACGCCTGCTTCCCCGCGACCGGCGCGCTGGGCGACACCTGCGACGCCGAGACGCCGTGCGGCCCCACGCTCGTCTGCGTGCAGGTGAGCGGTCCCGCCACTTGCGTCGCGCTCTGCTCGCGCGGCTGTCAGGCGGGCGAGGAGTGCCTCGAGACCGCCAAGAGCTGCATGGTCTGCATCAAGCGCCCGTAAAGAGCGCGCGCTAGTTGCCGCTGTCGGCGAAGCGCGCCACGGCGCCGGTGGTCGCCAGCGGTGACGGCAGCACGGCGAGAAAATCGCCTTGGGTGCTGGCGAACATCGGCGCGACGCTGGTCAGCTCGGCCATGCTGGCGTGGATCGACGCCAAGCCGCGGCCGATCTGCTCGACGAGGCCCAGCGTGCGCGCGGTGGCGGCGATGGTGGGGTTGCGCGGCAGCGAGACGCCGCCGTAGCGCGAGGCGTTTTCCAACGGCAGCTGGCTCACGGCGGCGCCGGGGCTCCAGATCTCGAGACGGTCGTCGAAGATGCGCAGCGTGACGCGTCCTGCCAGCCGATAGTCGCGATGTACCAGCGCGTTGACGAGCGCCTCGCGCACGGCGACCTGCGGATACTCCGGCACGTCGTCGCGCAGAAAGCCCGCGTGGCGTCGCGCGAACTCGAGGCCTTGCTCGAGCAGCTGTGCGATCGAGCCCTCGAAGTCGTCGCGCTGGCGCAGCGCATCGGAGATCGCGGTGCCGCTCACGCGCACCGCCGCGAGGCCCCACTCGGGGCGCGTCAGCTGCGGCAGCGTGCCGAAGCACAAAAGCCCCGTCACGCTCGGCACGAGACGCTTGCCCTGCGGCGCGAGCAGCCCGATGCGCGCGGCGAGGTTTTCGAGCGGTGTCGTTTCGTGCAGCCGCGGCGCGCGGCGCGCGACGAAGGCTTCGACGGCGGCCATGTCGAGATCGTCGAGGCTGACGCCGGCTGCGGCCGAGCGATCGAAGCCGGCGGGCGGTGGAAGCGGCGGCAGCACGATCGCTAGCTTTCGCGCCGCGCGCGCTCGCGCGAGGTGCGCTGCGCGCCCACGGCGGCGATCGCCGCGCCAGCGACGTGCACGATGCCGAGCACGATCGACCACGCCTGCAGCGCGAAGACGAAGACCAGGCCAGCGTCGGCAACGAGCACGGCCGCGGCGCCGAGGCGCGGGCTGCGGCGCACGATCAGCGTGGCAAAGAGCATCAGCACCGGCAGCGCGTAGCCGGCAGCGACCAGCGCGAGGTTGACGCGCGCGGCGAGCTCGGGACGCGCGGGCACCACCAGCGCGCCGGTGGCCACCACGCAGAGCGCCACGATCGCGCCGACGAGAGCGATCAGAAAGCCAGCCGGCACCAGCAGCGACTGCCCCGGCGAGAGGCCCATGCCGATGCCCTTGGCCGCCACGACCTCTTCCGCGCCGCCAGCGCTCACACCTGATCCTCGGAGACTGCGCGCGCGGCGGCGAGCGCGGCCGCGTCGACGTCGATGCCGTCGATGATGGCGACGATGGCGGCGTCGACGGGCACGCTGGGCTTGCCGTCGGGCGTCGTCGGCGGGCAGATCGCCACGCGCGCCGCGTGACCGTAGGCCACGACGACCTCGTCGCCCACGCCAGCGTCGAGCGTGTCGGCGCAGATCACGAGGTCGCTCGAGCGCGAGGCCGGGCGCTGGTCGCCGGCGAGATCGTCGAGGTGGTAGGGCTGCACCGCGAGCAGCTTGAGGCCCTCGACCTCGGGCCACTTGACGGTCGACCACACGGTGCCGACCACACGTCCGACGAACATTACTCGCGCTCCTCTCGGGCGTTTTCTACGTCGTGCGAGGCATCGTCGACGACAAGGCTGATCGCGGCGTCGCCGAGCACGTCACGATAGGACTCGCCGCGGCCGAGCGCGCCACCGCCGAGCACGCGGCGCGCGCCGCTGCCCCAGCTGACGAGCACGTCAGCGCCGACGCCGGCGTCGAGCGTGTCGATGGCGACGATGACCTCGCCGCTGCGCCCGTCGGCGCACAGCAGCAGGCGCCGCCCATCGAGCGCCGCCGCCTTGCGCGCCGCCCAGACCTGACCGATGACGCGCGCGCGTTTCATCCGGCGTCGAGCTCCACGCGATCGACGATGGCCATCACGGCCGCATCGAGCGGCAGGTTGCCCGAGCCGAGGCTCCAGCGCGCCGGCGAGCCGATGCAGACCACCACGTCGTCGCCGACGCCCGCGTCGAGCGTGTCGACGGCCACGATCTGATCGAGCCCGCTGCTCAGCCGGTAGCTCGCGTGCGGGCGCACCAGCAGCAGCTTGCGCTGCGCGAGGCTCTCGGGCTTACGCGTGGCCCACAGCGATCCGACGACACGCCCGAGGATCATCGCGCGCCCTCGCCTGGCCGCAGCACGCGCGCGTTGATCTCGGCATCGTCCACGATGGCGATCACGACCTCCTTCGTCGGCACGTCGTCGCCCACGGTCAGATCGCGGCAGCGGCTGCCGTGCGCCACCAGCACCAGCTCGCCGGGGCCAGCGCCGAGGCCGTCCACAGCCACCAGCAGCTCGCCGCGGGCAGCGAGCTGCTCGGCGCGCAGCGGCGCGCGCTGTTCGGCGAGACCGTCTGGCGTGGTCAGCGGCAGAGCCAGCGGCTGCAGCCGCAGCAGGCGGTGACCGCCGAGGTGCTCGGCCTGCCGAGCGCCCCAGACCTGACCGATGACCCGCGCGAGCCGCATCGGACATGTTTATCACCGCCTGGGGCGCCATTGGATGGCTTTTCCACCGAAGGTTTCGATCTCTTTTTGTCGGGCATGCTACATATAAAGTTACCGGTGTAATTTGGTCGAACGCATCTCGGACGAGTTCAGTCGCGCAGCCGAGGGCAGCACGGACGTCGTCGAGGCCCCCGAGGGGCTCGCGCGGCGTGCGGCGCTGCCGCGCATCGGCGTGGTCGTGCATCACGGCGACAACGCCGAGATCGTACCGCTGCACGAGGGCGCGCGATTGACCATCGGGCGTGTGCCCGAAGCCGACATCACCGTACCCGAGACGACGCTCTCGCGACAGCACGCGCGCATCGAGCTCGTCGGCGCCGACGTGTGGATCGAAGATCTCGGCTCGCGCAACGGCGTGCTGATCAACGGCGAGCCCATGCGCACGCGCACGGTGCTGCGCCCCGGCGACGACGTCGCGATGGGCCGCGTGCGCCTCGCGGTGCACACCACGGCGAGCTACGCGCGCGGCTTCGAGCATCACGCGCAGTTCGTCAGCGACCTGCGCGAGGAGCTGACGCGCGCGCTGACGTTCGGTCACTCGCTGGCGCTGCTGCTGTTCGCCGCCGCGGACGACAGCGACTCGGCCGAGCGCACCACCGAATGGGCGACGCGCGTGCGCCAGACCATGCGCCCGGTGGACCGCGCCGGCGTGCAGCCTGGCGGCGTGGTGGAGCTGCTATTGCCCGAGTGCAGCGCCGACATGGCGCGCAAGCGTGCCGAGCAGCTGCTCGCCGCCGAGCCCGCGCTGTGCTGCTCGCTGGTGGTGCCGGCGCTGACGTCACCGCCGCGCGGCGCGCAGATCGACACCAGCGAGCTCGCCGACCGGCTCATCGCGCGCGCGCTGGCGCTGCTCGCGCGCGCCGATCGCCGCGAGCGTTTGATCGCCGAGGTCAGCGGCCCGCGCGGCATCGTCGTGCCGAGCGACAGCGCCGAAGCCGAGTTTGCCAGCGACGGTGGCTCCGATCGGCGCCGCCGCGTGGTCACGCCGCCGATGCACGGCGGGGTCCCGGTGGTCGAGAGCGACTCGATGAAGGCGCTCTATCGCACCATCGAGCGCATCGCCCGCGCCGACCGACCCGTGCTCGTCATCGGCGAGACCGGCGTGGGCAAGGAGGTCATCGCGCGCGCGATCCACGCCGCCAGCGGCCGCGTGGCCCATCCCCTGCGCAGCGTCAACTGCGGCGCGATCCACGGCGAGCTCGTGCAGAGCGCGCTCTTCGGCCACGAGCGCGGCTCGTTCACCGGTGCCAGCCAGCGCGCGCGCGGCGTGTTCGAGCAGGCCCACCGCGGCACGCTGCTGCTCGACGAGGTGGGCGAGCTGCCGCTCTCGGCGCAGGTCGCGTTGCTGCGCGTGCTCGAGACGGGCGTGGTGACGCGCGTCGGCGGCGGCGGCGAAGTGCCGGTGGACGTGCGCGTCATCGCGGCGACCAACCGCGACCTCGAGGCGATGTGCGCCGCCGGCACCTTCCGCTGGGATCTGTTCTTCCGCCTCGAGACGCTGACGCTGCGCGTGCCGCCGCTGCGCCAGCGCGTCGAGGAGATCATTCCGCTGGCGCGCTGCTTCGCCGACAGCGCGGCGAGCGCCGCCGGACAGGCGCCGCGGCCGCTCTCTGCCCAGCTCGAGCGCGTGCTGTCGCGCTATCAGTGGCCGGGCAACGTGCGCGAGCTGCGCAACGCCGTCGAGCGCGCCGTGCTGGTGGCCAGCGGCGACGAGATCGACGTCGACTCGCTGCCGGAGCGCGTGCGCGCCGCGGCGCTCGGCGGCGAGACGACCTTGCGCGGCCCGCACGGCCAGCCGATGTCGCTGCGTGATCCCACGCCGCATCTGGGACTGCCCGCCATCGAGAGCGTCGACGGCGAGCCGCCCGACGGCTTCAAGTCGAGCGTGCGTCGCTTCGAGCGCGATCTGATCGCGCTCGCGCTCTCGCAGCAGGCGTTCAACCGGCGCGCCGCGGCCGAGGCGCTGCGCATCCCGCTGCGCACGCTGATGAACAAGATCCAAGAGTACGCACTGACGCCCGAGCTCGTGGCGGGCATCACGGCGGCCGTCGCGAACGCCGACGAGCCGCTCGCCGTCGAGAGCCACAAGAGCTTCCGGCAGCGCGTGCGCGAGCTCGAGACGGAGCTCTTGTGCGAGGCGCTCGCCGCCGAGGACGGCAACAAGGCCGCCGCCGCGCGACGGCTCGCGCTGCCGCTGAGCACGCTGCACTACAAGATGCGCGCGCTCGGCCTGTAGCAGCGGCAGCGCAAAGCCCGGGCGACGGTCTAAAGGGACGCGACGAACGCCGGATCGACGTCGATACGCACCGTCGTGTCGTCATCGCGCACCGGACGCCTGGGCTCGCTCGCGCGCTTGGGCATCGGGCGCGCGGCGGCCTTGGGCGGCTCGGCGCCGATGCGGAAGTCGGCGCCCGAAAAGCGCGGCTGCAGCGCTTCGCGCCCGCGCGCGCGCTCGAGCAGCGCGGCGTAGACACGCTGCCCGCTGTGCGTCAGCCCGCGAAAGCGCAGCGCCAGGCCGACCACTCCGGCCTCGTCCGCGTCGCGGATGGCGGCGATCTGCGCGTGACCGCCGAGCACCTCTTCCCCGGCGCCGAGCTCGAAGCGCAGTCGCACGATGCTGCCCACGCGCAGCGGCAATCGGCCCCAGCGCGTTCGAACCAGCATGCCGCCGTCGATGACGTCGCCGTGAAATGTCTCGACGAGCTGGGCGATGGTCGGCGCGGGGAAGCGCACGGTGAGTCGGGGGGCCTGATTGTTGTTTGGGGTCACGTCTCTTTCTCTCGTGGCTGGGGTGGGTGTTCAGCGCGAGAGAAGAGCAATCGACGTGCCGCGCGGGCGACGGGCTAGAGGCGCGAAATCGCGCCCGCGCCTCGGATCATCGTGCAGGCCTTGGATGCCAGGAGCTGCATCGTGGACTCCAACCCTCGCACCGGGGAGTTCTCCCTCGCCCCCACCCTCCCCGCGCTGGCGCGCGCACCACGATTCCACGCGCTTACGCGTGGCCCGTCGTAGGGTTTTGTCGCACCCCAGTGGCACTCATCTTGCGATGTAGGCGGCTGCCACCCGACGGAGGACCGGATGCACCGCACCATCGCCGCCATCGCTTGCCTGCTCAGCTTTGGCCTCATCGCCGCCGACGCCGACGCCTTCTGCCTACGGAAGCTCCCTGGCTACAAGGAGTATCCGAAGTGGACGAAGTCGATCTCGTACTACGTCTCCGACAACCTCACCGACCAGAAGATCCTCGCCGCCATCGACGCCGCCTTCGCCACCTGGAGCGCGGTGAAGTGCTCGACGCTGACTTTCCAGAAGGGCGGCAGCTTCAAGCTCAGCTCGAAGTTCGAAGACCCCGGCAAAGAGGGCATCTTCATCTTCTGGCACCAGGCGGAAGCCGGCTTCCCGAGCCAGGCGCAGTACGTCTCGTACACGTACTTTGGCGTCGACGCTAAGGGCAACCTCAACCTCGGCTCCATCGCCATCAACGACTTCAAGTACGAGTGGGCCACCGACGGCAAGTCGACGGCGCTCGACGTGCAGGGCGAGATCACCGCGCTGATCGGTCGCGCGTTGGCCATCAACGACTCGGACGCGGCCAACTCGGTGATGACCCAGAGCCTCAAGTTCGGCGACACCAGCAAGCGCACGCTGCAGCCCGACGACGAGGATGCGGTCTCGTATCTCTACCCGGCCTCGGGCTGCACCACGCCGACGGCGCCCGGCGCCAACGACTGCAACGGCGGCAACGCGGGCAGCAACCCGACCACGCCTCCTGCTGCCGACGGCGGCGGCAGCTCCGGCGGCGACGGCGGCGGCGGCAGCACCACCAGCCCCGACGCCGGCGCGAGCGGCGACGGCGGAAGCTCGAGCGGTGGCGGCGGCAGCGACGACAGTGGCAGCGGCGGCAACAGCGGCGGCGGCAACAGCGGCGGCAACAACGGCGGCGGCAACAACGGCGGCGGCAGCAACAGCGGCGGCTGCACCTCGCAGGCGGACTGCCCGACGGGCTCGATCTGCACCGTGGAAGGCATGTGCGTCGACGTCAGCGGCAACAACAACAGCAACGGCAACGGCAACACCGCACCTCCTGTGCAAGGCGGCGGCTGCTCGCTCGGTCCCGATGCCGACGCGCCGCTGACCCTCTCCCTGATCCTCCTCATCTGCATCTGCGGGCTCTTGGTGACGTCGAGCGCTCGGCGACGTCGCGGGATCTGACGACAAGCGTCTCGGGAGCATTCTCCCCAGCAGGGCGAGCGTTCTCCCCAGCCAGATAGCCCATAAGTTACCCGCACTTCCCTTTGTAGGCCCGCCCGGCGCCCCACCAACGCTCCCCAGCCCCAGCGGCATCGCGCGAGCGAGATCAAACACTTGGCAGGGGCGCCGGGCGGGCATCGCGATTGCAGATGTGGCGTACATGCGCATACTCGGTCTCACCTCACTCGTCGCGCTCCTCGCCGCTTGCGGCGGCCCTCGCGGAACCCAACACGTGCCGCCGATCTCGACGCTCAGCACCGAGCTGCCCGCGCCGGCGCTCGGGCGCAGCGCCGACCGCATCAGCGCCGGCGCCTTCGACGATCCCATCGAAGGCAACGAGCCTGACTTCGGCGCCGACTGCCGCGGCCAGCTGCTCGATCGCGGCACGCTCGATGTGCTGAGCCCGGCGCGCAAGCACGCGCGCTGCGTCACCGGCGGCGAGCTGCTCGACCTGCGCAAGCTCGGCGGCGCCTGCTCGCTGAGCTTTCACCTGCAGTGCACGTTCGCACAGTGCCCCGCCGACAAGGCGCTCGCCAACGCCAAGACCGCCGCCCCGCTCGAGCTGCGCTGGCAGCTGCTCGACGCGGACATGCAGGTGATGTGGGAGTCGTCGTCGGTCGCTTGCGACTCGCTCGACCAACGCCCCGCGCCCGTCGCCGACTGGTCGGCGCTGCCGCTGCTGCCGGGCGCCGCCTACGTGCGCACCATCGGCTCGAGCTGCAGCCCGTGCGCGCCGCGCGCCACGCTGCACTTCCAGATCAACAACTGACCTCGCACGCCGTTAGACGTTAGGCTGTGGCGATGCGACGCATCGCCCTCTCGATCACGTTCTGCTCCATCACGCTGTTGCCGCTCTCGCTCGGCGGCTGCAAGAAGCAGCCAACCAACGCCACGGGCAAGACCGACAAGACCGACAAGACCGACAAGACCGACAAGACTGCAGGCCACGGCAGCGCCACCGCGGCGGCGCGCAGCAGTGGTAGCAGCAGCGGCAGCGGCAGCGGCAGCGGCAGCGCCAGCGCCAGCAGCGCCAGCAGCGGCAGCGGCAGCGGCAGCAGCGCGAGCAGCAGCGCCGCGGGCGTGCCCGCCTTCAGCGACAAACCCGTCTCCAAGACCGACTACCAACAAGCCAACCGGCTCAACCACCAAGGCCTCAAGGCGCACCGCAAGAAGCAATACGCGCAGGCGGTGGCGTCGTGGCAGCAGGCGCTGCGCCTCAACCCGGGCCACGTCTACGCGCGCTACAACCTCGCCTGCGGCTACGCGCTGCTCGCGCGTGCTGACGACGCCGTGGCGCAGCTGCGCGCACTGCGCGCCGGTGGCTGTCCGATGTGTCTGGTGCGCCTCGGCGGCGCCGCCACCGACAAAGACTTCGCCACGCTTCACGCGTCGGCGGCGTTCAAGAAGGTGGTGTCGGGCCTCGAGATCAAAGAGCCCGACTACAAGCAGGCCGCCATCGCGCTGCTGCGCGGCCTGCGGATCCGCGGCAAGAAGAAGAAGATCGACGGCCTGCTCGCCACCGTGCGCGCCGGGCGACCGCTGCGCGCGCTCTACCAGCCCGGCTCCGACTCGGGGCAGGCCACCATGTGGACCGAAGAGGACGTCAAGCGCTTCGCCGACACCGATTGGTACGAGGCCAAGCGCGTGCGCTGCAAGAAGCGCTGCTGCGAAATCGAGAGCAAGATCGACGGCGCGCTCGCGGGGCCCGCCTCCGCCGTCAACGACACCACGCGCATCTGCTTCTGGCCGCAGTCGCCGACCCTGGCGCTGCCGATCAAGCTCGAGGGCAACGCCGCCACCCCCGACTGAGCGCTACTGCTGAAAGCAGTAGAGGTGCGTGCTGCTGCCGCAGGACGTGGCGCACTGCTGCGTCCAGTTGGCGTTGGTGTTGCCGATGGTGCCGGTGTAGCCGAGATCGGGGCTCGTGCCGACGGTCCAGTCCTGGCAGTGCCAGGTGACATTTGCCTGCGTGCCGTCGGCCTTGGTGTTGCTGAACGCTTCGAAGTCGCCATTGCAGCGCTGCCCCGAGGTCACCGCGCCGCCGGTCTCGGTGACGTCGATGGCCGCTTGCAGCGGGACGGTGGTCAGGCCCGACCAGCCCACGGCGACGATGGTGCCCGCGGTGTCGCGCAGCTTGTAGACGGCGTTGGCTGGCCTGCTGAAGCGCAGCGCGGGTGCGCTGTTGGCGTCGGCGCCCGTCAGCCACGCCTTGTACGAGCCTGCAGCCGTTGCGCCTGGCAGGCTGGCGGCGATGGCGGCGGCGCGACACTTGGCATCGGCGCCGGCGACGCCGCCGAGATCGCCCTGGAACGTGGCGTTGGTGACGAAGACCCAGCGCACGACGGCCGTGGCGCTGTCGACGCTGCTGTCGGGCGCGACGGTGTCGACGGTGCTGTCGACGCTGGTGACATCGACGGTGGCGTCGCCAGCGCTCGTGTCGCGCGTGGCGAGATCGACGGTCGCGTCGAGCAGCCCCTCGGCCCCGCCCTGATCGCGCGTGCCCTGATCGAGCGCGCCCTGGTCGGCGGCGTCCGCATCGCCGGCGCGCTGGTCGACCGTCAGATCCGTCAAGTCAGCGAGGTGCTGATCGCGCGCCGCGTCGAGGCGCCCGCCATCGCCGCTGTCGGCGATGGGGCCTGGGCCGTCGCGTCCGCCGTGGCTCTCGCCAACTCTGCATCCGGCGAGAGCGCAGCAGGCAGACAGCGCGATCATCGGCAGAGCAGCTCTGAGCCGGCGCATCGTCGACCATCATATCACGCCACATCGGCTACCATCGGAGCCGATGCTGTCTCTCTCCGGCTTCGAGATCGAGCGCCCGATCTATCTGGGCGACCAAACGGCCGTCTATCGCGCGCGCCGCAAGCGCGACGACGCCCGCGTGGTGCTCAAGACGTCGGTCAGCGAGCAGCCGAGCGCGCAGCAGGTCGCGCGCCTGGTGGCCGAGTTCGAGATCGGCCGCCGCGTCGAACACCCGGCGCTGGTGCGCATGCTCGAGCTGGTGCGCAGCGGCCACCGCCCGCTGTTGGTGCTCGAAGACTTCGACGGCGTCGAGCTCGGCGCATCGCTCGCCGGTGGCGAGCCGCTGGCGCTCGATCGCTTCTTCGCCTGGGCCGAGCGCCTCGCCGCCGCCATCGCGGCGCTGCACGCACACCGCGTGGTCCATCGCGACATCAACCCGAGCAACATCCTGCGCGACCCCAGCGACGACAGCGTCAAGCTCGCCGATCTGTCCATCGCCTCGGTGCTCGAGCGCGAGCTGTCGCGCGCGCGCCGGCCCGATCAGATCGAGGGCACGCTGCGCTACATCTCACCCGAGCAGACCGGCCGCATCAACCGCTCCATCGACTACCGCACCGACTTCTACTCGCTCGGCGCCACCTTCTACGAGCTGCTCGCCGGCCGCGCTCCCTTCGGCGCCGACGACCCGCTCGAGCTCGTGCACGCGCACATCGCGCGCAAGCCGCCGCCGCTGGCCTCGCTGCGGCCCGACCTGCCGCCCAGCGTCTGCGCCATCGTCGACAAGCTGCTCGCCAAGGCGCCCGAGGCGCGCTACCAGAGCGCCTCCGGTCTGCTCGCCGACCTCGTGCGCGCGCGCGAGCGCCTCGCCGCCGGCGACGGCTCGGCCTTCGAGCTCGGCGACGACGACGTGCAGCGCTTCGCCATCCCCGAGCGCATCTACGGGCGCGACGGCGAGACGGCGCGCCTGATGCTCGCCCTCGAGCGCGCCGCGGCCGGCGGGCGGCAGCTGTCGCTGGTCGCCGGCGACTCGGGCATCGGCAAGTCGGCGCTCGTCGCCGAGATCGCCACCGTCGCCTCGGAGCACGGCGCGCTGTGGGCCAGCGGCAAGTTCGACCAGCTGCAGCGCGACATTCCCTACGCCGCGCCGCTCGACGCCCTCGGCGATCTGCTCGGCCAGCTGCTGACGCTGCCCGAGCGCGAGCTGGCGGCGTGGCGCGAGCGGCTCGAGTCGGCGCTCGAGGGCGAGGCGGGGCCGCTGCTCGACGCGCTGCCGCGCCTGTCGCTTCTGCTCGGACCACAGAGCGCGTTCGAGCCGCTGCCGCCCGCCGAGTCAGAGCGCCGCTTCGCGCGCCTGATGCGCGGCCTCGTGCGCGCGCTGGCCGGCGCCGAGCACCCGCTGGTGTTGGTGCTCGACGATCTGCAGTGGGCCGACGCCGCCTCGTTGACGCTGCTCGAGCGCCTGCTCGGCGATGACGCGCTGGCGCACCTGCTCGTCATCGGCACCTACCGCTCCGACGAGGTCGGCCCCACGCACCCGCTGTCGCTGTGCCGCGAGAGCCTCGCACGCGCCGGCGTGACGGCCGACGAGATCGCGCTCGGCCCCATCGGCGAGCACGACATCGCGGCGCTGCTCGGTGACGCCATGCGCTGCCCGCTCGAGGCTACGCGGCCGCTGGCGGCGTTGATCTGGCGCAAGAGCGTCGGCAATCCGTTCTTCGTCGAGCAGCTCATCGGCGAGCTCTATCGTCGCGGCCTGCTCGAGCTCGACGAGGCCGCGCGCGCCTGGCGCTGCGACATCCGCGCCATCGAGCAGCTCGGCATCGCCGACGATGTCGCCGAGCTTTTGCTCGAGCGCATGAAGCGCCTCGACGCGCGCACCAAGGAGCTGCTCGAGCTGGGCGCGTGCATCGGCGCGCGCTTCGACCTGCGCACGCTGTCGGTGATCGCCAACGATGATCCGCTGAGGACCCGTGCAGCAATAGGTTGGTCAATTGAGGGCGTCGAGGCGCCCGCCTGGCAAGGCGCGAGGAGGAGCCATACTGGTGCGTACGGCGACGACGAGCAACGCAGGCAGGCGGGATGGATCGGCGCCGTCAATGAGCAAGCTATTGCTGCGCGGGTCCCTTCCATCGCGCGCGCGCTGCGCCCCGCCGTCGACGCCGGGATCTTGCGGCCGCTCGGCAGCGGTTACTCGCGGCTGGTAGCGCGCGGCGAGGCGATGCAGCCGGACGTCGACCTCGAGCGCGAGAGCGCCGCCGACGCCAACGCCGTGCTGCTCGAGCTAACCCACGACCGCTTCCAGCAGGCCGCCTACGAGAGCATCCCCGAGGAGCGCCGCGCGGCGCTGCACCTCGAGCTGGCGCGCCTGCTCGATGGCTCGGGCGCCGTCGACAGCGACGACGACGCGCTGTTCGCCGTCACCGCGCAGTACAACGACGGCATCACGCTCGTGCGCGACGAGCACGAGCGCGCGCGCGTCGCCGAGCTGAACCGCCTCGCCGGCGAGCGCGCCAAGCGCTCCGCCGCCTGGGATACAGCGCGCCGTCACTTGCTGATCGCCATCGGTCTTCTGCCCGCCACCCGCTGGAGCACCGAGGACGAGCAAAGCTACGAGCGCGTCTTCGAGCTCTGCATGTCGCTCTACGACTGCCTGATGGCCACGGCACGCAACGACGAGGCCGAGGCGCTGGCGCACACGCTGCTCGACAACGCGCGCTCGCTGGTGCACCGCGCGCGTGCGCTGTCGCCGTTCATCATCACGCTCTGCAACCAAAAGCGCCCCGAGGAGGCGCTGCAGCTGGGCACCGCGATGCTCGACGAGCTCGGCATCGACCTCGGCGCCGCAGACATCGACGCGGCGCTCTCGCGCGAGCGCGAGCACATCCGCGCGCTGATCGGCGAGCGCGATGTCTCGACGCTCGCTTCGCTCGAGGAGCTGCCGCGCACGCACGACCCGCGCGTGCTGGCCACGGTGGACCTCTTGCGCAACATGGTCGCGCCGACCTACATGCGCGATCGCGAGCGCGCCCCGCTCTCGGTGGCGCTCACCGTGCGCCAGATCCTGCAGCATGGCCGCTCGCCATTCGCCGGGCTGGCCTTCGCGGGATACAGCCACATCTGCGCCCACGACTTCGGCGAGTACCGCTTCGGCTACCAGCTGGCGCAGCTCGGCAAGCGGCTCGCCGACGAGGAAGGCGTGGTGCGCTGCTCGGCGCACTTCAACGCCACGGCGCTGTGCGAGTGGGTCGTCGATCCGCTCTCGCTGGTGGCCGAGCGGCTGCGCCGCGTCTTTCGTATCGGCGTCGAAGGCGGCGAGACGATCTTTGCCAGCCTCTGCGCCAGCGCGCTCAGCTCGCACGCCTTCGCCAGCGGCGCGCCGATGCAGCCGCTGCGCGAGGAGAACGGGCCGCTGCTCGAGTACATCGTGCGCTACATGGGCGACATCGGCGTGCGCGAGATCGATCTGACCAACCGCGCCATCGCCGCGCTGCGCGGTGAGACGCCCTGGCGCAGCGCCTTGTTCGAAAGCGATGCCGAGGAGCAGCGCGCGCTCGAGACGATGCAGCTCAGAAACGCCGAAGGCGTGATGTGGTACCGCCTGCTCGCCGCGCGCCTGGCGCTGCTTTTCGGCGACCACGAGCGCGCCGCCGAGATGGCGCACGCCGGACGGCAGATCCGGCGCGTGGGCTTCGCGCACTATTCGCTCTACGCGCTGATCATCGTCGAAGCGCTGGCGCGCGCGCGTCAGGCGCCGGGGCTCGGCGCAGCGCCGGGCGGCATCGCCGTGCTCGACGAGGCGATCACGGCCACGCAGGCGCTCGACGACGCCGGCGGCGGGCTCAACTACCGTCATGACCTGCTGCTGCTGCGCGCCGAGGCCGAGCGGCTGCGCGGCGACTTCGGCGAGGCGGCGACGCTCTACCAGCAGAGCATCGACGCCGCCAACGCCCTCGGCCAGAACGACGCCGAAGGCCTCGCCGCGCAGTGCTGCGGCGAGCTCTACGCCGAGCTCGGCCTGGCGGCCGTGGCGGAGCTCTACTATCGGCGCGCGCGCTACGCCTACGAGCGCTGGGGTGCGCTCGCGCTGGTAGCGCGCCTCGACGCGCGGCTGCCCAGCGAGGCCTCGGCCGCGACGAGCGCCCACGTCGCCGCGCGGCGGCGGCTTAGCACCGAGGTCACGCGCACGAGCCTCGTCGACACCGCCACCGAGCTCGACATGGCCGCCATCAGCAAGGCGTCGCAGGCGATCTCGAGCGAGGTGCGCCTTGACGGGCTGCTGCGGCGGCTGCTCGCCATCGCGCTGCAGGGCGCCGGCGCCGAGCGCGCCGTGCTCGTGCTGTCGCGCGGCGACGAGCAGATGGTGGTGGCCGCCTCGAGCGACGACGCGCAGCCGCGCACGCTCGACGCCGCGCCGCTGCTCGCGCAGAGCGACGAGCTTTCGGCCGGCGTGGTCAACTACGTGGCGCGCACGCGCGAGGCGCTGGTGCTCGAAGATCCGGCGCTGCGCGGCATGTTCCGGGCCGACCCCTACATCAAGCAGCACGCGCCGCGCTCGGTGCTGGCCACGCCGCTGATCAACGCGTCGATGCCGCGCGAGAGCCAGCTCGCCGGCGTGCTGTACCTCGAAAACGAGCAGACCAGCGCGTTCAGCGAGGCACGCTTGCAGACGGTGCAGCTGCTCGCCGCGCAGGCGGCGATCTCGCTCACCAACGCGCGGCTCTACGCCGAGCTGGAGGAGAGCAACCGCACGCTCGAGCGCAAGGTCGCCGAGCGCACGCGCGACCTGGCGCTCAAGAACGAGGCGCTCGAGGCGAGCCTGGCGCAGGTCGAGGAGATGCAGGGGCAGCTGCTGTTGAGCGAGAAGATGGCGAGCCTCGGCAACCTGGTGGCCGGCGTGGCGCACGAGATCAACACGCCCATCGGCGCGGTGATCACCTCCGCCGACACCTCCCAGCGCGCGCTCGACAAGCTGCAGGGGCGCGTCGACGAGGCGGCCACGCTCGACGAGCTGCGCACCCGCCGCGCGGCGCCGCGCTTGATCGCGCTCTTGCGCGATAACCAGCGCGTGATCCTCGACGCCGGCCAGCGGGTCGACGCGATCGTGCGCAACCTGCGCAGCTTCGCGCGGCTCGACGAGGCCGAGTGCAAGCCAGTGGATCTACACGAAGGTTTCGACAGCACGGTCGAGCTGGCGCGCCACCGGCTGAGCGAGCGCGTGACGCTCGAGCGCGACTACGGCGAGCTCCCGCGCGTCAACTGCCGTCCCAATCAGATCAACCAGGTGCTGATGAATCTGCTGCTCAACGGCATCGACGCCATCGAGCGCGAGCCGGGACGCACCGGCAGCGTGCGGATCCGAACCTGGCGCGTCGACGAGGATCGCGTGGCGGTTAGCGTGGGTGATGACGGCGTCGGGATCCCCGATGAAAACCGCCGCCGCATCTTCGAACCCGGCTTTTCGACCAAGGGCGGGCTAGGCGTCGGCACCGGCCTCGGCTTGCCGACCTGCCTCAGCATTATCCGAAACCATGGCGGTACGTTAGCGGTGCAGAGCGCCGTCGGCAGCGGCAGCACAGTGACCTTCGAGCTGCCGATCTCGGGGCCGGTGTAGGCCCTCGGCACGCGTTGACAGTCGCTGCGCTGGCTCCGACAATCGTCCCTTCCATCGACGCCAACCCCGCTGCAGTTGTGGATCCTCGGTCGACGCGCGCACTGCGCCGAGCCGAGGGGCGTCTGTGCACTTGCGCAGGAAGATCCCAATGAGCGAGACCCCGCCTCCGACGCCCCACGACGACCAGACGATGCAGCTCGACGACCAGGACGTCGAATTCGAGGCGGCGGACGAGTCCGAGGCGCGCGACGACGATACGCTGCTCGAGGCCGAGCCGGAGGAGGCGCCGGACGACCTGTTCCTCGAGGCCGACGAGCCGCCGCCGCGCCGGCGGGGCGACGCCTCCGACGAGAGCTTCGCCGTCTCGGACCAGATGGCTGCCGCCATCGCGCCTGCCGGCTCGCAGATGTCTTCCTCGATCGACCCTGCCGCCGCGCAGGCGCGCCAGTTCTTCGTCGACGAGGCCAACGCGCTGGCCACGCGCCAGCCCGAGCGCGCGGCGCTGATGTGGCTCGAAGCTGCCGAGGTTGCGGCCAACAGCCGCGCGGCCAGCACCGTCGACGACCTCGACGCGGCGCTGGAGCTTCGCGGCGAGTCGAGCTGGCTGCTGCCGCGGGCGCGCCGGCTGCTGATGCGTCTCGGCGAGTTCGAGCGCGCGCTCAAGCTCGGCACCCGCGAGGTCAAGCTCGGCGGCGACACCGCCACGCGCGCCGCCGTGCTCGCCGAGGCGGCGGCCGTGGTGCACTTCGCCCTCGGCGAGACGCCGACGGCGCTCAAGCTCGCCGACAACGCGCTGCGGCTGACGCCGCGCAACGTGCTGGCGCTGTCGATGGCCGTGATGCTGCGCCGCGACCAGCAGGCGCACGCTCAGACCGCTGCCGGGCTCGAGGCGCTCGCCGAGTGCCTCACCGATCCCGCCGAGCGCGCCATGTGCCTCTACGGCGCGGGCACGCTGCACGAGATGCGCCTCGGCAGCAACGAAGCGGCGCGCGCGGCGTACGTGCGCGCCTCCGAAGCCGACCCGCAGAATGTGCCCGTGATGCTGGCGCTGTGCGAAGTGCATCGCGCTACCGAGAGCTGGCCTGCGCTCGGGCGCGCGCTCGAGCACCTGGCCGGCCTCGTCGAGGACGCCGCCTACAAGGGGCGCCTGCTGCGCCTTGCTGGGACGCTCTATCTCGACGTGTGCGACGACCTCGAGTCGGCGGCACGCGCTCTGGGCCGCGCCGCGCGCGCGCTGCCCGACGACATCGGTGTGCTGTCGCTGCTGGCGCACACGCAGGAGGCGCGCGGGCGCCAGCGTGACGCCGTGCAGGCGCTGCGTCAGCTGCTCGAGCTGACCGCCGACAAGGAGGGACGCGCGGCGCTGCTGGCTCAGGTCGCGGCGCTCCACGTCGAGCTTCACGAGCTCGAGCCGGCCGTCGGCGCCTATCGCGAGGCGCTCGCCGAGGTGCCCGGCTACCTGCCCGCGCTGCAGGCGCTGGGGCGCATCTATCGCCAGCGCGGCGACTACGAGAGCCTGGTGGCGATCTCGCAGCCCGAGACCGAGGGGCTGTTGCCCGCCGAGGCGCGCGCCGTGCGCTGCCTCGATCTCGCCGACGTGCTCAGCACGCGCCTCGAGCGCCCCGACGACGCCGTCGGCATGTACCGCCGCGCCATCGAGCTGTCGCCCGACCTGCACGTCAGCTACTGGGCGCTGGCACGCCTGCTCACGCGCATGGGCTGGCACGAGGAGCTCTCGGCGCTGCTCAGCGAGCAGGCCGAGGTGGCGAAGGACCCCGAGGCGCGCGCGCACTTGCTGCTGCGGCGCGCTCGCATCGAGTCGTCGCAGCTCGGCCGCCCAGAGCGCGCGCTCGAGACGCTGATGCAGCTCGGCGACCTGTCGCTGCGCGCGGCGACCTTCGAGCGCATGGAGCTCTACGAGCAGATGGGCCGCTTCGCCGAGCTGGTGGAGCTCTTGCTGGCGCGCGCGGAGGTGACCACCGACACGCGCGAGGCCGAGGCCTGCCGCGTGCAGGCGGCATTGCTGCTCGAGCACGAGCTCGAAGAGCACGAGCGCGCGCTGGCGATCTATCGCCAGGTGCTCGAGGCCAACAGCAAGAGCCACAGCGCGCTGCACGGCACCGGACGCATCCTGCATCGGCTTTCGCGCTGGAACGAGCTGGTGCGGCTGCACCACCACGAGCTGACCACCGAGCCTGATCGCCCCGACGCCGCCGTGCTGCTGTGCCGCGTGGGCCGCATCCTCGACGCCGAGCTCGGCAACGCCAGCGCGGCCATCGGCGCCTACGCCAAGGCGCTCAAGAGCGATCCGGCCTACTCGCCGGCGCTGTCGGCGGTGGACCGGCTGGCGCGCGGACAGAAGCGCTGGGATGACCTGGTGCAGGTGCTCGAGCGCTACGCCGAGGCGCGCGGCCAGAGCCGCGAGGCGGCCACGGCGCTGGCGCGCGCTGGCGAGATCGCCGGCTGGGTGCTCGGCGACCTCGAGCGCGGCGTCAAGCTCGACGAGCGCGCGTCGGAGCTCGACCCGGGCGCGCGCGCGCCGCTCGAGGGGCTCTTGCAGATGCGGCTGCGCCAGCAGCGCTACACCGACGCCGCGATCGTGCTCCAGGAGCTCTGCGATCGCGCCGAGAGCGATGAAGAGCGCGCGGCGCTCGGACTGTCGTTGGCGCGGCTGTCGGAGCTGCGGCTCGACGAGACACCGGACCTCGAGCGCTACAGCCTCGCCGGCGACGGACCGTTCGGCCGCAGCCTGCGCGAGGAGCTGCTGCGCGTGCATCGCCGGCTGTCGTCGCCGCGAGCGCGCTCGCTGTTGTTCGAGCTGGGGCGGCAGACGTCGGACGCACGGCTGGGCGCCGCCTATCTGTTGCAAGCGGCGCACGAGGTGGAGTTCTCGCGCCAGACCGATCTCGACGATGACCTGCTCGCCGCGGCGATGCAGGCCTACGAGCGGCAGCCCGAAGACCCCGCCGTGCTGTGGTGTCTCGAGCGCCAGCTGGTACGCAGCGGGCGCTGGGGCGAGCTGGCGGCGCTGCACGAGCACGAGGCGCGCCTCGAGCTCGATCGCTCGCTGCGCGTGCAGGCGCTGGCGCGCGCGGCCGAGGCCTACATGCGCGCTGGCGTGCTCGACGACGCCGAGCGCGCGTGCCGCGAGTGTCTCAACTTCGACGTGCATTGCTTGCCGGCGCTTCGGCTGCTGGCCGATATCGCCGAAGCGCGCGAGGACTACGCGACGGTGGCCGAGACGTGCGACCGCCTCGCCGAGGCGTCGGCGGCAACACACAATCGGCTGAGCTACTGCTTGCGCGCCGCGGCGGTGTGGCAGGAGAAGGTCGGCGAGCAGAGCCGTGCGCTGGCGAGCCTCGCCGTGGCGCTGGCCGACGATCCCACCGAGCGCACGGCGTTCGATCGCGCCGAGGCGCTGCTGCGCGAGCGCGGCGAGTATGACGAGCTCTCGCGGCTCTACCAGCGTCGCATCCGCGCGACGCAGGAGGAGCCCGCACGCGTGCCGTTGCTGCGCGCGCACGCGCGGCTGCTGCACGACGAGCTCGGACGGCCCGACCGCGCGCTTTCGGAGCTCGACGCGCTGCTGGCGCTGGCGCCGAGCGACGTCGACGCGATCCGCGAGCTGGCGACGCTGCACGAAAAGCGCGGTCACTGGTCGGACGCAGCGGCGGCGCTAGGCATGCTCGTCGAGCGTGCCAGCGACGACGACCTGCGCTACGAAGCGCGCCTGCAGCAAGCCGCGCTGTGGCTGAGCAAGCTGCACGAGACCGAGCGCGCGCGCACCGTGCTCGAGCAGTGCCTGCAGGAGCGACCGTCCGAGCCCAAGGCGGCGCGGCTGCGCGTGGAGCTGGCGACCACCGTCGGCGATTGGGCCGGCGCACGCGACGGGCTCGACGCGCTGGCGGCGCGCGAGGACGCCGCGGTGGCCACGCGCGTATGGGCGCTTTTGCGCCTGGGCGAGATCGCGCAGGTCGGCCTGCACGACGACGAGCTGGCCAACCGCAGCATCAGCCGCGCGCTGGCGATGGCGGTGGGCCGGCCGGAGGCGCTCGACGCGCTGCGCGAGCACTACCCGGCCGCCGATGACAAGCGGCGCGTGGTGGCGGCGGCGGAGTCGCTGCTCGAGAGCAACGACGACCCGGCGCTGCGTCGCGTGGTGGCGCAGATGCTGGTCGAAGATCTGGGCGACACGGCACGCGCGCTGCCGCACCTGCGCGAGGTGGTCAAGAGCTCGCCCGACGACAACGAGGCGCGTACGCTGCTGGCGCGCGCGCTGGAGAGCGAGAGCCCGGCCGACGCGGTGGCGCGTTACCGCGCGCTGCTCGACGAGGATGTCTCGTCGATCTCGGCCTACCGTGGCTTGGTCCGCGTGGGACCGGGCGAGACGGCGGCGGCGGCGGCGAGCTTCGTCGAGCTCGGCGGCGAGGTCGGCGCCGAGGAGACGGTGCATCTCAAGACGCTCGAGGCCGACGTGGCGCCGCGCGGGCGCTTCGACGCCTCGGTGCTGCCGGCGGGCAGCGACGAGGCCTTCGAGCAGGCCTTCGAGCTGCTCGGCCCGCACCTCGACGAGCTCTACCCGCACCAGCCAGGTCGCGCCGCGGGCGACGCGCTGGCGGTCTCGGTGCAGCGCGTGGCGCGCACGGCTGGCATCGGAGACATCGGCGTGGAGGTCGGCGGCGATGGCGACAGCGTCGCGCTGGCGCTCGGCGCGCGTCCGACGCTGCGCGTGGGCAAGGAGCTGGCGGCCGATCCGCGCTCGCCGTGGCTGCGCTTCGTGGTGGCGCGCTCGCTGCTTGGCTGTGGCCCGCGGCGGCTCGCGCTGCTGGCGATGGACAGCGCCGACCTCGACGATCTGTTCGCCGCGATCCACGAGCGGCGGCCGGACGGCGAGCGGCGGCAGCTGCTCAAGAAGAACATCGCGCGCGTGCTGCCGCGGCGCACGCGCAAGAGCCTCGAGGCGCTGGGGCCGCCCGCGCAGCTGGGGCGTTTCTCCGCCACGCGCAACGCGCTCGAGCGCGCGGCCGAGCCGCTGGCGCTGGTGTTGGCGCGCAACCCGGCGGCGGTGTGCGCCAAGCTGCTCGCGCAGACGGGCGTCGATCCGTCGCTGCGCGCGCTGGCGCACAACGACCAGACGGCCAAGCTGGCGCGTTTTGCCGTGTCGGACGACTACGCGCGGCACTTCCGCAGCATCTGGGGCTGAAGAACTAGGAACAGGCAACAGGCAACAGGCAACGGGCATTGTCTTGCACGGCCAGACGGCGCACTTGCGAGTCTGTTGCCTAGCTCTGCTTGTCTGCACCGCGTGTGCGCCGCGGGCGCGGCCGACGAGCCGCCCGGCGTCGCAGCCGGCGTCGCAGCCGACGACGGCGACGAGCGAGGCGTTCGCGCGCGCGGAGGCGGCCACGCCCGAGGCGGTGCGCATCGGCGATCGCTGCGCGGCCAAGCGACGCTTCGCGCGCGGCACGTGCGCGGCGGGGCAGCGCTGCGCGCCGTTTCCGGGCGGCTACTGCACCGCGCGCTGCGAGCGAGGGCGCGAGGCGTGCGCGGACAAGGGCGCGCGCTGCGTCGGTACGCCGGGCAGCGGCGAGCTGTGTCTGCGGCGCTGCAAGGCGTCCGGTGATTGTCGCGGCCACCAGGGCTACGTCTGCGACGCGCAGCAGCACGTCTGTACCCTGCCCGGCTTCATCGCGCCCGCACCGCGACACTGCGCCGGTGCCGCGCCCGGCCGCGGCAAGTGGCAGACGCCCGTCGCGCTGAGCAGCGCCAAAGGGCCGGGGCACTATCAGGTCGCGCCCAGCGCGGCGCTCGGCGCGGACGGACGGTTGGTGGTCGCCTACATCGCGGCGCCCAAGCGCGGCGAGAACAACGCCATCGCCGTCTCGGTGCTGGGCGCCGACGGCAGCCTCGCCGTGCGCGAGCGCGCGCTCTCGGTCGGCCGCGAGAGCGCCTACGATCCGTGGATCACCCGCGAAACGCGCGGCCGCTTGCTGCTCGTGTGGCTCGGCTTCGACGGCCGGCGCGCGCCCGAAAAGAACATGCAGGTGGGACTCGCGCGAAGCGACGACGGCGCGAGCTGGACGGCGCCGCGCGCGGTGCACGACAGCGGCGACTGCCGCGACAAGTCGGGCAAGGCCAGTGACGGCTGTCTCGACAAGCCGATGATCCTCGCTGGCCGTCGGCCGCGCGCGCGCTCGGCGCGAGGCGGCGGCGGCGACGTGATCTACCTGCTCTACTTCAGCGCAAAACACGACGCGCTGCGCCTGCGCCGCTCGCTCGACGGCGCCAAGACGTTCAGCGCCGCCACCAGCGCCGCTGCTAGCGCCGCCTACGGCAACGCCACCGTCGACGCCCGCGGCGTGCTGCACCTCGCCTACGTCGCTGCCCCCGACGCCAAGCAAACGCCCGACCTGCTCGGCGACAAGGCCAGCGCCGCGTATCTCGTGCGCTCGAGCGACATGGGCAAAACCTTCAGCAAGCCCGAGCGCGTCTCACCCGCCGGCACACCCGTGCCGTTCTACTTCTCCAACACCCAGGTACGTCACGACGCTCGACGCAAGATCACCTACGTGATCTATCCGCGCGGCGATCGCCACGCGCCCTGGCGCCTGATGCTCGCCACACGGCGCGGCGGCGCCGGCAGCTGGACAACCCGCGCGCTGGGCGACAGCCGCTGCGCGCATCACATGCTGCCCCAGGCCGCCCTCGACAAGCGCGGCGCGCTGCACGTCACCTGGCTCGAAAACCGCGACGGCAAAGGGCTCGTGGCCTATCGCCGCTGCCCATCCGGCGGCGCCAACTGCGCCGCTGTCGAGCGCGTCAGCGAGGCCCCCTTCGCCAGCTACGAGCTCGTGCGCCACAGCCCGCGCTGGCTCGGCGACTACGGCGCGCTCGTGGTCGACGAAAAGCGCCAGCTGCTGCACGCGACGTGGACACAGACGGTCAACGACACGAGCGGCGGCGGCGGTGTGCGCGCGCGCGTGTTCGCCGCGCGCAGAGCGCTGCGCTGAGCGGGAGACGGGTCAACTCAGACGAGGCGTCAAGGTCAAGGTCCGACTGCCGAAGCCGACTGCCGAAGCCGAAGCCGAAGCCGAAGCCGATTGCCGATACTGCGGCGACTTGATCTGCGGTTCGCACTTCCTCATCGAGCTCGACAGCGCCTTGGCCAACGCGGCGCGAAGCCACGACGTCACTCAGGCCAACGACGCCGCAGCCTCGGTCTTGCGAAACATCGCCGAGGCCAACGTCACGACGGGCCCACTCCCGCACAACCAAGAAGCTCTGCAGGTCGTGACTGTTCGCCAGCGTCGTGTTGTCCGACAAAGCCTGGCGCCCGCTCGAAGCGGCGAGATCCTGGTCGTGCGCGACGGCGAGGTCGTGGGGTAGAGGCGAGTACAGCGGGCTACAGCACTGAACGCTCGTCGCGGCGCTGCCGGCGCGGCGCGAGCGTGGTGTGGACGCCTCCTGCGTTGGTGGTTCGGGCGCGTTCGGGCGCGGCTGGGCTATTGACGGGATGGGAGGTTTTCGGGCCTGCGGGGCGTTTGGCGCGCGTGGGCGGAGCGCGGAGGGTGCGCGGGCGTGCCTTTCGCGGGCCGTGGCGAGACGCCTCGCGACGTGGGGCGCGCGCGGACG
>JAGQIK010000357.1 GCA_020431405.1 Myxococcales bacterium
AGAGAGCGTCCACGAGTTGTGCTGCCGACCAGGGTGCGTGTCGGTGCGGTGCACGGCGCCGCTGAGCAGGTTGACCTTGTTGCCATCGCCGCCCGCGAGCCCGATGCCGAGCCAGCGGTCCGGCCCGAAGCAGACCTCGCCCACCACGCGCGCGTAGGCGTACTCGGCGGCGACCTTGCCGCTGGCGAGCGACACCACGGTGGCCACGTGGTGGCCAGCGCGTACGGCCGCGAGCGCGCCGTCGTTGCTCGCGCACACCGAGCCGAGCGCCTCGCCCGACGGATGGCGCAGCACCAGCGAGGCCGCGCCGGCGCTGTCTATGCGCCACATCGCCGGGCCCACGGTCGCGAGCCAGCCTCCGGTCGACCAACACAGCGACGTCACCGCGCCGGGCAGCGAGATCTGCTGGTGCACCGCGCCGTCATAGAGCCCGACCACCACCATGCCCTGATCGAGCCCGATGGCCACCAGGCTGTCGTCTGGCGCGATGGCGACGCAGTGCGCGTTGCCGAGATAGAGCGTGCGCGAGCCGGCGCCGGTGTCCTGCCAGCTGAAGGCGAGCACACCCTCGTCGGCGATGGCGACCGCCGCGCTCGCGCGGTTGGCCTGCGCCAGCGCGCGCCCCGAGCTGGCCACCGCGCGCTGGTGCACGGGCATCCCAGCGGGCGTGACCGAGCCAGGCGATCCGTCGCCGTTGACCCAGTAGGCGAAGTGGCCCAGCTCGTCGAGCGCGACGACGAAGGTCGGCGTGGCGGCCACGTCGACGACGCGCCCCGGCATGCTGTGACGCCACAGCGGGCGCTCGTCACCACCGTCGTGCACCAGAACCTCGCGGTCGTCGCTGCAGACGATCACCGCGCCGTTTCTTTCGTATGCGAAGGGGTTTGGGGGCATCGGAGTCTCCCTTTGATCTCGCGCCTTAGGCCGTGTGTACGGATGCCGCGAGGCGGCCTTCCCATGCACCTGTGATCTTGGTGCACTCTCGGAGCTTTAAGACCGATTAAGCCGCGGTCTCGGGCGGGCGCAGCTACACCCTCCTCACAACCGAGGAAAGGTGAGCGCATGAGTCAGAGGCTTAAAATCCGAGTGCTGCTTCCGCTGAGCTACCTGGTAGCCGTCGCGATCACGAGCGGGTCGGTCTCGCTGATGGTCCTCGGCGGCTGCGGAGGCGACAACAACACCAACCCGCCGCCCGCCGACGGCACCAAACCTAACCCCGATCTCGGCTACGACGACGGCGGTGGCGGCGGCGACAGCGCCGTCAAGCCGCTCGACGCGCGCTTCGTCCGCAAGTCCGGCACCACCGCGCTCGCGCCCGACCAGAGCTGGCTCGCCGTAGCCAACCGCGACTCGGGCAGCCTCACGGTGCTGCTGCTCGACGCCACGCTCAACGTGGCGTCGTCGGGCCGCTTCACCGTCAAGCTCGGCGACAAGTCCTCGGAGGTCTCGTCGATCGTCGCCGGCCATGACGGCACGTACGTGCTCGCCACGCTGCAGTACGACCAGAAGCTCTGTCGCATCGACATCTCCGCGGGCGCGACGCAGACCGCCAAATGCGTCGCCACCGGCTCCGAGCCCACGGGCGTCGTCGTCAACGCCGACGGCTCGCGCATCTACGTCGCCAACCACGTCGACGGCAGCGTCGGCGTGCACGACGCCTCGCTCGCGCGCGTCGCCGGGCTCGACTTCTCGCAGTCCACCGGCGAGACGAGCGTGCATCCCTTCGCGCTGCTCTTCGTGCAGGAAAAGGGCGCCACCAAGGGCGCTCTCTACGTGAGCGACTTCTTCGCCGAAAAGATCGCCGGCAAGCAGGAAGGCGACGACGACAGCCGCCAGGGCGTCGTCTACAAGCTCGCCTCCGACGCCAATGACGTCAAAGACGCGGTCAAGATCGTGCTCGCGCCGCTCGCCGAGACGGGCTTTCGCATCCCCGACGACCAGGGCGACTGCGCCGCCGACGCCACCAAGACCAAGGCCGGCTGCAGCAAGGATCCCAAGGGCTCGGGCGCCTTTCCCAACCAGCTGGCGAGCCTGACCTATCACGACGGCAAGATCTTCGTCACCAGCACCTGCGCCTCGCCGCGCGGCGACGTGCGCTTCAACATGAACGTGCACAGCTGCGTGCACGTCATCGACGTCGCTACCGACAAAGAGATCCCGGCGCTGCGCCTCAACATCCAAGAGCGCATCAAGCAGCAGGCCGGCGAGAAGCTCTTCTGCACCGTGCCGCGCGACTTCGCCTGCGTCGAGGAGACGGCGTTCTGCTACGTCGCCTGCGCCTCGAGCGACATCGTGATCCGCCTCGACTACAAAGACTTCAGCGCGGCCGACAAGGTCGTCGCCGGCGTGCAAACCGCCAACAACCTGCCCACCGGCAAGTTCCCCACGGGCCTGTCCATCGCCAAGAACGACGACAAGACGCTCGGCTTCACCATCAACGAGAACAGCCGCGACATCACGATCATCGACCTGCGCGCGCAGGCGTCGCAGGGTGAGATCTCGGCCGCTGATATGCCTACCGACGCCAAAGAGCTCGCAGTGCTCGAGGGCAAAGACTTCTTCTACACGGCGCGCGGGCGCTGGTCTTCGGGCCGCTGGAGCGCCTGCGTGGCCTGCCACCCGCGCGGCCTCACCGACAACGTGACCTGGCACTTCCCGACCGGTCCGCGTCAGACGGTGAGCATGGATGGCTCGTTCTCCAAGGGCAACGTCGACGCTGACAGCGTGGGCAACAAGCACGCCTTCGCCAACGTAGTCGCCGCGCTCGGCGCCGGCCGCAAGTTCGACCAGCGCGTCTTCAACTGGACCGCCGTGCGCGACGAGGTCGCCGACTTCGAGCTCAACACGCGCGGCATCTCCGGCGGCAAGGGCGCGATCGTCGACAGCAGCGACAACCCGGTGGACCTCGCGACCTTCGGCGGCAACAACAACGCCAACAACAACGGCTCGACCTTCGCGCTCGTCGAGGCGCTGCTCACCCAGGGCGGCCGCGACGATTGGAAGGCGATCACCGAGTGGGCGAAGACGATCCGCTCGCCGCGCGCCAAGGGCAACCTCCCCGGCGACGCCGCGCGCGGCCGCACGCTCTACGAGAAGACGTACTCGTGCGCACGTTGTCACGGCGGCGCCAGCTGGACGGCCTCGCAGCGCTACTACGAGCCCACCCTCGGCGCGAGCGCCATCTCGGCGACGCTCAAGGCGACGTTCCTCGACACGTTCACCAAGAACGCCACCGCCGACATGCTCGCCTTCGTGATGCTCGCCGACCCAGGCACCACCTGCAGCACCGACGCTGACTGCAAGGGCGTGGCCGGCGCGTGCGACGCCACGAGCAAGAAGTGCCGCACGGTCGCGCTCGGCAACGAGCTATTGTTTTCGGCCAATCGCCCCATCGACCAGCACGCCTGCGTGCTGCGCGATGTCGGCAGCTACGAGGCCACCGACAGCGCCAAGGGCGGTCTCGAGCTGCGCAAGAACATGGCCGCGCAGGCCCAGGGCCAGACCGGCTTCAACATCCCGTCGCTGCTCGGCCAGCAGCTGGGCGCGCCGTACATGCACAACGGCCAGTACGAGACGCTGGCGGCGCTGCTGCAGAGCGACGTCAAGCACCGCACGCTGCTCAACAAGGTCGCGAGCATGAACGACAAGGACCTCGCCGACCTGCTCGCCTTCGTGCTCTCCATCGACGGCGCCACGCCGGCCTTCACCATCGAGCCGAAGGACCAGCTCTGCCAGAGCCAGTAGCTGCCCGACGCACGCGTGGCGTATGCTGGTGACGAGGGGAAGCACCAGCATGCGCCACGCCATCCGTTCGATGCTCGTCTGCAGCCTGCTTCTTGCCGCCAGCGCCTGCGGCGGGCGCGAGATCGCCACCGAAGGCGGCGGCCAGTTCTCCGGCGCCGCCTATCGCGTCAAACGCCCGAGCGGCGTGGGCTATCTGATCGTCTACTCCGAGCAGAACGCCGCGTGGGAGAGCTCGAACGACGGCGGCGCCACCTGGTGCCGCGAGCACCTGGCCGGCATCTCTTTCGACAAGCTCGCTCCCAGACAGTTTCTGTGGGTCACCACGCAGACGGGCGACGCGTGCAGCGGGTCCTCGTCCGCCGAGACGCGCTACACGCTCGAGCGCCTCGACTACGCCGGATCGATCTGGAGCGCGCAGGTCGACGGCACGACGCTAACCTTCGAGCGCTTCTGCGACGCCGAGACGTACTCGTTCGGCACCTGCCCGCACTGACCCCTAGGGCTCGAAGTCGTCGATCTTGTCGATGACGTCCTGCAGGGTGTCGTCCGCGTCATCGACGATGGCCTCGACCGTCTGCAGAAACTGCTCGACCAGCGACTCGACCTGCGGCGGTGAGAACCTCAGCGCGTCGTAGGCCACGACGAAGTTCATCCCGATGCCGGAAAACCACACCGAGAGGTTGATCGGCGCCGCCGGCCAGCGCGGGTGGTTGGTGAAGAACCACGAGATGGTGGGCGGGATCTCCGTCACGAGCTTCTTTTCGATCGGCTGCATGTGCTGCAGGTTCATACCGATATCAAACGGCAGATGGCCCGCGTCCACGCCCCACCACGCTTGCAGCCGCTCGCGCGACAGCAAGTGTTCGTGCGCCTGCATGTCGGCGATCTGCAGCTGAATCCCGCGCAGCCAGGCGCGCAGCGACTCGCTCTTGTTCGACATGTCGAGCCGCAGCGGCAGCCGATGCGAAAACGAGCCGACCATCTCGGTGATCCCGTCGACCGGCGCGTTGCGGCCCGAGTCCATCAGCGCGACGACGAGGTCGTCCTTGCCGCAGTGACGCCCATAACAGAGCCCCCACGCACCGAGCATCACCAGCGCCGACGGCACCTGAAGCTCGCGCGCGTGGGCGGCGATGATCGCCTCGGCCTCGGCCGGGTAGTCGCACTGGTAGTCGCCAGCGCGCGGCCGGTCGACGGGCGACGCCACCGTGACGCCGGCACCGTGACGCTGCCAGTAGCGCTTGGCCGGCTCGATATCCTGCGCGTGAAGCCAGTCGACAAAACCGCTGACGGGCGCGCGCGGCGCGACGGTCTTCGGCCGGCTCGCCAGCACGTTGGCGTATTCGGTGAAGAGGTCGATGCGCAGCTCGCGCAGGGCGAAGCCGTCGACGAGCGACATGTGATAGTCGCAGGCCTGTAGATAGCCCTCGTCGGAGACGCGCACGAGCTGCACGTCGATCCACGGCGCGGTCGATGCCTGGCAGCGCCCACGCAGCGCGCGATAGGTCGCCGCGCGCTCTGCTTGCTCGAGCTCGCGCGCGTCGATCACATCGAAAGGCAGCGGCGCGCCTTTGTAGACGACCTGCACCGGATGCGGCAGATCGCCCCACACGACGATCGAGCGCAGCGCGTCGTGCGTCTCGAGCACGCGCCGCCACGCCTCTCGCCAGGCGTCGAGATCGAGCTCTCCGCTGATGGTCATGTGCATGCGCATCAGCGAGTCGCGCAGCGCCTCGTCGGTCACGCGGTGATGCGCGTCGACGAGATGCGGCACGGCGTCGAGCTGTCCGACGGTCAGTCGCTGCACGCGCACGACGCCGTCGAGCGTGCCGAGCTGACGCGCGAGCTGCTCGACCTGTGATTCGTCGAGGCCGCTGTGGGCGAAGCGTACGTCATCGCCAGCTGTCTGCAGTGCGGGCTGCTCGCCCGACGCGGCCGCGCTCGCGCCAGCGAGGTGCTCGAGCAGCTCGACGGGCGACGGCGCCTCGAAGAAGGTGCGCAGCTGCAGCGAAGGATCGAACTGCGCGCGCACCAGGCCGAGCAGGCGCGTGGACTGCAGCGACGTGCCGCCGAGCTCGAAGAAGTTGTCGTCGGGCTCCACGCGCTCGCACTCGAGCGCTTCGGCGAACGCGGCGCAGAGGCGCTCGAGGCGCGTATCGGCCGCGTCGTCGGTCCTCGCCGCGCTTACCGCGGCCAGCTCGCCGCGGCGGACTGCGTCGTCGCGTAGCGCGCGTTTGTCGATCTTGCCCAGATCGGTCAGCGGAAGCTCGTCGACCACGAAGATCGCCTCCGGCACCTTGTAGGGCGCGAGCTGCGTGGCGCAGCCCGTTCTCAGCGCAGCCTCGTCGAGCGGCGCGCCAGCCACCGCCGTGACGAATGCGACGACGACCTCGCCGACGAGCTCGTCCGGGCGGCCGACGACGGCCGCCTGCGCCACGCCCGACTGCCGCGCGAGGCACAGCTCGACCTCGGCGGGGTAGACATTGAGCCCGCCCTGGATGATCAGGTCCTTGACGCGGCCGACAACAAACAGCTCGCCGTCGGCGTCGATGCGGCCGAGATCGCCGGTGTGAAGCCAGCCATCGCCGAACACGCGCGCCGTCTCCTCGGGCATGTCGAGGTAGCCGGGGCTGATGTTGTCGCCGCGCGCGCAGATCTCGCCGACCTCACCGGGCGTGACCTCGGCGCCGCTGCTGGGATCGCAGATGCGCACGACGACGCCCGGCACGACGCGTCCGTTGGAGCCCGGCTTGTACGACTGCCCTTCCACTTGCCGCGCGATGGTGGGACAGGCCTCGGTCAAACCGTAGCCGCGCTGGACCTCGCCCGGAAAGCGCGCGGCGAAGCGTGCTGCCTGCGCTTCGTCGAAGGGCGCGCCGCCGATGCCCCAGATCTTCATCGAGGAGACGTCGATGCGATCGGCAGCGGGGTGCTCGAGCATCGCGACCAACATCGAGGGCACCGCGACCATGCGATCGACACGGTGGCGTTCGATGAGGCGCAGCGCGCGCTCCGGCTCGAATCCGCCGGGCATCAGCACCGCGCAGCCATCGAACATGTAGTTGCCGAGCCACACGCCGACGCCAAACGTATGGGCCATCGGCAAGACCATCAGATCGACATGGGCGACGTTGAGCGGCGTATTGTTGCGCACGTTGGCCAGCAGGTTGCCGTGCGTCTGCATGACGCCCTTGGCCGCCGACGATGTCGCGCCGGTGTAGAGGATGAACGCCAGATCCGACAGGGCGCGCGGCCGCACCTCGTCGAGCGGCGCGTGCTTTTCAGCCAGCTGCTCGAGCTGCTCGGCGTAGAGCGTGCGTGCGACCGACTCGAGCGCGCCGACGTCGAGCGCTGCATCGAGCGCGGCCGTCGTGATCAGCATCGACGCGCGACAGTGCGACAAGCGCACGTGAACTTCGTCCGGACGCAGCGACGACATCAGCGGTACGATCGTCGCGCCGACGCTGCTCAGCGCTTGGTAGACCCACAGCAGCTCGACGCGGTTGTCGAGGTAGACGCCTACTCTGTCGTCGGCGTCGAGCTTTAGCTCGAGCAGCGCGCTGGCGAGGCGGCGCGCTGTCTGGTGCATCTGCAGATTGGTGAACGTGCGCTCGCCAACGATCAGCGCCGGTCGCTCGCCGAAGCGCGCGAGGTTCAGGTCCGACAGCGATGCGATGTTGGTTAGCTCAGGGGGAAGGCACACAGAGCTGCGCCACTCGGTAGCAGGCTAGCCGTGGAGGGGATCGGATGTGGTGTGGAAATGCGCAGGTGACCGCGCACGGCCAAGATCCGTGCGCGGTCGGGTTGGAGATCAACCGCCTGGAGGCTTCGGCCCTCCCTCGCCCGCCGTGCCATCCATCCGCGACATCAGCGGTGCCATGCGCTCTTCCAGCATGTTCACCTTGGCCAGGCTCGCTCCCAGCTTCTTCTTCTTCTTACCGGTCTTGCTCTTCTTCTTCATGGCTCCCTCGAGGTGTCGCGCGTCCATATCGAGGTCTTCGACGTAGGATTCGCGACCAACAGAGTGCACTTTCGTACACCAGGAATATTTAATGTCGATCTGCTTACAAAAAAGATCAAGTGACATTTCTCAGGCGGGTGCGAATTGTCGGCTCGCCATGTAAGAGTTCCGCGCAATGGGTCGCCCCTATGCATACCTGGTGACGTTGGTGCTCGTCGGCGCGACGGCGATGCCCCTGTTTCGCGCCGACGTCAACCGCGACGGCTTTCCCGTATCGACCTACCCGATGTTTTCCGACAGGCGCCCCACGGCGATGAGCGTGGGCAGCCTCTTCGCCGTGCTCGACGACGGCTCGCGCGAGATCGTCGCACCGCAGCTGATCGCCAACTCCGAGGTGCTGCAGGCCAACGCGACGATCCAGCGCGCGATCCATAGCGGACCGCGCGCCGCGCTGGCGTTGTGCAAGAAGGTCATCAAGCGGCTGCCCAGCTACGCGCCGCGTGCGCTGATCTCGCTCGAGATCGTCACCGGGACCTATGACGCGGTGAAGTACTTCGAGGGCCACACGGAGCCGACACGTACGGTGACCCACGCGCGCTGCTGGCCGGAGGCCAAGCCGTGAGCGAAGCGACGCGAGGCGGCGGCGCAGCAGCGTTCGACCGCTGGCTGCGCCCCGTGACCCCGGCCGAGCGGCTCGCCGCCGTACGCGTGCTGGTGGGGCTCTTCGCGCTCGGCTACACGCTCGTGCGCTGCGTGCACCTATGGGGCTACGCCGACTTCGGCGCGCATTTGTTTCGCCCGGTGGGGCCGGTGAGCCTGCTGTCGCACCCGCCGCCGGGGTGGTTCACGCACGCGATGGTGCCGCTGACGCTGCTGCTCGGCGCGGCGTTCCTTTGCGGCTGGCGCTACCGCATCACCGGCCCGGCGTTCGCGTTCGCGCTGCTGTGGGTGATGAGCTACCGCAACTCCTTCGGCATGATCTTTCACACCGAGAACCTGCTGGTGCTGCATGTCATCGCGCTCGGGCTCTCGCCAGACGCCGCCGACGCGTTCGCCTACGACTCGCGCCGCCTCGCGCAGCTGCCCGACGACGATGGCCGCTACGGCTGGCCGCTTCGCGCGGCGTCGCTGGTGACGCTCGTCGTGTACGTCATCGCGGGGGTGGCCAAGATTCGAAACAGCGGCACGTCGTGGATCTGGAGCGACATCCTGCGCAACCAGGTGGCCTTCGACAACCTGCGCAAGCTCAAGCTGGGCTCGATCTGGTCGCCCATCGGGGGCTGGTTGATCCGCGTACGCTGGATCTGGCCGCCGCTGGCGGCGCTCTCGGTGGTTGTCGAGCTCGGCTCGCCGATCGCGCTCTTGGGCGGCAAGGTCACGTTGCTGTGGGCCATCGGCGCCTGGGGCTTTCACATGGGCGTGCTGCTGTTGATGATGATCGCCTTCCCCTATCAGATGTCGGGCATCGCCTACGCCTCGTTGTTTCGCGTCGAGCGCCCGCGGCTGCTGCGCAAGATCTACACGCGGCTGCCATCGCCGCCGCCGCCGCCGCCGCCGCCGCGCGATGACGACGACGACGACGACCACGACGACCACGACGACGACGCGCAGTGATGATCGCCCGGGCACGAGAGGCGGCCCGCGCGGCGCTTCAAAAGCTGTCCAAGCAGATGGCGCGCACGCTGCGCGTCGACCCGGCCTTCTACGATCTCGAGTTCGAGCCGCTCACGCTGCGCGCGCGCGACGGCGTCTCGCTCGACGCGTGGTTCGTGCCGGCGCGGGGCGCCGCGCGCGGCGCGGTG
This sequence comes from Myxococcales bacterium, assembly GCA_020431405.1. Lineage (GTDB taxonomy): Bacteria > Myxococcota_A > Polyangia > JAGQIK01. The sequence goes on from JAGQIK010000357.1 coordinate 9,508, forward strand.
CTGATGCACCACCACTACGGCGGCCAGAAGGCGGCGATGCTGCCGTGGATCGAGCTCTTCGTCGACGCAGGGCTCGACGCGCTGGCCTTCGACGGGCGTGGACACGCCGGCTCGCCCTGCAGCGCAGAACAGGATGGCTACGAAGCGCGCTTTGGTGACGTGCACGCCGCCGCCGAGGCGCTGCGCGCGCGCGGCGCACGGCAGATCTTCGGCTACGGTCAGTCGCAGGGCGCCGCCGTCGTGATCGGCGCGCTGGCGGCCGAGCGCGCCGCGGGCGCACGCGACATCGCCGGCGTGATCGTCGACTCCGGCCCGGCGCCGCTTGCCGGTCCGTCGCTCTACTGGCTGGCGCGCACGCTCTTCGACGACGCCCTGCCGCGCCCCGAACGCGCGCTGGCCACGCTGTTCGCGACGGCAACGCTCTATCGCCGCACGGGCCCCGGTCTCTACGCGCTGACGCTGTGGCGCGCGCTGGTCGGCCTGCGTCAAACGCCCCTGCTGTGGCTGCACGGCGACAGCGACGTGGTGATCCCGCACGCCGCGGCGCGCGTGTGGTTCGAAGCCTGCGCGCCGCTGTCGCGCGGGCGCTGGCACAAGCTGCTGGTCGAAGGGGCGGCGCACGTCGAGTGTTTGCAGACCGACGAAGCGCGCGTCGCGGCGGCGGTGCACCAACTGCTCGCCGCGTGCGCCGCATGTCCATGACGCCCGACGAGATCCTCGAGCGCTCGCAGTGGGACACATTCTGGGTGCCACTCGACGTCACCATCGTCGACCGTCCCGAGCTGCTCTATCTCGCCAGCACGCGCGACGTGACCTACCTCAACAACGTGCTGCGTCTGCGCGCTGCCGACGACGCGCTGCCTGCGCTGCTCGGTGAAGTGCAGCGGGCGCATGCGGGTCGCGACTCGCACGTGATGGTGCCGCCCACGGTGGCGCGCCCTGCCCTCGAACGCGCGCTGCGCGACGCGGGCTACGGCATCGAGACACGCTCGCGCGTGGCCGTGATCTCGCCTGCGGCCTATATTCCGCGCGCGACGGCCGCGGCCGTGACCGTCGAGCGCGTGCTCGATGAAAGCGCGCTGCGCAGCTGCTACGCCGTGGCCAGCGCTGCCTTCGAGACCAACCTCGGCGGCGACGACGAGCAGCTCGCCGCCGACATGGCGCAGCTCGGCCGCGCCGATCCGCGCGTCTACCGCTACCTCGCGCGCGAGGCGCGCAGCGGCACGCCGATCTCGTGCGGCGGGCTGACGATCTATCGTGACCTGAGCTTCGGCCTGCTGTGGGGCGGAAGCACCATCGCCGCGGCGCGCGGCCGGGGCGCCTACTCGGCGGTGCTCGCGGCTCGCCTATCGCTTTGCGCGCAGCTCGGCATCGCGCGCGCGGGCCTCTACGCGCAGCGCAAAACCTCGGCGCCGATCGTCGAGCGCCAGGGCTTCGAGCTCTTCGGCACCATGTGCTGGTGGGTCAACAAGGAGAGTGCATCAACATGACGAGCATCATGCCGCCCTTTCATCTCGCCTTCCCCGTGCGTGACATCGACAGCACGCGCGCGTTCTACGTCGACGTGCTCGGCTGCCGCGTTGGCCGCAGCGCCGAGCGCTGGATCGACTTCGACTTCTACGGCCACCAGATCTCGGCGCACGTCAGTGAAGAGCTGTCGGACGCGTCCACCAACGCCGTCGACGGCGACGACGTCCCCGTACGTCACTTCGGGTTGGTGCTCACCGTCGAAGCCTGGCGCGCGCTCGTCGCGCGCCTCGAGGAAGCCGGCGTCGCGTTTCTCATCGCACCACGCGTGCGCTTCGCGGGCGAGCCCGGCGAGCAACACACGGCCTTCGTGCGCGATCCGTCGGGCAACGCCATCGAGCTCAAGGCGTTCGCCGACCCGGCGCGCATCTTCGCGTCCGAGTAGCGACGCGTCCGAGCAGCGAGTAGCTGGTTCGAGTTGTGGAGGGGAGTGTGGTCGCGGCCTAGGCGGCTTGGCGTTGCACGTAGAAGAGGGTGACGGTCAGGCAGTGAAACTCCTGGTCGGAGCTCTGCGTCACGATCTTGTCGACGATCTCGAGGTGGGGGTTCTCACGCAGCCATCCCGTCACTTTCTCCCCGAGCTCGGCACGGTCACGTGCCTTGGTCGCCGAGAAGACTTTCAATCCATCGAGTGCCATGGTCGCCTCCATCCGTTGCTTCCATGAATAGCAAAGCGCAGCGAGCAGCGCACTATTTAGATCGGCTCGAAACCCCTGTTTAGAAGGGTTTTATCCAAAAATCAGAGATTCTCTGAGGCGCGTGTCAGCGGCTTTTGGCCCGCGATGGAAGGTGATCGGAGTGACGCTTAGCGGCGGTCCTGATCGACCGCGACCTCGAGCGCTACTTGGACGCCTTCTTGACGCGGTCGGCGGGCGTCTTGGCCGGCGCCACCTTGGGCTCGGCCTTCTTCTTCACAGGCAGCCGCAGTGTCGAGAGCATCGCGTCGAAGGCGGCGCGGTGCTTCTCGAGCGTCTTCTGCGGGCCGACGGCCTTGAAGAACTAAGGACCGCTGGGGGTCGCGACGACGGCGCCGAGGATCGCCCAGCCTTCGCGCTTGATCTTGGGGCCGCCCAGCTGCATCGCCTTCTTGGGCTGCATGTACGAGCCTACGGCGAAGGTCGTGACGACCTCGAGGCCGTTGACCTTGCGCGTCTTGGCGCCCGGCGTCGGCGCGCCGGCAGCCGGCTCGATCTGCTGGTGCCAGCGCTTGATGTTGTCGGCCGTGCTGCCGCCCATGCCTGGGAAGTGCGAGACGACGAGCATCGCCTCGGCCTCCTTGCCAGCTCCCGCGAGGCGGTACTGCGCGATGCGGAAACGATTGGCCGGCGCTTCGGACTTGAAGCTCGGCGGCGCCTTCCAGACCAGCCCGCCCTTCTTCGGCATGCGCGGGTGACCCGACGGCATGCCGCCCATCGGCGGATGGCCTTTGGGCATCTTGCCCAGCGGAGGGTGGCCCTTGGGCAGCTGTCCCGCGGTTGCGCCGCCGCTCGGCTGCGAAGCCGCCGGCAGCAGCGATTTGCCGGCCGGCCGCTGCCCATCGGCCATGTTCTTGTTGCAGCCTAGAAGGGCGAAGCACGCGACGACGGCGGTGATCCGAACAAACATGCACGGCTTATATCGTGCCGCTGCCCACCCAGCAAGGCGCCCAGGCCGTGGCGACAGCGCGCGCGGCTGTGTTATGCGATCGCCTGCCGTGACTTGGAGCAAGCCAAAGGCGCGGGTGCCAAACGCCGCGGCGCTCGCGCTGCTGCTGGCGAGCCTGCTCGGTGCGCGCGCCGCAGCGACCCCCGACCTCGACGATCTCTATCCCGTGCGCGCCGACGGCAAGGTCGGCTACATCAACGCGCACGGGCGCATGATCATCGCGCCGCAGTGGCCCGCGGGCGAGAAGTTCTACCTCGGGCGCGCCGTGGTGCGGATCAAGGGGCTCGACGGCTACATCGACACGCGCGGCCGCGTCGTCATCGCGGCCAAGTACATCTGGGCCGACCCGTTCTCCGAAGGGCTGGCGCGCGTCAAGTACCGCGGACGCGTGGGCTACATCGATCGCAAGGGGCGGCTGTCGATCTATCCGCGCTACGACGAGCTGTCGCGCTCGTTTTCACAGGGCCTCGCCGCCGTGCGCGTGAAGCGGCGCTACGGCTATATCGATCGCCAAGGACGGCGCGTCATCGCGCCGCGCTATAGCGGCGCCAAGAGCTTCAGCGAGGGGCGGGCCGCGGTGGAGCGGCGGCGCCGCTGGGGCTACATCGATCGCAAGGGCCGCGTGGCGATCCCGTTTCGCTTCGCCCGCGCCGAGCCCTTCTCGCAGGGGCTCGCCGCCGTGCGCTGGCGCCGCGGCCGCAGCGGTCGATCGCTGTTCGGCTTCATCGACATTCGGGGGCGGATGGTGATCCGCCCCACCTGGGTGCAGGCCGGCACGTTTCACCAGGACCGCGCGTCGATCAAAGTGCAGGGCCGCTTCGGCTTCATCGATCGCAACGGCGCGATCGTGATCAAGCCGCGCTTCCTCGCCGTGGGCCCGTTTTCGGCGGGGCTCGCCGCCGTGCAGGACGGGCCGCGCTGGGGCTTCATCGACCGCGACGGACGTTTGGTGATCAAGCCGCGCTTCGACAAGGCCTATGCCTTTCGCGGCAAGCTGGCGGTGGTGCAGCTTGCCAGCAAGCGCTCGGCCTACATCGATCGCCGCGGCAAGATCGTCTGGCGCGAACGCTAGCTGCCTATCGGCCTGGGCGCTTGCCCGCTGTAGGGCACCGGCGGGTGCTCGACGAGGCGGGCCACGATCTCGTCGACGTCATCGCTGATGAACAGCAGGTCGGCGTACTGCTTGCCGCGCGCGAGATTCTCGAGCAGCGGATAGACCGGCTTGGTCTCGGTCCAGTACTTCACGCCGTAGAAGATCATCGGGCTGACCAGCTCGAAGGTGCCGTAGTGGTTTTGCGCGGCATCCATGAAGACCTCCTGGATCGTGCCCGCGCTGCCGGGCGCGTAGATCACGCCGTGGGTCGCGATGCCGAGCAGGCCGTCTTCGCGCAGCGAGTTGGAGAAGTACTTGGCGATGTGCGTGGCGAAGACGTTGGGCGGCTCGTGGCCGTAGAACCAGGTCGGGATGCCGAGGCTGTCTGCCGCGCAGTCAGGCCAGCGTTCGCGCACCTCGAAGGCCGCGTCGAGCCAGCCCGTGTGCGCGAGGTCAGGCGCCGGCGCGAGCAACGCCAGCGCCTCGTCGAGCGCGTTGTCGGGCGCGCCCGCGAGCCACGCCCCGAGGTGTGTTGCCTCCATCGCGCCCGGCCCGCCGCCGCTCGTCATCAAATAGTGTGCGTCGCGGCGCGCCACGGCGCGTGCGATGCGCGCCACGTCGGCGTATGCGGCCTCGCCGCGCCGCATGGCGTGCCCGCCCATGATCGCGATGACCTTGCGTGCCTCGCCGCGGCCGAGGAAGTCGGCCAGCGCGTCGTCGATGGCGTGGTCGTGCAGGCGCTGAGCGAGCGTGTCGAGCACCGCGGGCGGGCGCTTGCGGCGGCTGGCGACGTAGTGCTGGTAGATGCGCTGATCGAGCGTGCGCGCGTAGCTCTCGTGCTCGCCGCGACGATAGCCGCTCATCAGCTCGGCGGCGTGATAGAGCCGCGGCCTGTAGGGGTTGTAGGGCAGCTGCGGCAGCGCCGGGAAGAGCAGCGCGCCGCGTGCGAGCAGCTCGACCGCGACGCTGTCGCGCAGCCGGCAGCCGAGCAGCACTGCGCCTGCCACCTCGACGTGCGACAGATCGACGTCGGAGAGGTCGAGCCCTTGCACCACCACGTGCGCCAAGCTGCCGCTGGCGAGCTGCGATGCGAGCTGCTGTCGGTCGTGGATCTCGATGTACACGCTGCGCTCTCGCTCCTGCTGTGGGCTGCGGGTTTCCCTGGTTGACCGCCGCGCGGCGAGCACGAAGAATACGGCGTGCGCAAGCCGGCTCACCTTCTTACTTGTATCATCTGCGTGGCAGCGCTCGCCGCGTGCAGCCGAGCGCCGACACGAGGCGGCGACGCGAGCCCCGACGCGGAAGCCGGCCTGCTCTCCGACATCGCGCAGCTTCCCGACACGCTGCCGGGCGACCAGGGCGTGGCGACGATCGGCGAGAGCTGCCGCGCGGGATGTCTCGACGGCCTGCAGTGCGAGAGCGCGCTGCCCGAAGGCGGCATGTGCACCAAGGCGTGCACCAAGGACGCCGATTGCGGCGGGCTCGGTCGCTGCATCGGCGCGGACGGCAGCGAGCAGCCGCCACCTGGGCAGAGCAGCGGCAGCGGCACGTGCCATCTGCGCTGCAACGTTCGTTCGATCGTCGAGTCGTGCCGCGAGAGCTATGTCTGCCGCGTGGCCGGCAAGAGCGGCTACTGCGCGCCCGACTGCCGCGTCAAACCATGCGACGGGGCCAAGACCTGCGACGCGGCGAGCGGCTTGTGCGTCGACAGCGCGTCGGGCTCCATCGGCGAGCGCTGCGGCAAGGACGTCGGCACCTGCGACGGCACGCCCAACGGCGTGTGTCTCGCGCTGGGCACGTTCTTCGAGCCGTTCTGCACGATCCCCTGCGCGCCGTTTACCAAGCCCTGCCCCACCGCGCTGGCGGGCGCTGCCTGCGTGCTGGGCGGCGGCACCGACGCCTACTGCGCCTTCATCTGCGATCCCGACGACCCCAAGTGCCCTTCACCGGACCTGACGTGCCAGAGCTTCAGCAACGACCTGGCGATCTGCACGCCGAAGAAGCAGTAGCACCATGACGCATCGTTTTTCCTGGCTCCTCGGCTGGTCCCGCCTCGGCATGTCGCTGCTCGCCGGGGCCCTCGTCGCCGTCGCCGGCTGCAGCGCCGAGCCCATCGACGCGCGGCGCGCGGCGCTCGCCTCGTCGTGTTTGGCGGGCGAGGTGCACCGCGAGATCCGTCTCGGTGCGCTGCTGACCGCCGAGCGACGCGCCGGGCTGGCGGCGCTCGGCGTGCACGTCATCGCGCTGCGCGGCGAGGGCTGGTTCTCGGCGCGCGCGCCGCTGCGCGTTTTTCAGGATCTTGTCGGCCAGCACGGTGTCATCGCGGTGCGCGAGCTCGACGCCGAGGCCAAGATCGCCGCTGACTTCGCGCGCACGCTGCGCGGCGGCGCGCGCGCCAGCGCGTGGGTGTTGTTTGCCAGCGACAGCGACGACGAGCAGGCGCGCTGTGCGCTGCGCAGTCGTGGCTTCGTCGCGGCCAAGCGCGTCGGCGTGGCCCCGATCTATCGCGTGGCGCTCGACGAGCGCTCGGCGCGCAGCGTGGCGTCGCTCGACGCCGTGCGCGCCATCGCCGCCACGCCGCGCTGGCGGCCGCTGCTCGACGAGAGCCGCAAGTCGATCAAGGTCGAGGCGCTGCACGCTATCGACACCAGCGTCGATCCGCCCAAGTACGTGCTCGGCGGTCAAGGCACGGTCGGCGGCGTGTGGGATCCCGACGGCGTCGACATCGACCACCCCGACCTCAAGCCAAAGGCGCTGCGCCTGCCTTTGCCCGCCAACGCGCCGAGCATCTTCCACGGCACGGCGGTCTCGGGCTGCATGCTCGGCTCGGGCGCGCAGTCGACGGTTGTCGGCTGGGACCCCTATCAGGTGCGCGGCATGGCGCCCGAGGCCAAGCTGGTGGCCTACCTGACCAGCGGCGACAAAGACGCCCAAGGCGTCGAGCGCACGTTCCCCGAGCAGTACGTCGAGGCGCGCGATCGCTTCGACATCGACGTGCTGAGCTTCTCCTTCTCGCACTCGAGCAAGGCGATCTACGGCCCGTCGGCGGCCAACCTAGACTTCGTGCTGTCGCGCTGGTCGAGCAAGCTGCCGCAGCCGGTGCCCATCGCCATCGCCTCGAGCAACGACGGCTGGCGCGACGGCTACGGCTCGGTCTCGAGCCTGGCCTCGTCGAAGAACGCGATCACCGTCGGCGGCACCGACTGGGCCGACGGCACGCTGTGGAACGCGTCGGGCTTCGGCCCGACCGGCGACGGACGCGTCAAGCCCGAGGTGCTCGCGCCCGGCTGCGCCTCGCACGGCAAGGTGCGCTTCGCGCTCAGCGCCGTGCGCGTGATACCTGACGCTGGCAGCAGCGCGCCGGTGATCTCGTGGACCTTCGACACCGACGGCGACGCCGAGGGCTGGCACGTAGTGCGCCATCTCGATACGCCGGTGGTCGCCGGCGGCGAGATCTCGGCGCGCACCACCGGCGGCGACCCCGGCTTTCGCAGCCCCGACGGGCTGTCCATCGACACCAGCGTCTACAAGACCATCGAGGTCGACATGAGCCTCGAGCGCCACCACCGCGGCGAGATCTTCTGGAAGACCGACAAGAACGACTGGAGCGGGCGCCTGCGTCGCGGCTTCATCGTGCGCAACGACGGCAAGATCGCCACCTACAAGATCGACGTCGGCGCCGACGACGACTGGAAAGACACCGTCGTGCAGATCCGCGTCGACGCGGTGGTCAGCGGCATCGCGCTGACCACGCCCGGCGGCGGTTACACCACCAGCTGCGGCACCTCGTTCAGCACGCCGATGATCGCCGGCAGCGTGCTGCTGATGACGCAGGCCTACCGCGCGCGCCCCGATGTCGCCGCGCAGGGCGCCACCGCGGAGCGACCGCCGCCGGCGCTGTACCGCGCGCTGCTCGTCGCCACCGCCAACGACCTGGTGGGTGAAGGCCCGGGCACCAACCCCGACACGGGCAAGCTGACGGTCTACCCCGAGGGGCCGGACCACGCGTCGGGCTACGGCGAAGCCGACATCGCGCGCGCGGTGTCGGTGATCAGCAGCAGCAGCCAGGGCTTCGCCGTCGGGCGCGTCGCCGAGACCGGCAGCGAGGTGCGCTACCGACTGCGCGTGGCGAAGAAGCCGGCGCGCGATCTGTCGGTGACGCTGGCCTGGGACGATCCGCCGGGCGAGCCCGGCGCGCTGAAGATCCTGCAGAACGACCTCGACCTGACGGTCACGCACCCCGACGGCAAGAAGGTCGAAGAGCCGTGGCACCTCGCGCCGCCCGGCGCGGCGCCCACAGGTCAGTCGACGCGCACGGCCGACCATCACAACAACATCGAGAAGGTGCCGCTCGGCACGCCCGAGCCGGGCGACTACATCGTGACCGTGCGCGCGCACCAGCTGACACACGCGCAGCAGTCGTTCGCGCTGGCGCTGTCGGAGGCCGACGACGTGGCGAGCCTCACCGCCGACGCCGACGGCGACGGCAGCTTCGCCGATGTCGACTGCGACGACAGCGATCCTGCCGTCCATCCAGGCGCGAGCGAAGTGCCAGGCAACGGCAAGGACGACGACTGCAACGCGTCGACGCCCGACACGCTGCCCGCCGACGCGACGCCGAGCACGCAGGACGGCGGCGCATCAGCCGACATCGCCACACCACCCGCGCCTGTCAACCCGCCGGGGCGCGGCTGCAGCGCGGCGCCGGGTGACGCCGGGGCGACGACGACGGCCACCCTGCTGCTGCTGCTGCTGCTGGCAGCGGTGGCGGCGCTCGTGTCGCGCAGGCGGCAGCGGTGAGCGTCCGTATCGACGCGCGCGGGCTGCGCCGCAGTCTCGCCGAGCTGGACTTTCTCGACGACACCAGCGACGAGCGCTTCGAGCGGCTGGCGGCGCTGCTCGGGCAGAGCCCCGGCGTCGACCGGGTCGAGCTCGAGAGCCACGCGGTGGGTGCCACCGCGCGGCACTTCGACTGGACCTTCGAGCCCTCGCCGCAGCCGCGCAGCGCCGAGCTCTACCTCGTGCGCAGCGACGGCAGCGAGGAGCTGCTCGCCGCGGGCGACGGCGCGCTGGAAGGGTTGATCGGCAGCCTGCGCTCGACCGATCCAGGCGGCGAGGTGTTCGAGGTCGTCGACGTCGGCGCCGGCACGCACGCCGGCGACTACCAGCGCGTGCGCAAGTTCGGCGAGCGCGTAGTCTTCGCCTGGGGCCACCGCCCGCGCGCGGTCGTTCACGAAGCGCTCGCGGTGCGCGGCGCCGCGGGGCTGTTGCTCGGGCCGCGCCCCGAGACAGCCGAGCTGAGCGCGCCGCGCGACGCGCTGTTCGCCGCGCAGCTCGGCGCGCCGTCGACGTTCGGCGGCAAGCGACCGTTCGCCTTTCAGCTCGGGCCGCGCAGCGCGGAGCGGCTGCGCGCGGCGCTCGCCAGCGAAGAGACCACGCGCGTGCGCGCCTGCGTCGGCGTTCAGATGCCGCCGCGCGAGCTGCCGCTGCTCAGCGCATGCATGGCTGGCAGCGATCTCGCGGGTGAGGAGTTGCTGCTCGCTTGCGACCTGTCGCGCCCGCAGTCAGCGCTGGGCATCGCCGCGCTGCTCGAGGTGATGCGCGCCATCGGCCGCGCCGTAGTGGCGGGTGAGTCGCCGCCGCCGCGCCGCACGCTGCGCTTCGTGATCACGTCGGGGCTGCCGGCCACCGTGGCCTGGCTCGCCAGCGACAAGGCGCCGCGACCGATCGCCGCGCTGCAGCTGAGCATCGCGCAGACGCGCCGTCAGCCGCGGCTGCTGGTGCAGGACGCGCCGCCCTCGGCGCCGACGTTTCTGCCCGACCTCGTCGAGCGGCTCGTCGCCGAGCAGGCGCCGCCGCAGGCCTGCCTGCGTGTTCCTTATCGTGCCGGCAGCTCGGTGCTGCCCTTCGTCGACCCGAGCGTCGCTGTCCCCGCGGTGCTGCTCGCCGCGCCGGGCAGCGCGCGCCCGGGCGAGCGGCGCAGCAACGTGCCACTGCAGCTCGCGGTGACGCTGGCGCACGGCGTCGCCCGCTGCGCTGAAACGCTGGCAAGCCTCGGCGAGCGCGACCTACCACGACTGCTGGCCGCCAGCGAGCTCGCCGCCGCCTCGCGCATCGCCGCACGCGCACGCAGGCTCGGCGAGACGCTTCACGAGCGCGAGATGAGCAGCGCCGACGCCGCCGCCGCGCTAGCCGATGTCGAAGAGGACCTTCACCGCGCGCTCGACGACGAGGCACGCGTGCTCGACAGCGTCGCGCGCTACCTCGGCGCCGGCGCGCGCGCGGCGGTGCCCATCGCCGACGCCACGGGCGAGCTTCGCCAGCTCGCGCGAGCCGCTGTGCGGGCGCTTCACGCGCAGATCCTCGCGCCCTTCGAGGGCGAAAACGTCACCGCGCGCGCGCGGCCGGTGACACCGCTCGAGCGACGAGCCAGCCTGCTGCGCGTGCGAAGAACATTCGTCGGGCCGCCGCCGCTGCACTCGCTGGCGCGCGAGCTCGACGACGACGGGCGCGCGTGGCTGCTGCATCACGCCGACGCGCTGCAGGCGCAACCCGCCGCGGAGCTTCTGCTCGGCTTCGTGCGCGCCGACGAGCCGCGCAGCTTCTACGAGGTGGCGCGCGATCTCGAGCACGCCCACGGCCCCGTCGACCTCAAGCTGCTGTGGCGCTACCTCGAGCTGCTCGAGCGCGCTGGGTTGGTCGAGCTCGCCGAGGAGCAGTCGCTCGGCACGCCGCAGGAAATTGGCTAGCCCGCGTGGCTTGGGAACGCACATTTGCCGTAGAATCGTCGCCATGACGAACGTAGGGAAGCTCGGGGGCATCGCGCTGCTGGCGATCGCGGCGCTGAGCTGTGGCAAGAAAGGCGAGTGGCTCGTCGGCAAGTGGCTGCTCGTCGACGACGGCAAGCCCAGCGCGTGTCACGAGTTCAAGAAGGACCGCACCTTCACGGTCTACCGCGGGCCGCACTGCGCAGGCTCTCCGGACGCGCTGCTCGGCGGCAAGTGGAAGATGAAGACCAAGACCAAGCTGCTGCTGCAGCGAGGCAAAGAAGAGGGGGCGCACGCCGCGATCATCGGCGAGCGCAAAGACGACCAGTTCGTCTCGTCGGGCAACCTCTCCGGCACGATGTACAAGGTCGGCAAAGACGGCACCAAAGGCTTGATGGACAAGCTCACGCAGAAAGGCGTGATCACCATGCGCGAGCTGAGCGGCCCGCTCGGCTGCGACGCCCTGCGCGTCTCGGTGGGCGACATTCGCAAGCTGCCGGTGGAGAAGAAGCCGCGCATGCTGCGCTCCGCCGACCAGAGCCTGCAGTTCTACGCCAACACCAAGACCGGCAACCCGCATATCGAGAAGATCGTCTACGGCCTCAACCAGGACCAGCTCGACTGGATCTCCTTTCAACTGACCAAGGACGCCTACTCGGCCCCTGGGCCCGGCGGCCGGCTCGCGGCCGAGATCGGCAAGCCCAAAGACGAAGCGGCCACCGGCAAGGGCGACAAGCGCCAGCAGATCAGCATGTGGAAGGCCTACTGCACCAAGGTGCGTGGCTCGGCGCTCAAAGAGATCGACGTCACGCTGTTTTCGATTCCTGGCAAGAAGCAAGGCTACTACTACATCTCGGAGAACGTCGTCTCGTCGACCTGGGGCGAGCTCAAGGCGGCCGCTGGCGATCCGTCGCAGCAGGCTGACGATGACGATGACTCGGGCAGCGGCAGCGGCACCGGCAGCGCGGCTGCCGCCAAGAAGCCTGACGCCCCAAAGAAAAAGAAAGCTGCACCCGAGCCCAAAGCCAAGAAGGCCGCGCCCGAGCCGAAGAAGGCCAGCGCGCCGAAGAAGGGCCGCGCCACCAAAAAGGGCGGCATCGCCGTCCCCGGCGGCGCCGACGAGATCTAGCCGCGCTGCCAGATCCAGAAACGTGCCCGTGCCTGTGCCCGTGCCCGTGCCCGCCCGCCCGCGCCGTATCGCCTTCGCGCTGCTGCTAGCTGCGACCAGCAGCTGCACCACGGTCGGCTACATCGCGCGGCAAGCGCGCGGCCAGCTGCGCGTGCTGCGCGGGCGCGTGCCGATCACGCGCGTCCTCGCGCGGCGCGACCTGCCCGCGGGATGGCGCGAAAAGCTGCGGCTGGTGCTGCTCGCGCGCCGCTGGGCGCACGACAACATCGGGCTCGTACGCACGGCGGCCTACACCACGTTCTACGACACGCGCGGCGACGAGGTGGCGTGGAACGTATCGGCAGCGCCGAAGACCGCGCTGCGCCCCAAGCTGTGGCGCTTCCCCATCGTCGGCGCCGTGCCCTACCTCGGCTTCTTTCGCAAAGCCGACGCCGTCGCTCGCGAGCGCGGGCTGCGCGAGCGCGGCTACGACACGCTGATGCGTCCCGTGGCGGCCTACAGCAGCCTCGGCTTCTTCGCCGACCCGCTCTTCTCGGCGATGCTCGACCACTCGCGCTGGCGGCTCGTCGAGACGGTGATCCACGAGATGACGCACACGACGATCTTCTTGCGCGGCCGAGTCGCGTTCAACGAGAGCCTCGCTACGTTCATCGGCCAGCGCGGCACGCTCGCGCTGATGGTGCAGCTGCTCGGGCCGCTGCACCCAGACGTGGCGCGCGTGCGGCGCAGCTTCCGGCGCGGTCGCCGGCAGGCGCGCATCGTCACCGACCTCTTTGCGAAGCTGCGCGCGCTCTACGCCAGCAAGGTCTCGCGCGCGGCCAAGCTCGCGGGACGCGAGAAGCTCTTCGCCGCGGCGCAGGCGCGCTATCGGCGCGAGATACCGCGTCAGCAGTGGGGCAGCTTCGCCACGCGCGAGCTAAACAACGCGATCTTGCTTAGCTACGGACGCTACAACCGTGGCGTCGAGTTTCATCAGCGCGTCTATCAGCGCCTCGGGCGGCGCCTCGACGCGCTGGTGAGCGTCTACCGGCGCGCCCAGCACTTCGACGATCCCATCGCCACGGTGGCCCGCAAGCTGCGCCTGAAACCACCTGATGGGCCTAGAAACTAGTGATTTCAGGCGATCCCACGGCGCCTATGTTACGATCATCTACCTCGCGTCGTGGGCAACACTACAGCGAAAATACAGATCCGTTGCCAGCAGTGCGGGCACGCCTTCAACGTGCCGTCGAGCGCAGCGTGGGTGATCTGTCCAAAGTGCGGCCACAGCGATGACGATGTCGAGCTGACCAACGCGGACCCGCAGCCCGACGGCACCGCCGCGACGTCACCACCGCCACCTCCGCCCCCCGCAGGCCCAGGTGGACGCAGCACGCTCTACGGCATGGGCTCCGTCGGTCCGGTGGGCACGCCGCCGTCGTCGCTGGCGCGCATCGCGCTGAGAAAGGTCCGCACCCTCGACGGCGAGAGTCCGGCGCAGGCACCCGCCAATCGACGGCGCAGCGCCGCGGCCACCGCGGCCGCTGCCGCCGACGCCGATCCATTCGCAGGCACCGATGACGAGTTCGTCGGTGCGCTGATCGGCGGCGAGAGCGGCGACCCCGAGACGATCATCAACACCGAGAGCGCCGACGCCGAGGCGCAGCCGGACCGCACGTCGGTGGGCGTCGAAGAAACCAACGTCGAGCAATCCACCGCCGTGGGCGCGCTGCGAACGGAGATCACCGGCGTGCGGCTGCCATCGCTCGAGCTCGACGCGACTTCGGCGACGTCCAACGCGCTCGATGGCACCGGCATCGATCTGCCGCCGCGCCCGCTGTCGCCGTCGCGCACGATGCAGCGCCCACCCGCAGCCGATGACGACGACGCGCGCACGGGCGTCGATCTGCCGCCCAAGCCGCCAGCGCGCAACCCTCTGGCGCCGCGCTCCGCCGGGCCAGGCGCCGCGATCGACGCCAACGCCGACGAGGGCTACACCGGCGTCGATCTGCCGCCACGCCCGGCGGCCTCGCGCAGCTTCTCGTCGGCTGCGCCGATCCAGCGCGAGTCCACGGGCATCGACCTGCCCGCGCGACCAGCGGCACGCGAGCCGGGCATGATGTTCGTGCCGGCGGGCGGTCCGAGCGGTTACGACGATGACCCGGCGACGGGCGTCGATCTCCCGCCGCGGCCCGGCATGCCGATGCAGCTCGACAGCTCGACGGGCTCGGACCTCCCCGAACGCCCCGTCGGGCGTCCCATCGGGATGGACTACTTCCAGACCGCGCGCAACGAGCCGCCGGCGGAGAGCACGCTGCCCGATCTCCCCGAGGCGCCGCGCGGCTTCGCGCCGATCTCGGGCGAGGTGCCGATCGAGACCGACTTCGGCATCAGGCGTCACGAAGACGAGGTCATCGAAGACGACGATGACGACTTCAGCGACGACGACGATCCGATCTCGCTGGCTGTGCAGGTCACGGGCGATGCGTCCGCGTCGCCGGTGGGACGCGGCGCGCTCGTGCCGCCGCCACCACCACCGCCCGCGGCTGGCCGCCAGGCGCTGGTGCCGCCTCCTCCCGGCGGCAGCGCACAGCGGGCGGCGCTCGTACCACCGCCGCCGCCGCCTGGAGGCGGCGCGACGCCAGGCCGGGCCGCGCTCGTGCCGCCGCCGCCACCGCCAGGATCGGCCCCTTTGCGTTCGACGCTCCCGAGCGGCTCGCCGCTCGCAGACATGCCCACGGTGGGCGGCAACGGCGTGGAGCAGCTGCTGCGCGGAGCACCCGCGTCCTCGCCCGACGACCGACCGCTGCTGACGACCAACACTGACGAGCTGCGCCACGCGATGTCGCTCAACGAGATTCGCCACACCGGCGCCCTCGACATCAGCGAGCTCGAGGCGTCGATGATCGGCGCGCAGTCGATGAAGCTGACCGCGCTCGGTGACGACATCGACGACGATGACGAGGCCACCGGTCTGCCCGGGCTGCGCGCCACCGACAGCGCCGAGCACGCGCTGCGCCCCGAGATGCCAGGCCTCGGCGGCCCCGTTGTCGACCTCGGCATGCCCAGCCCCGAGACGCCGCACCACGAGCTGACGCTCAACCGAGAGCGCCAGTCGGCGCCGCTGCCGCCTTCGGGCTCTGCACCCGGCTCGATCAGCCTCGACGAAGACGACGATGACGAGCCGACGCGTGCCGCCGGCCTCGGCAACCACCCCACCGTGCTTGGCGGTGGGCGTGACGAAGCGCTCGACGATGACCCCGTGCTGCCCACGGTGACGCGCGACCGGCGCCCGACGCACGATGCGCCTATCGAGCGCTTGCCTTCGAACATGGGCGCTGGACCGGCGCCCGCGGTGCTGCCGCAGGAAGGCATCATGGTCTTCGTGCCCGACGCCCCCATCGTCGAGCGGCAGGAGAGCATCCGCAGCACCCCCGCATCGCGAAAAGCCGCTGCTGCCGCGGCTGCCGCCGCCGCCGCCGCCGAAGCCGAAGCGCAGGCCGCGGCGGAGCTCGCCGACGTGGAGCCCGCCAACGTCGGACGCCGCCGCGAAGCGGCCGGCCATGGTCTGGCCATTCGCGCCGGCGCGCGAGAGAAGGAACGTCGCACCTGGGTCATCGTGCTCGCAGCGTCGCTCGGCGCCGCCGTGCTGCTGGTGCTGGTGCTCGTGTTGATCAATCACCTCAACAGCTGACGCCGATGAAGACGATCGCTCTGCGCGAGGGCATGCGCATCGGCGGTGGCCGATACGAGCTCGAGTCGCGGCTCGGCCGCGGCTCGATGGCCGAGGTGTGGTGCGCGCGCGATGACAAGATCGGCCGCCCCGTGGCGATCAAGGTCGTCTCCGAGGTGCTGGCACCGAGCGAGCTAGCCCATCGACGCTTCGCCGTCGAGGTGGCCGCCATCGGGCGCATTCACCACCCCAACGTCGTCTCGCTGTTCGGCTCGGGCACGCTCGCCGACGAGCGACCGTTCCTCGTAATGGAGTACGTCGGCGGCGAGGTGCTCTCGACGTATCTCGAGCGTAAAGGACGCGTCGGCGCCTACACGGCGTGGATGATCGGCCGCCAGCTGCTCGCCGGGCTCGGCGCCGCGCACGCCGAGCACATCATCCACCGCGACCTCAAACCGGCCAACGTGCTCATCGCGCAGCTCCCCAGCGGACACCGCCGCATCAAGATCCTCGACTTCGGCGTGGCGCGCATCATCGAGCGCTCGGTCACCGTGGAGAAGACGCGCCTCACGCAGTCCGGCACGATGCTCGGCAGCCCGCGCTACATGTGCCTCGAGGTAGCGCGCGGCGCGACGGACGTCGACGAGCGCGCCGACATCTTCGCTGTCGGCGCCGTGCTCTACGACGCGCTCGCCGGCAGGCCGCCGTTTACCGGCACCGCCATCGGCGAGGTGATCCAAAAGATCATCCATCACGACTTTCCGCCGCTGATCGAGCTGCGGCCCGACCTGCCCGAGTCGCTGCTGCAGGCGATCAACCGCGCGATGGCCCACGACAAGCAGGACCGCTTCCAGAGCGCCGAGGAAATGCAGGCCGAGCTCGACGCACATCCGATCGAGCCTCAACGGCGTGAATCTTAGCGCGCGCGGTCTGCTACGCTGTGGGCGTGGCGGACAAGGAAAAGCCCAAGAGCAAGACGCAGCGCGCCAAGGACGTGGTCGAGATCGCGCAGCAGGTGGCGAGCGGCAACTCGGCGCTGACCAGCGCGCTGCTGTTGCACGGGCTGCCGCTGCTCGCTCACGTGCTGCCGCACACGCCGCAGCTGTTGGCGCGTTTCCTTCTGATGCTCACCGAGCGCGACAAGAAGCGTCGCGACGACGAAGCGACGGGGCGTGATGGTGACGACGACGACGTCGCCCCAGCGTGAGCAGCGCCGCCAGCAGTAGCCCCAGCAGCAGCGGTTGCGCCGAAAGCTCGGCGCCTGCGACCTGACATCCGCTGCCCTGCAAGCTCGCGCCGTTCGCGCCGCCTGGGCCCGCGTCTTCGCCCGCGCCAACACCAACGCTGCTGCCGCTGTCGGAGCCCACGCCGAAGCCGTTGTCCGGCGCCGGCGTCTGGTCGAAGTCCGGCGCGAGCGCGCCGCCGTCGTCGGTCGAGTCCGCGCTCGCGCCGCTGTCGGCGGGCACCTTGCTGGGATCGACGCACACCGCCAGCCCATCCTCCACGGCGCACTTTTCGCTCTTGCTGCAGGTCACCACCGACGTGAGCGCACCGGCGTTGTCGCAGTGCGCCGCCTTGTTGTCGGGGATGCAGACGTCGTGCGCCTTGGGTACCGCCTTTTCGTCTTTGACGCAGAACACCGAGACGCAGCGCGCCTTGGTCACGCCGGCGGTGGAGCAGTAGGCGCCGAACGCGCCGCAGTCACCGGTGCTGAGGTGGCCATTGTCGCAGGTTCCGATCTTCGACTTGTCGATGCAGATCGTCGTCTTGCCGCTGGCCGGACAGAGGGGCGACTTGCCGCAGGGGCCGCCGCCAGGGCCGCCACCCCACCACTCCCAGTGCCAGTTTTCGCTCGGCACAGTGCGCTTGAATCCGAACTTGGCGCCGTTGGCGCTCAGCCAGTTGTAGACGCCCGAGGCGGAGGCGTTGAGGTCGAGCGCGTGGCCCGACTGGTGGTTGCTGTAGCCGGGCTTCGCGGCGAGGTTGCAGTTGTTGCAGTTGCAGTTCTTGTAGCAGTTGTAGAGATAGGTCTGCTCGGCGTTGGTGCGAAAGCCGCTGACGACCTTGAGGTTGACGCCCGCCTTGGCCGCCGCCTGCGCCATCACGTAGTAGGCGTTGGCCGTGTCGCGCTCGACCTTCTTGCCATCGACGGTCACCACGGTGATCGAAAACGACTTGCCGCTGGTATAGCCCGTGTCCTTGCTCTCGCTGCACGAGATGCTCGACAGCTCGAAGCTCGCCTGCGCGACGCGCTGCGGCGGCGTCTCGCTCTCGATGTCGGCGCCCTGGCAGCTGGCCAGCGCGAGGAGCGCGCCCCCCAGCAGTGATTGGGACAGTTTGCAGTAGCGCCGCGCTCGGGTGCGCCTCGCCCTCTCGCAAAAGCCTACAACCAATAGCGATCCGCTCTTCTTCGGTGCGTGGGGCGGCATGGTTGCCGAACAGGAGCAACATGCGATCCAAGCCCCGCCGAGGCGGCGCCTACGCTCAGGCGCGCGCCCCGCAGACGAGCAGCACGTCGAGCTGCTGCTGGCGCGCCGAAGCGAGAACGCGCGCCAGCGCGTCGGCGGCGTGCTGCACGGCGTCGACCGCCGCGGCTCGCCCCTCGAGATAGGGCGCCACGCGCGCGAGCATCGAGTCGCGACCGCCGCTGCGCTCGAGCAGCCGCAGCCACGCCTCCTCGAGCCGCTCGCGTCGCTCTGCGGGCAGCCAGGCCACCGGCCGCCCCTCGAGCAGGCCTACGCCTGCGGGCAGCGCGAAGTAGCGATCGATGGCCGAGAGCGCCGCGAGCCCATCGCTGGCGGCAACCTCGCACACGACGGCCTCGGCCTCGAGCGCCGTCAGCACATCGACGTCGAGCGCTAGCGCCGCGCCGCCAAAGCGGTCGTCGGCGTCGTCGCCATTAATGGCGCGCGCACGCTCGAAGCGCTCGAGAAAGCGACGGGCCGCGCTAGAGCGCAACGCAGCAACAATGCTCCAAAATTCCAGCACGAGAGATCCAAAGGTGCCGGAGTATACGGAGCCGCCGCGACGGTATTCCCGCGTGCGGGCCGATTTTGCTGCCACTGCCGCGGCGTTTAGAGCACGCGCTCGGTCTTGCAGCCGACCTCGATCGTGACGCCAGCCTTCGCCTCGGCTGTGACGGCGTCGCATACGCCGCCGTAGAGGCGCACGCTGTTGCCGCCGTCCTCGTAGTCCCAGCCGTTCTTGCGCGCGGCGTCGCGCGGCACGACGATGCGCTTGCCGTCGCGCTCGAAGACGACGTTGACCTTGTCGGGGTCGCTGTTGGCGCCGCTCGGGACCTTGAAGACGCAGCCGAGCGAGCGGCCTGCCACGTCGCGCAGCGCCTTCTCCATGTCCTTGCGGAAGTTGGCGTCGCTGATGTGGTAGCTGCACGAGGTCGTCGCGTCGGGCGAGCCGGGATCACAGTTGTCGGCGCGCTTGCCGCCGCCGGCCGCGGCGATGCGCGAGCCGTTGATGTTGCGCGGCGCAGCGAACAGCGACGTGGTGTCCACCGACATCACGTAGGTGCGGATCTGATGCTGTTTGAAGCCCGCCTCGGCGGTGGCGATGATGTCGCCGACGGTGTTGGGTGCGCAGCCCACCGGCTCGCCGTCGCTGACGAGCACGATCACGCGCGCCCCGGCGCTCTGTTCCTTGCTCATGCGCTCGGCGGCGCCGCGCAGCGCGGCGTTGATCGGAGTGCCGAGGATCAGCTCTACCGGCGAGATGCCCGAGCAGCCGACCGCGGTGCCGACGTGGCAGGCGATGGGCTGGCGCGTCTGCTTGCGCGGTCCGATGTCGACCTGCAGCTGCTCGTAGCTCGGCGCCTGGCACTTGGTGCCGCCGATGCCGCGCGCCGAGGGGAACGTGCGCAGGCCGAAGCGATACTCGTCGGGGCTCTCGTCGAGGATCGACGTGATCGCCTTGGCGGCCGCCGTCCAGCGCGAGTCTCCGCCGGGCAGGCCGAAGCCCATCGACGCCGACGCGTCGACCAGCAGCAAGATCGTCGGAGGCTGGCGCTCGGCGACGTGGCTCGCGGTCGCGCACGTGGGCAACCCGCTGACCCCCGTATTGCCGCCGCCGCCATAGCTGCTGCCGTTGCCGTTGCCGTTGCCGCCGCCGCCGCCCCCACTGCCGTTGCCGCCGCCGCCGCCACCACCACCGCCGCCGCTCGGCATCACGGCACCGCCGCAGCCAACGCTCGCAGCGAGTACGAAAACGAGCCCCCAGATCGATCGTCGTGCCATGCGGCGAGGACTGTGCAAGGCCAGCGCCAAGCGCGACGACCAGATCTCCAGCAGTTGGCGCGCCAAAGCCGAGGCCCAGCACCCCAGCGCGGGAAAAAGATTTCGCTTCCGAGAGCCGCCTCGCTGCGAGGCTAGGCGAACTCGCCCGAGACCAGCGCCAGCATCGCGACGAACGGATCGTCGAGGCGCGCCACGTTGCTGCCCTCCAGCCAGATGCCGCGGCAGCGCACGCAGTGGGCGTAGATCATCCACGGCACGCCTTCGCTGCGCACCAACACCATCGACCCGCGGCAGCGCAGACACGAAGCCTGCGCCGGGCCAACGCGATCGAGGCGCCGCGTGGGCTCGATCTCGTCGACGCTGGTCCCGCCGGTTGGTTTCTGCCGCAGGAAGCGCGACAGCTCGCCCGCGTCGAACCAGATGCCGCCGCAGCCGTGGCAGCGATCGATCTCCACCGCGTTGATGTCGTGAAACTTGCTCAGCGACGCCGTTCGGTACGGCCCGTCGTCGCGCGCGGCGTCCTCGCCGGCGATCTCGGTGCGCAGCAGCTCGCGGCAATCGGGGCACGTCAGCGCCATCAGGCGAGTGTAAGGTATGATCGTGGTCATGATGCGCGTCGTGATCGGGGGGCTTTGGCTGCTGGCGCTGGTCGGGTGCAACTCGGGCGAGGTCGCGCCAACCGCCGACACGTTTGTCGACATCACCTCCACCGTCCCGGACGGCGCCGCGGACGCGCCCGCCGACGGGCAACCCGGCGATGGCCCTGCCCCCGGCGACGGCCCCGCGCCAGGCGACGGGCCGCCGCTCGGCGACGGCACGCCGCCCCCCGCCGACGGTCCTGCCGGCGAGAGCAAGCCCGCCGATCCGTGCTCGTCGTGGTCCAACTGGACGTGCACCGATCAGGACCCGACCTTCCTGTGCAAGGCCACCTGCAACGCCGGCGCGCTGCCGCAGGCGCTCAACTG
This sequence comes from Myxococcales bacterium, assembly GCA_020431405.1. Classification (GTDB taxonomy): domain Bacteria; phylum Myxococcota_A; class Polyangia; genus JAGQIK01. The sequence goes on from JAGQIK010000357.1 coordinate 30,532, forward strand.
CGTCAACAGCGGCGACTGCATCTGCGGCATCGGGCTCGGCTCGTGCGGCAAGTTCGGCGACCCGTCGAGCGGCTGCGACGCCTGCCGCAAAGCCGTCGAAGCCGACTGCTGCAAGCTCAAAGGGCCGTAGGCGCTGCCGATGCTGGCCTATCGCGTAATGCGCGCCTTCCTGCGGTTGGTCATTCGCGTCTTCTATCGCCAGGTGGAAGTGGTCGGCGCCGAGCACATCCCGCAGGACGGTCCGGTGATCTTCGCCGGCAACCACCCCAACTCGCTGATCGACCCGGTGATGATCGTCGCTACCGCCGGGCGCTTCGTGCACTTCGCCGCCAAGGACGTGCTCTTTCGCAGCCGACTGCTGCGCGTCTTTCTCGACGCCCTCGGCGCGGTGCCGATCAAACGGCGCCAAGACCACGGCGCCGACGACGCCGGCGGCCAGGTCGACAACAGCGCCGCCTTCGACGCGCTCTTCGAGGTGCTCGCGCGCGGCGGCACCATGGGCATCTTCCCCGAGGGCATCAGCCACGACGCCTCGCAGCTGTCGCGCCTCAAGACCGGCGCGGCGCGCATCGCGCTCGCCATGGCCAAGCGCCACCCCGAGCTGCCCGTGCGCATCGTGCCCTGCGGGCTCAACTTCATCCACCGGCGCCACTTTCGCAGCCGCGTGCTCGTGCAGTACGGGCCGCCCATCGAGATCGACGCCGAGCGCATCGCCGCCCATGACGCCGACGAGCGCGCCGCCGCGCGCGCCCTCACCGACGACATCGATCAGGCCATCCGCGCGCTGACCGTCAACGCACCCGACTGGTCGACGCTGCGCGTGCTCGACGGCGTGCGCCGCCTCTATCAGCCGCCGCGCATCCCGCTCGCCCATCGCGTCGAGCTGGCGCGCCGCTTCGCCACGGTCTACGAGCGCGTGCGCGACGAGCCCGAGGTGGTGGGGCTGTTCGGGCGCGTGAAGAGCTACCTCGAGCGCCTCACCGATCTCGGCATCAGCGACGGCGACCTCAGCCGCCCGCCCCGCCCCGGCGCCGCGCTGCTCGGCGGGCTGCGCCAGCTGTGGTGGCTCTTCGTGTGGCTGCCGCTGGCTGCGCCGGGCGTGATCCTTCACGCCCCCATCGGCATCCTCGTCGGCTGGAGCAGCCAACGCTTCACGCCGCGCAAGGACGTCATCGGCACGACCAAGCTGCTGGTGGGCGTGCTGATGGTGCTGCTGATCTACGCCGGTCTGATCACCACGGCCGCGCTCACGTGGGGCCTCGCGGTCGCGCTCGCGACGGCGGCTGCGCTGCCGCTCTCGGGCTTCGCAACGATTCGCGTGCTCGAGCGCACCGCCTCGCTGCGCCGTTTGCTAACGCGCGTCGTGCGCGCGTTCTCGCTGCGCCGCGAGATGGCCGAGCTCAAGAGCGAGCGCGCCGCGCTCGAAGAGGCCGTGCTCGACGCCGTCGAGCGACACATCCCAGACGACATGCAGCCGCTCTACCCCGAGCGGCTCGCGGCCCGCTAGCGCTAGCTGTCGCCGTAGCTGAGCGTGTAGGGCGTGCAGCTGATGCCGCCCGACGAGTAGACGTGAATGCTGATCGTGCCCGACTCGTTGCCGGTGCCGAGGAACGAGCACTCGGGGTTGAGCCGCACCTGCTCGGCGAGCGAGCCCGCGTTGGTCGAGCAGCAGCCGGCGGTGCCCGTGGTGGCGCCCGGCACCCAGGCGCCCTCGGCGCAGCTGAGGTTGACCGAGTTGTTGTTGTCGCACTTGAAGTAGACGCACAGCTGGTAGTTGACGCCGTTGGGCATCACCAGGCGCACCTTGGGCTGCACGTCGCAGCCGGTGTTGTCGTTGACGTGGTAATAGAACCAGTCGCGGTCACCCGAGCCGTAGATCGTGGCGTTGATCGTGAAGTCGAGGCCCGCGCAGTCGCTGATCGAGCCGAGGTTGCGGCCCGGCTCGCTGTTGTTGGGCTCGTAGTTGTCGACGATCGGCGTGCCCATACACACGCCCCCCGAGCAGGTGTCGTTGGTCGTGCACACGTTGTTGTCGTTGCAGGGACCGGTCTTGGGGTTGGGGAAGCAGGTGCCGGCGAAGCAGGCGCCCGTGTTGCATTGGTTGTCGAAGCTCGAGCAGTCCTTGGCCACACCCGCGCAAGCGCCGCCGCTGCACACGTCGTTGTCGGTGCAGAGGTTGTTGTCGTTGCAGGTGCCGCTCTTGGGCAGCGCCTGGCAGGTGCCGCTCACACAGACGCCGTTGTTGCACTGATCGCCGAAGCTCGAGCAGTCCTTCTGCGTGCCGACGCAGCTGCCGTTCTGGCAGGTGTCGTTGTCGGTGCACGGGTTGTTGTCGCTGCAGCTGCCGCTGGCCTTGGGTGCCTTGACGCACGCGCCGCCCTGGCAGACGCCGTCGTTGCACTGGTCGGCGGCGGCTGTGCAGTCGCGCGGCGTGCCCACGCAGCTTCCGTTGAGGCAAACGTCGTTGTCGGTACAGGCGTTGTTGTCGTCGCAGGGATCGGTGGACGGCTGCTTGACGCAGGTGTCGTCGTTCTGAACGATGCCGCCGTTGCACTGGTCGTTGAGGTACGAGCAGTCGATGATCACCGACAGGTCGAAGTTGCCGGCGTCGGAGGGGTTGATGCTGTCGACGCCGATGATGAAGTCGGCGTCGACAGTCGGCTTGAAGATGATGCTCTCGGTCAAGTTGGCGCCCACCGGCTTGCTCAGCGCGCCGTCGCTGCCGCCGCTCGCGCAGTCGGCTTCGATGTCGGTCTGCACGCAGAGGGCGTCGGCGCCGAAGACGTAGAAGAAGCCGTCGAACTTCGGCTGCAGCCGGATCTCGTAGGTCTGTCCGGCCTTGAGCCGGATGCGGTAGTAGGCCTGCGGGCCGTCGAGCGCGAAGCTGCCGCCGCACTTGAGCGTGGCGAACTCGTCGACGAGGCCCGCCGTGGTCGACGACACCTTGGCCACGCCGCCGCTGAACGTCATGCGTGTGGCGTTCTGGCACTTGTCGTTGAGACCGGTCGCCCCATCGACCGTGCTGTCGGGAGGCGGCGCGTCGACCGTGCCATCGGGTGAGCCCTGCTCGGGCCAGGCGTAGTCGTCGGTGGTGTCGGGTGTGGGCGTGATCTTCTGGTCGACGGCGCCGTCTGTGGTGCTGTCGCGAAGGCCAGCGTCGGTGGTGCCGCTCGAGCAGGCCGAGCTAGCGAGGGCGACGATCAGTGCGAGAACGCTAAGTCGTTTGAGCACAGCACCGTTCAGTATCCCAGATGACCGCCCGAGGAGAAAGGACGGCGCTCACAATCATCGCTTGGCAGCTCGGCGCGGCTCGGCGCGGTTGAGCGTCGTGTGCGGATCGTCACCGTCGCCGTCGACTTCCGAAACTTGCGTGATATCGAGGGCGAACCACAGCGTCACGGCGCGTTCGCGGATCTGCGCGATCAGTCCCTGCCACATGTTGCCCGCCTCGAGACGCCACTCCACCAGCGGGTCCACCTGCGCGTAGCCGCGCAGCCCGATCGCCTCCTCGACGCGCTCGAGGTCGCTCAGATGATCGGTCCACAGCTCGTCGATAGAGGCCAGCAACAACAGACGGCCAAGCTCGTGCACCGCCTCGGCGTTGCCGGCTTGTTTCTCTCGCGCCCGCAGCGCCTCGAGCGCCACCTCGATGGCGGCCTCGCGCACTTCGTCGTCGCGCCCGCGCGGAAGCTCGATCGTCTCGCCGCCGTGCGGATAGAAGACCTGCGCCAGCGCCTCGGCGCGCTCGCTGGGCCCGTCGTGCTGCTCGAGCAGGTCATCGACGTAGTCGACGATCAAGTCTTCGGCGCCGTAGCCCTCGCCGCTGACCAGCGTGCTGCGCCAGCCGTAGATCGTCTCGCGCTGCGCGTGCACCACCAAGTCGTACTTGAGCACCTCGCGGCGGATGGCGAAGTTGTCGAGCTCGACCTTCTTCTGCAGCTCGCGCAGCAGGCGCTCGACACGCGACGACTCGATCGGTGTCTTGGGGTCGTGGCGCGCCGCCGACAGCTCGCCGCGCAGCTGCACGATGTCGTCCTGGCCGAAGCGCTGCCAGACCTTGTCGTCGAGCGAGACGAAGAACTGGCTCGAGCCGGGATCTCCCTGGCGCCCCGAGCGCCCGCGCAGCTGGTCGTCGATGCGCACGGCCTCGTGACGCGCGGTGCCGATGACGTGCAGCCCGCCGGCGGCGCGCACGGCCTTCTCGTCGGCGGCACACTGCTCGCGCAGCTTCGCCAGCTCGTCGTCGTCGACGACGCCGTCGCCGTCGAGATCGCCAAAGCCGAAGCCCGCCAGCGCCTCGGCGTTGCCGCCGAGCACGATGTCGGTGCCGCGACCGGCCATGTTGGTCGAGATCGTCACCGCGCCGGGCCGCCCAGCCTGCGCGATGATCGCCGCCTCGGCACGGTGGTTCTTGGCGTTGAGCACGTGGTGCTCGATGCCGAGCTCCGACAGTCGCCGCGCCACCTGCTCGGACTCGCGCACGCTGGTGGTGCCGACCAGCACCGGTTGGCCGCGCTCGTGACGCTCCGCGATGTCGGCCGCCACCGCGTCGTGCTTGTCGCCGAGCTTGAGGAAGATCACGTCGGCGAAGTCCTCGCGCCGCAGTGGGCGATTGGTCGGCACCTTCTGCACGTCGCGCCCGTAGGTCTGACGAAACTCCTCGCGCTCGGAGTAAGCCGTGCCGGTCATGCCGCTGAGCTTGTTGTAGCGGCCGTAGAAGGTCTGATAGGTGATCTTGGCGAGCGTGCGGTCCTCGTCGCGCACGGTGACGCGCTCTTTGGCCTCGAGCGCCTGGTGCAGGCCGTCGGAGAAGCGTTTGTCCTCGGAGACGCGCCCCGTGTACTCGTCGATGAGCATCACGCGATCGCCCTCGACGATGTAGTCGACATCGCGTTTGTAGATCGCGTGGGCGAGCAGCAGCTTGCTCGCCGCCTGAAACATCTCGAGGTGCGCCGGATCGACGAGCGAGTCGACCGCGAGCTCCTTTTCCAGCTGTCCGATGCCCTCGTCGGTGAAGCTCGCCGTGCGGTTGCGCGCCGAGATGCCAAAGTGCACGCCCTCCGAGAGCCGCTCCACCAGCGGGTTGATGCTGGCGTACAGGTCGGAGCTGCCGCGAGCGGCGCCGCTGATGATCAGCGGCGTGCGCGCCTCGTCGATCAGCAGGAAGTCGACCTCGTCAACGATCGCGTAGTTGAAGCCGCGGTGCGCCACCTCGTCGGGGCGCTGCGCGAGGTTGTCGCGCAAGAAGTCGAAGGCGATCTCGTGGTTGGTGCCATACGTGATGTCGGCCGCGTACGCCGCGCGCCGGCGCGCGATCTCGTCGTGGTCGTCCTCGTCGTCGTCGCCTTCGCCCGCGACGCCTCCGCTCGCGCCGCTCATCTCTTCGGTGATGACCCCCACGGTCAGCCCGAGCATCTCGTAGAGCGGCCGCATCCAGGCCGCGTCGCGCTGCGCCAGGTAGTCGTTGACGGTCACCACGTGCACACCGTTGCCGTCGAGCGCGTTGAGAAACGCCGCCAGCGTGGCGACTAGCGTCTTGCCCTCGCCGGTCTTCATCTCAGCGATGAGCTCGTCGTGCAGCGCCATAGCGCCGATGACCTGCACGTCGTAGTGACGCATGCCGAGCACGCGCTGCGACGCCTCGCGCCCCAGCGCGAACGCCTCCGGCATCAGCGCGTCGAGCGACGTGCCCGCGCGCGCGCGCTTCTTGAGGTCGGCGGCGCGCTCCGACAGCGCGCTGTCGCTGGCGGCCGCCAGCTCCGCGGCGTAGCGCTCGAGCTTGCGCAGCTTGCGCTGGTAGCCGAAAAGCCGCATCCCCTGGCGTCCGCCGACGATGGCATCGAGAAATGACATGGCCACCGAGCATGGCCGAGGCGGGACCTAGACGCCAGTGGTCGCGCTACACTGCCCGCGTGACCAAGCTGCGCGAAGGCTACGAGATCGACCGAGCCGCCGTGCGCCGCTACGTGCGCCGTCTGTTCGGTGAGGACGACGCCGAGCTGCTCGAGCTGCGCGAGCTGGCCGCCAGCACGCAGGAGTCGCTCAAGGACTACGGATACGGCAAGCCATTGCTGGCGCGCGTCGCGCGCGCGGGCGGCAGCGAGACAAACGTCGTGATCCGGACGATGAGCCCCGACCCCTTCGGCCACGACCGGCGCGCCGATCGCGTTGGCGCGCTGGTGCTCGACTACGACACCTTTGGCCAGATGCCGCGCCACATCCAGCCGCTCGACATCGGCCTCTTCGACGACGACGGCGAGATGCGCAGCATCGCGAGCGGCGAGCCGTTCCTCGTCACGACCTACGTCGAGGGCGAGCTCTACGCCCACGACCTCAAGGCGCTGCAGGGCGCAGACCGCGCCGACGCCCGCGACGTCGAGCGCGCCGAGGCGCTGGCCGACTATCTGGCGGCGCTGCACGCGACGACCGAGGATGGGACACGCGGGCTGCGCGCCATGCGCGACACGGTGGGCAGCGGCGAGGGGATTTTCGGCCTCTGCGACAGCTACCCGCGCGGGCACGCCATCGCCAGCGCCGAGCGCCTCGAAGGCATCGAGCGCGCCTGCGTGAGCTGGCGCTGGAAGCTGCGCGATCGCGTCGAGCGGCGCGCGCGCCGCACCCACGGCGACTTTCACCCCTTCAACATCCTCTTTCGCGACGGCAGCGACTTCACGGTGCTCGACTGCAGCCGCGGCGGCGCCGGCGAGCCCGCCGACGACGTCACCTGCCTTTCGATCAACTACCTTTTCTTCGCGTTGGCGGGCGGCGCCGAGCGCTTCGAGGGCGCGCTGCGTACGCTGTGGGACACGTTCTTCGCGCGCTACCTGGCACGCAGCGGTGACGCCGAGGTGCTCGAGATGGTGGCGCCGTTCTTCGCCTGGCGCGGCCTCGTGGTCGCTTCTCCGGTGTGGTACCCCAACGTCAGCGACACGGTACGCGAGCGGCTGCTGTGCTTCATCGAGCGCCTGCTCGCCGGCGAAGCGTTCGACCCGGCACGCGTCGACGAGCTGCTGCGATGAGCGGCGCCGTGGTGTGGATCACCGGCGTGCCCGCCAGCGGCAAGACCACGCTGGCTCGCGGGCTGGTCGCCGAGCTGCAGCGCCGCGGCGTGGTCACGCTGTGGCTCGACAGCGACGACCTCCGCGGCGTGATCCCTGCCGACTACAGCGAGAGCGGGCGCGACGCGTTCTACGGCGCGCTCGGTCACATCGCGCGGCTCGGCGCCGAAGGCGGCAGCCTCGTGATCGTCTCGGCGACCGCTTCGAGACGACGCTACCGCGATCAAGCTCGCGCGCAGGTGATGCGCTTCTTCGAGATCTATCTGCGCTGCGACCCGGCTGCGCTGCGCGGCGAGCGCGACATCAAGGGCCTCTACGCGCGCGCCGACGCCGGCGAGCTCGACGCGCTGCCCGGCGCGAGCGCCCCTTTCGAGCCGCCCGAAGACGCGCAGCTGACGCTCGACACCGAAGCGCTCGACGCGCGGGCAGCCCTCGCGCAGGCAACGCGCTGGCTCGAGCTTCAAGTGCTCGCCACTTGCAAAACCGGCGAAACGCACGGTACATAGCGGTCGTCGGGAGCAAGGCTAAGGCCCACATGACACCTGTCGGCCCGATCGTACACGTCCCGGTGTTCGCGCCGTCCGAAGTCAGCCAGCACACCATCGAGTACATGGTCGAGCTGGCGAGCGCGTCGCTGCACACCTACTACGAGCACGGACACGACCTGCCCGTGATCGTCTCGACCAACGACACGCGAGTCGTTGAAGGCCTCGACGTGTTCAAGCGTCTCGCCGGCCACGACTTCGAGCTGCTCGTCGTCTCGCGCGACGACCTCGTCGCGCAGTTTCCGCGCGCGACGTGGCATCTAGAAAAGCGCGGCCTGGTGGCGATGCTGTTCTCCAAGTTCTACGGGTTGCTCGAGCCGTTCGCCGAGCGAATGATCCACATCGACTTCGACGTGCTGTACACGCGGCGCGCCAACCTGCAGGCGCTGCTGGCCGACGGACGCGACGTCACGCTGGTCAGCGTCACGGCGCTCGGCGAGACGCACCGCTGGCAGGTATCGCCGCAGGTCGCCGACACGTTCGGCATCGGGCAAGCGGCACGCGACCAGTCGCACGAGTGGCTCAACACCGGCGTCATCGGCATGCAGGGCGCCGGGCGCGACGCCTGCGCCCGCGCGGTCGACACCTACCTCGACCACGCCGAGCCGGAGCGCGAGTACATGTTCCCCGACGAGGCGCTGCTCAACGCGCTCGCACTCGCCGATCGGTCGCCCATCTCGCTGCTCGACGATCACACGCTCAACTTCCGCGCCTACGATCTGCAGCGCGATCCCGCGTGGATCGACTCCTGCCAGCTGCTGCATTTTCACGGCTTCAAGCCGCACCGCTATCGCCACGCGAGCAGCGACAACGCGCTGCCTTGCGGCTACGAGCGCATCAGCGAGCGCCTCTGCGTCGAGCTGCCGCAGGCCGAGCACGGCGGCGTTGGCACCCGGGACGCGCTGCGCAAAAACGGCGCGCTGCACATGGCGGCGATGCTCTGGGTGCGCAAGCTGCACGCCGCCTGGCGCGGAGCTAACGAGCTTCTGCCGATGCAGGCCGCCGTGCCGCTAGACGTGGCAGAGAGCGAGTACTTCCGGCTCGGCGACGAGCTCGGCATCGCCCGCGAGGCTGCAGCCCAGCTCTAGCTAGCCGACGCCTTAACGCGATCCGCTCTGCTGCTCGCGCTGCGGATCGACGCCCGTCTCGGCGAGCGCCTTGGCCGCCGCCGAGAGTGCATCGCGCTTCCACTGGCGCATCTTGCGCGTGCTGACGCCGTAGGCCTTGCTCGCCTCGCCCTCGGTGAGCTCGCCGGACAGCAGGTCGAGCACCAGCTGGCGCTTCTGCTTGCGTCCCCAGCGCTGATCGCGCGCCAACGCGGCGTTGGGCGTGGTGTGATCACTGAGCCGACCACCCTCGATCTTGGCCATCACCGTCTCGGGCACGGCCCAGCGCGGCACGACGACGCTGGTGACGTACTCGCGGAAGTAGTCGCCGTACATGTGAAGGTGACCCTTGTCGCCGGCGTCGACGCCCCAGCTGTTGTCGATCTTCCACTTGCGCACGCCGTTTCCGCGCGCGGCGCGGTCGTAGGCGGTGATCGCCATCAGGTGATTGGTCGGCGACACGCCGCCACGCAGCCGCGTCTTCTTGCTCAACCGCGGCGCCTCGATGAACGGCTTGTAGTTGAAGGCCGAGACGCTGAGGATGCCTTGGCCCTCTTTGGGCAGATTGTCGCCCTCGACGCGGTGGCGGTTGTCCTTGCTGACGTTGGTCGAAAAGGCCACCGCCTCGCCGCCGTCGATGGTGCGACGCACGACGTCTTCGAGCACCTGCAACGGCACGTAGCTGGCCTGGTGCACCAGCGCGCCGCCTTTGGAGCGCCAGCGCGACGTGTGGTAGTCGCTGATGCGCGGATCGTGGTTGAGGCGCACGTAGCTCAGGTCGTTATCGGTAAGTCCGAGGTGCTGGCGCAGGTACTGCTGCGGCGTCAGCTGCGACCGCCCGACGGCGACCTGCGCCGGCGGCTTGCCGAGCGTCGTGTCGAGCAGCTGGATGATCTTCTGCTCGTAGCGCGCGGCGATGGCGCTGCGTTTCTGCTGTGCCTGCTCGCTGCGGCCCTGCACCTTGATCATCGCGCCCTGCGCGTTGGCGACCAGCGTGGTCAGCCTGCGCAGCAGCACGCCGCTCTTGTTGGCGTCGAAGCTCGAGGGCATCGCGCTCTCGGGCACGATGCCGTGCTGCTTGATGATCTTGTTGGCGTAGGCGTACCAGCCACCCTCGCCCAGCGAGTCGCTGGCGTAGTCGGGATCGGGCGTACGGCCGTGGGAAAGCTCGCTCGCGATGTGGCCGAGCATCGCGGTGGCCTGCATGCGCAGGGCGTGATGATTGACGAAGCTGACGCTCAAGTGCTCGGCCGCGCGCCCGCTGCGCTGCAGCGACTTGCTGCGCATCACCAGCTCGCTGCCGAAGATCCAGCAGCGCCCGCTCTGCTTCTGATCACGCGCCACGTGCGGCAGCCGCTCGAGGGGGATCGCGTTGCTGTAGCTGGTGTTGTGGCGGCGCAAGAACGAGCGCCGGAAGGCCATCGCCTTGAGGCCGACCTTTTGAATCGCCTTGAGCTTGACCTGCGCGGGCAACGCGAAGCGCTGCCTATCGGTGAGCTGGCTCAGGCGAACGCGCTGCTGCCCGCTCGGCGGCGTGGCCTGCGCGCGCGCGCCCAGCGCGAACAGCAACGCGAGGATCAAAACCAGCTGCGCTCTCATCGCTGTGGCACCTTGTCGGCAGGGCGCACGTGGTCGCTGTCGTCGAGCGCGCGCCACATGGCGTTGAGCGCAGTCTTGCGCAGTGACTTGATCTGCTGCACCGATAGCTCGCTGTGCCGCGCCGCCTGGCGCTCCGAGACTTTGCCCGAGGCGACGTCGAAGACGAGGTTCTGCAGGCCGCGCTGGCCCGAGTAGCGCTCCTTGAGGCTCGGCTCCCAGGGCAGCAGCTTGGTCTTGTCGATGCGCTGCAGCAGCTTGCTCGAGACCACGTCGCGCGAGACCACCGCGGAGTCGATGTAGCGGCCGAGGTAGTCGTCGTACATGTGCAGCACGCCCTTGTCGCCCATCTTCTCGGTGAGCGCGCCCTCCACGCGCCACTTGACGACCTTGCCGCCCTTGGCGTCGTAGCCGGTGATCGCGAGCGTGTGGTCGGCGGCGGCGGTGTTGGCGCGCCGCATCTGCGCCTTGTCGGTGTTGGACTCGCCGACCAGCGGCGAGTAGTCGAAGGCGGCGAGGCTCAAGACGCCCACCGCCTGCTGCGGCGCCTCGCCAGAGACCAGCTGATAGGCGTTGCGAGCGCTGAGGTCGGTGGTCATCGGCACGGCCTCGCCGACCTTGAGCGACGCCACCACCGCGCGCCGGATCAACGCCAGCGGCACGTTGTAGTGCACCACGCCGTCGCGCTTGAAGCGGCGATACATCGGCCGGTTGGGATCGTTGGTCAGCACCACACGCTCGGGCTTGCTCGGCTGACCGAGCACCTCCTGCGCGTAGCTCTTCGGCGTGTATCGCGTCTCGCCGATGCGAAACGCCTTGGGCGGCTTGCCGAGGGTCTTGTCGAGCAGCGCGTCGACACGCTTCTTGTAGCGCGCGACGATCTCCGTGCGCTGGGTCTTGGCCGCCGCGCTGTCGGGCTTCTTGTGGTCGTGAACGTGCTCGATGGCCTTGACGAACTCGGCCATGGTGGCGTCGAGCTGCGCCTGCAAGTCGTTGCGTTTGCCGCGCGTGATGCGCGCCTCGTAGGCTTCGGGCATCGCGCCCTCGGGAACGATGCCGTGTTTGTCGATGAGGCTAAGACCCGCGCTCACCGGCGGCGTCTCGGCGAGCTCGCCCTTGGGGAAGGCGACGTTGAAGCGGCGGTGCTCGAGCTTGACGTAGCTGTTCAGCACCTCGTGCGCGCGCTCGCGCAGGTAGTGATAGACAAGAAACGTCACGCTCGGACGATGCAGCTTCTTGGGGGCACTGCCGGCCTGCGCCTTGGAGTACACGCTGCGCAGCGCGGCATAGATGAAGTCGTGCTGGCTGCCGTTGGCCGGGCAGACTTCCTTGTCGCGCGGCCGCGCCTCGAAGCCCTTGAGCGCCACCGAGTAACGGTTGGGTGCGTGCTGGCCGAGGAACGAGGTTCGCAACGCAGCGCGCCGTAGACCCTGGCGCCGTACCGAGACGCGTCCGCGATGCGGCTGCTCGGCGCGAGCGCTAGGGGCGGCAAACAACAGTACAGCGACGAGCAGCGACGAAGCTGCGCGCCCGCGCGAGCATAGCTTGAGCACGAAGATCCGACTTTGCACCGCGCGTGCCGCGGCGATCTGGCTGGAATCACACGAGAGGCGGCGACCGGATTTCGGGCAGCTCAACCGAGCTAGCCAGCGAATTTCGGACGCGTCCGCCGCGAGGTGCGGCCGACGGTTACTGAAGCGGATACGGCGTGCGGAAGTAGTCCTTGCCGCTCGAGTGGCAGCCGACGCAGGTGCCCGCGCCGGTGGACGACGCCACGGGCGACGACCCGTCGGTCGTGCTCAGGATCTCGTACCAGTAGATGCCGTTGCCCTGTCCGCCGGCGTCGCTGCTGGCGTCGACCTTGACCCACACGGCCCAACCCGAGATGTTGGCGCCGCTGAAAAGCTCTTTGACGCTGGCGGCGCCCACCGCGTGGTCGGTGTTGCCGGAGAGCGAGGTGTTCAGCGCGTCGTTGATATACGTCTGGACCTGCCCGTGCGGGCCGGTCGACGAGTGCGGCGCGCTCTCCTTGTTGGTCCACGACTTGTAGCTGCCGCCTTGCAGCCAGGTGAAGAGCTTGTCCTTGTCGGTGGGCACGCCGCTGGCGCCGCCGCTGTCACCGCCGCCGCCGGTGTCGCCGCCGCCGCCGGTGTCGCTGCCGCCGCCCGTGTCGCTGCCGGCGCCCGTGTCGGCCTTGCCCGCGTCGGGCTTGGCTCCGCTGTCGTCACTGCACGCGGCAGCGCCCAAAGTCAACGCGCCGATCGCGGCCAGTCGAACAGTCCATCTGAACATCGAAGAGATCATCTAAGCGTTGCTCCTTGCAGGTTCCCAGGGGCGTCACGATACCACCGGCGGATAGCTGCGGCGCGCGCGATAGCGCGTGACCACCGGGCAGCGCTCGCAGACCACGCCCCCTTCGGGACGCGGCGCTTGCTGCTGCGGCGAGAACAGCGAGCGCGCGTAGCGATAGCGCGCCCCGTTCCAGATCGCCTCGAGGGACTCGGCGCGCAGGTCGCCGATGTCGCTCTCGGCGCGGCTGACGTAGCAGCAGGGCGCGACCTTGAGATCGGCGTGCACCACGGGGCGCCACCACAGGTGTGGGCAGCGCAGGCGATCACCAAACGCGAGCTCTGGCGGCGGGCGTTCGAGCCGCGTCGCGTCGTGCCACGCTTCGGGCGGCTCGTAGTTGGGCCCGTGCAGGTAGTCGACCGTGGCTGCCACGTCGATGGGTTTGGAGAAAAACGTCACACCGAGCCGCTCGCAGTAGGCGCGCGCCAGCGCCAGCTCGTGCGAGTTGTGGCGCGTGACCAGGTATTGCCACGTGACGTGCGGTCGCTCGCGCCGCAGCTCGCGGCGCAGCGCGATCACGCGCTCGGTGTTGCGTTTGACCAGCGCGATGTCGCCCCGCACCCGATAGTGCTCGTAGACCGGCTGCGTGAAGCCATCCGCCGACACCGACAGGTAGTCGAGCCCCGAGAGCACGAGCTCGCGCAGCGCGTCGTCGGACAGCTCGAGGCTGAAGTTGCTGTGCAGGTTGACGCTGATGCCGCTTTCGGCGGCGAGGCGGATCATCTGCGTCGCAGACTTGTTGAGCAGCGGCTCGCCCCAGTCGAAGAGGTTGACCTGCAAGAGGCCCGGCGCTGAATCGAGCACGCGCCGAAACTCGTCGACCGTCATCATGCGGCCGCTGCGACCCATCTCGTCGCGGCCGCGCACGCACAGCGGGCAGCGCAGGTTGCAGTGGCTGCACACGTCGATGACCAGCGTGGTGGGCAACGGCAGCCGCGCATCGCGGCGCGGCCAGATGAAGTCGAGCGCCAGACGCAAGGCCCGCGGCGACAGTGCGCGCGCGACCTTGCGCAGGTCGTAGTGACGAAAGAAGCGCGGCAGCAGGCTCATCGCTGCGCCGTCGACCCGCTGCGCTCGGCCACGTGCTGCTCGACGAAGTCGCGCGCGAATGACGCCACGTCGATGACGTCCTCGAGCATGCGCGCCCGCGAGGCGCGCCACTCGGCACGCACCGCCTCGCGCTCGAGCTCGAGGCGATAGAGCATGTCCGCGACGAGCGGCAGCGCTTCTTGGTAGTTGCGCGCGCTGGTGCAAAGCGCGTAGCGGTCGCGCTGCTCGTCGAGATAGCAGCGCGAGGTGGGATTGATGAAGATCGTCGGCACGCCGAGCACCGCCGCCTCGGATGCCACCGTCGCGCCCTCGCTCACGCAAAGCTCCGCGGCGGCGATCAGGTGATGCAGCCGCTCCACCGGCCCCTTGTAGCAGAGCGCGCGCAGCGCTTCGTCCGGCTCGCCTTCGAACGAGATCACCACGTCGCACACGTTCCGCAGCCGCCGCACGAGGTCGCGCCGCTCGTCTTCGCCCAGCCCGCGCAGCAGCATGTCGTGCGAGGTGTTGAAGTCCGAAAAACGCACCACGCACAGCGGCCGCCGCCCGTCGAGGCCAGCCTCGGCGAGCGCGCGCTCGGGGCGCGCTGAAAAGCGCCGCGGGTGCAGATAGGCCAGCTCGTGGTAGCCGTCGTAACGCACGTGCTTCTTGCCCTCGTCGAGCCGATAGCAGCGCGGTGTGACCACCGCGGTGGCGAACGGATGCGCGATGCGGTGCGCGAAGCGTTGAAACTCCGAGTCGGTGAAGACGACGTTGGGTTTGCGCAGCAGCCACGCTGTCTGGGCGTAGACGCCAAAGAGGCTGACCACCGCGTCGGCGTGCCGCGTCAGCATCGCGCGCGTCACGGCCGTATGGCGCCGCGCCGCCTCCAACAGCGGCAGCCGATTCGAGCGCGCGATGCGGCTAGCCGTGCGCACCTGAAAGCTCGCGCCGTCGGGCGGCGGATAGAGCGCCTCCACCAGCTGCTTCATCGGGCCGCGGTCGCGGTTGATCAACGTCACCTGGTGGCCGTGCACCAGCCACTCGGCCACCGGGTGCTGAAAGAAGAGCGGATCGCCCGGGTGGTGCAGCTCGACGATGATGTTCACGCCGGCTTCTCCCCGCCGCCGCGCCCCAACGGCAGCACCAGCGCGCCGCCGCAGAGCGCCGCCAGCGCGCCGGCCACGCGAAACAGCGCCGCGGTCAACAAACACAGCATCAGCGACAGCCGCGCGCTGCCTCCGACGGCGCCGACGAGCCACTCGTAGCTGCCGAAGTTGCCCGGCGTGAACGCCACCAGGTAGCCGATGCTGGTGATCGCCTGCACGGCGCCGCCGAGCACCCATGCCTTGGCCCACGAGCGCGCGCCCGCCGCGCCGCCGCCGGCGAGCGCCGCGAAGATCACGCCGAAGGAGGCGAAGCCGCCCGCGCCGTAGAGCAGGCTCGCGACGAGCACGCCCAACAGCACGCGCCCCGATCCGACGAGCTGCGCGAAGCTCTCGCCGAAGGTCGCGAGCCGCGCGACGCGCCGCGAGATCGCTGCCGCCAGACGCGGCCCGGCGACCAGCGCCGCGACGCCTGCAGCGCTGACAAGCGCCGCGCCGACCCACAGCGACCGCACACCTGCGCGGCCGTCCGCGGCGAGCCACATCACGGCGCCTACGGCGAAGGCGCCGCTGGTGGCGAGGCTCGCCGCGACCCACGTCGCGCTCGCGCCGAGCACCTGCCCGGGCGCCACGTCATGGCGCCGCTTGAGATAGACCATACGCACGGCGATGGCGCCGAAACCCGGCAGCACCTGCTTGGCGAAGAACCCACCGCTGGAGACGAGGCACAGCTCGGCAAAGCCGAGCCGCGGCGCGAAGCGGCGCAGCGCCAGCAGCAGCGCCCCGTTATGGGCGAAGTACGCGACCACGCGCGCGCCGACCGCGGCGAGCCCGACGCCCCACGAGAGCGACGCCAGGCGCGCCAGCTGGTCGCGATGAAAGTAGCCGTAGGCCAGCGCAGCGAAGACAAACGCGCCGGAGACGAGCACGGCGAGCGCTTTCCGCCTACGGTCGTTTGTTGTCACATCCACTACACTACTGGCTGTGAAGCTGCGGGACTACATTACGACCGTGCTGCCGCGCGCGGCGAGCTACGAGCTGGCGCGCCGCGGGGTGGCGCCGGCGCCGCGCCCGCTGACGCTCACGTTCTCGGTCACCGCCGCCTGCCAGTCGCGCTGTCTGACCTGCAACATCGGCAACGTCTATCTCGACAACCCTGCGCTGGCGCGCCAGAACCTCTCGTTGGCCGAGATCGAGCAGGTGTTCCGCTCGATGGGGCGCACCTACTTCTTCAACATCTCGGGCGGCGAGCCGTTCATGCGCGGCGACATCGCCGAGATCGTCCGCCTCGCCTGCCTACACCTGCGACCGAGCCTGATCCACATCCCGACCAACGCCCTCGCCCCGCGTTACATCGAGCGCGCCGCGCGAGAGATGCTGGCGCACATGGACGCGCTGCTGCCCGCGGCGGTGCCGCTCACGATCAAACCGTCGGTGGACGGCATCGGCGCCGAGCACGATCGCGTGCGCGGCGCGCCGGGCAACTTCCGCAAGCTCGAGCAGACCATCGATCTCCTGCTCGCATTGCGCCGCGAGAACCCGCGCCTGCACGTCGACCTCGGCACCGTGATCTCCAACTTCAACCTCGAGCACCTCGACGCCATCGAAGACTGGGTGCACGCGCGCGGCGTCGAGTCCTACCGCCACGAGATCGCCGAGCAGCGCGCCGAGTTTCACAACATCGGCGATCCGATCACGCCGGCGCCGGCGGTCTATCGACGCCTTACCGAGCGCTTCGCGGCCAAGATCCGCGAGAACATCGCCAGCAAGGCCCCGCTGACGCGCATGACCGAGGCCGTGCGCCTGGTCTACTACCAGGTGGCCTGCGAGATCCTCGAGCAGCGCCGCCAGGTCACGCCCTGCTACGGTGGGCTGTCCAACATCCACATGAACTTCGACGGCGAGATCTGGCCCTGCTGCGTGCTGGGCGGCGAACAGGCGCTCGGACGCGCGCGCGAGTGGGGCTACAACATCCCGGCCCTGCTGCGCTCGGCGCAGTCGCGACGCGCGCGCGCCTACATCGCCGCTGGCAACTGTGCCTGTCCGCTGGCCAACCAGTGGCTCTCGAACATGCTGCTGACACCGCGACACATGCTCTCGGTCGCGCGAAACTACCTCGAGCTCGAGCTGAGCGCGCGCCGCTACCGCCGCGGCCGCGGAGAAGTGCTTGGCGAACGACCGCACCGCGGCCAGGAAGACGAAAACGAGACGCGATGGCAGACCCCAGCAAGAAACTGATCGACAAGGCGCGCGCCGCGCTGGGCAAGGGCAAATACAAGGACGCGGCCAAGCTCTACGGCCGTCTCTCCGAGCTCGATGGCGACAGCGCGCGCTGGCCGCACAAGGCGGCCGAGGCGCTGCATCGCGCGGGCGACGCTGCGGGCGCGATCCAGCGCTTCGAGCAGGCCATCGAGCGTTACGCCGCCAGCGGCCACCTGCTCAAGGCGATCGCGCTGTGCAAGATGATCCTCACCATCGACCCCGACCGCGTTAGCGCGCGCGACATGCTCGGCGACCTCTACGCGCGTCGCAACGTCGACGCCACGGCGCTCAAGAACGCCGCGATCCGCGTCGGCGGCAAGCCGCGCCAGGCGGCAACGGGCGTGCACGAGGCGGTCAAGGTGCAGCCGCCGCCAAAACAGCGCGCGCGCAAGGTCGGCGTCGACGCGGTGGCCGCGGCGCTGCGTGCAGCGCAAGCCGACGTCGAGGTGGAGCGCGCCGCCGAACGCGCCGCCGAGGCGCTGATCGAAAAACGCGAGGAGCGCGCTGACGCCATCGCCGCCGCCGAGGCCGAGATCGAGGCGCTGCGCCTGGCGCGCGAGCGGGAAGCCGAGATGCGCGCCGAGCGGGCGCGCGCGATGGCCGCCGCCCAGGCCGAGATCGAAGCCCTGCGCGGCAACGCGCGCGCGCGGCGCAGCAAGCGCCCGACCCTCGCACCGGGCGACTCGCTCGACGCCGTGCAGCTGTCGCAGGTGGTGCCGCAGGCACGCGAGCATCGCAGCGAAACGGGCAACCAGGCGGTGATCGGCACCGGGTCGTTGTTCGAGATCCCGCTCGACGACGAGATGCTCGACGAGCTGTTGGTGCACGACGACGAAGACGTGATCGAGCTCGAGGGCGAAGGCGACGTGCTCGAGCTCGATGACCTCGCGCTCGAAGTGCTCGCCGATGGCGGCTCGCCGGCTCCCCCCGCCGAGGAGGACGATCTCGCAGTACGCCACATCCTCGATACGCTGCCGCCCACGCCGCTGTTTTCGTCGCTCGACGGCGACGCGCTCAAGGCGCTGATCGAACGCGTGGAGGTAGCGCTCGTCGACGAAGGCCAAGACATCATCGTCGAGGGCGACGCTGGCGACGCGCTGTTTGTCGTCGTCGAGGGCGAGGTGCGCTTGTCGCGCGAGGGCGCGGAGCTCGGCCGGTTGGGCGAGTCGGCGTTTTTTGGCGAGGTCGCGCTGCTCACCGAGGTCGAGCACACCGCCACCGCGACGGCCGCGACAGAGTGCACGCTGCTTCGCATCTCGCGCGAGGTGGTCAGCGATCTGATCGAGGACTATCCCGACGTGCTCAAGACGCTGCTGCGTTTTCTGCGCCAGCGGCTGCTCGGCGTGCTCGTCTCGACATCGAAGATCTTCGCGCCCTTCGCCGACGACGAGCGCGAGGCGCTCAGCGAGCGCTTCACCTTCTACGAGGCAGAGCCCAACTGCACGGTGCTGCAGCGCGGGCTGCCCGCCGACGCGCTCTACGTGCTGCTCAGCGGACGCGCGATGCTCGCCGCCGACGGGCAGGCGCCGGCGTCGCTCAAGATGGGCGACATCTTCGGCGCCGCGTCGCTGCTCTCCAACGCCCCCTGCGACGCCAGCGTGCGCACGCGCAGCAAGTGCTGGCTGCTGCGCCTCGAGCGCAGCACCTTCCGCGAGATCATCATGACGCACCCGCAGGTGCTCGAAGCGCTCTCGGACAGCATCGCCGCCGGCTACACCGCCGAGGCCTCGGAGCTCGAAACGATCTCGCTCGAGCTCTTTTGATCGCACCTTGTGCGATCCGATCGCACATGTGCGATCTAGCGCAGATTGTACGTACGCATCAAAAATCGGCGTTTTCTTGCCCGCACGGATCCCTGGCCTTTAACTGATTGCGAGGACCAAAGGGACCATGCGACTGCTGATCACCGAAACCGACCCCTTCGTTCGCAGCTGGATCGCCGCCGAGGCCGCGCGCCGCGGCATCGAGCTGGTCTTCGTCGACGCCGACGACGCCCTCGACCGCATCGACTGCGAGCGGCCCGACTGCATCGCCCTCGACGCGAGCAGCAGCGCCAGCCGCGAGCAGCCGCTGTGGCAATCGCTGGCGCGCGACCCGCGCCTGGCCAAGATCCCGGTGCTGCTCTACGCCTCGTCCATGCGCTGGCGCGCCGTCGCCCAGCTGGCCGCCAACGAAGTCACGCGCAGCCTGCAGCAGCCGTTTACGCCCGCCGATCTTGTCGACGCCGCCTTCGAGGCGTGCGCCGCCTGAGCCGCGCCCGGGCGAGCACGACCTCGCGGCCTACATGAACGCGTCGGAGATCCCGGCGCACAGCTCCGACCAAAACGCCCGCGCAGCGCCCACGCGGTCACGCTCGAAGCGCGACAGCCAAGCGTCGGCGTAGCCTGCCGAGAGCCCGTCGTGCTCGGCGCTCCACAGCCCGCGATGCAGCACGTCGATGGCCCGCTCGCTGGCCCAGTAGCTCGGCGAGAGCTCCTTGGTCCAGCGCTCGAGCAGCGTGCGGTAGCGCGCGCGCCAGTCGATCTGAACGCCGTAGCAGCGGTTGACCAGATCGCCGAAGCCCGCCCGCGCCCAGCTCGCCTGAGCCGGCGAGACGCCGAGGTCCGCCAGCATCAGCGCCGAGACCGCGTAGCGCGCCGCACGAAGACCGAGCTCGCGCGGCGAAGCGCTCGCGCGCGCGCCGTAGGACCAGCCAGGGATCGGCGGCAGCGGCGCCAGCGCCGCCGGTGACCACCACGGCTCG
>JAGQIK010000358.1 GCA_020431405.1 Myxococcales bacterium
GGCGAAGTCGCCGGCGCAGTCGCGCCTGGTTCGAAGAGATCTTCGACGAAGACTTCCTGCGCACGCTGCCGCACATCACGCCCGAGCTGACCACGCGCGAGGTCGACTTCATCGAGGAGAGCCTGCAGCCAACGCCGGAGAGCGAGATGCTCGACATCGGCTGCGGTCCGGGGCGTCACGCCATCGAGCTCGCCGCGCGCGGCTACAACGTCACCGGCTACGATCGCTCGCTGCCGCTGCTGATCCGCGCAGCGGACAACGCCCAGCAGCGCGGCGTTCAGGTCAACTTCGTGCAGAGCGACTTTCGCGAGCTCGCCTATCAGGAGCGCTTCGACGCCGCCTACTGCATGCACACGACGTTCGGCTACTTCGACGACGACTCCAACCGCAAGATGATCGTGGCCATCAACAACGGCCTCAAGACCGGCGGGCGCCTGCTGCTCGATGTCGCCAACCGCGACTACGCGATCAAGGATCTGCCGGCGCGTATCTGGTGGGAGGGCGACGGCTGCGTCGTGCTCGAGGAAGTCGACTTCAACTACTTCACCAGCCGCATCATCACCAAGCGCTCCGTCGTGTTCGAGGACGGCCGCCATCTCGAGCAAGAGATCTCGATCCGCTCCTACAGCTTGCACGAGCTGGGCAAGATCCTGCACCACGCCGGCTTCCGCGTGCTCGAGGTCTCGGGCCACATGGCGCACCGCACGCGCTTTTTTGGTAACGAGTCGCGCAGCCTGCTGCTACTGGCGGAGAAGCGCCCGCGCTAGGGACCTATGCGCCCTACAGCACCGCCGAGCAGATCGCGCGTGCTCGCGTCGCGGCTCGTCTACGACGGCTTGCAGCTGCTGGCGCTGCCGCTGTCGCTGCCGCTGCTGGCGGCACATCCTCGGTTGCGCGGCGGCTTGGCCGAACGCCTCGGTGCTGCGCCGCGCTGCGACGACGCACCGATCTGGCTGCACGGCAGCAGCGCAGGAGACGTCGCCGCGCTGCTGCCGCTCGCGCGCCGGCTGCACGGCTCCAAGGTGCTCTCGAGCTTCACGCGCGCCGGCGAGCAGCTCGCACGCCAGCGCTTGGCTCACGGCTGGGACCAGCCACCGCGCCTGTTTCGGCTGCCCATCGACTGGTCGCCGCTCTGCCGCCGCGCCATACGCCGCGTGGCGCCGCGCGCGCTGATCCTCGAGTGTCTCGAGCTGTGGCCGGCGCTCGTCGGCGCCGCGCAGCGACGCGACGTGCCCGTGGTCATCGTCAACGGCCGGCTCAGCGAGCGCAGCCTCGCTCGCTACGCACGGCTGCCATCCCTTTTTCGCCCTCGCTTCGCCGCGCTGGCGCAGGTCAACGCGATCGACGGGCAGCACGCCGAGCGCTTCGCGCGCGCGGGCGTTCCAGCAGAGCGCGTGGCCGTCGTCGGCAGCAGCAAGCACGGCGACATGCCGAGCGGCGGCTCCTTCGTCTCTTCGCGCGCGCGCGTGGTCTTCGGCAGCGTTCACGCCGAAGAGCTCTCCGTGCTCGACGCGTTGCCAGGGCTGTTCGCGCGCTGGCCGGCGCTCGAGGTCGAGGTGGCGCCGCGTTACGCCCGCGATGTCGCTGCGGCGCGGCGGCGTATCGACAAGCTGCCGCTCGACGCCGCGCAGCGCCAGCGTGTGGTGCTGCGCGATCAGATGGGCGGGCTGGCGCAGGCCTACGGCGGCGCCGCGTTGGCTTTTGTCGGCGGCAGCATCGCGCCGCGTGGCGGGCACAACGTCGTCGAGCCGGCCAGCCGTGGCGCGCACGTCGTGGTGGGGCCGCACACCGAGGCGTGCGCGAACGAGGTGGCGGCGCTCTGTCGAGCCGGCGTGCTCTCGCGCATCAGCGACGCCAGCGAGCTCGTCGCCGTGGCTGACCGTGTGCTCGCGACGCCCGCGCCCGCACGCGCCGAGTCGGCGGTCGCCGCCGCGCGCGCGCTCGCGGGCGAGGCGGATCGCCTCGCGCTGCGGCTCGGCAGCGTGCTCGAGGGGCGCGCGTGAGCCTCGCGCGGCGCGTGCTCGCGACGGCGCTGGCGTCGGCCGGCGCGCTGCGCCGCGCAGCCTACCAGCGAGGAGTGCTCTTTGCGGCAGCGCCCATCGGTGTGCCGGTCATCTCCGTCGGCGCCATCGCGAGCGGAGGCAGCGGCAAGACGCCCGTCGCCGCCGAGCTCGCGCGGCGCGTGGCAGTGCGGCTCGGCGTGGCGCCCGTAGGCCTGGTCTGCGGCGGCTACGGCGGCAGCGCGCGCAAAAAAGCCTCGCACGTCTCGCCCGCCAGCGCTGACGGCGCGACGCTCGTGGCACGGCACGGTGACGAGGCGCTGCTGTTGGCGCGCTGGCTGCCGCACGCGATCGTCGTCGCCGGCGCCGACAAGGCGGCCGCTGCGCGCCTCGCCGTCTCGCTCGGCGCCGCGGCGGTGCTCGTCGACGATGGCTTTCAGCACCGTCGTCTGCCGCGCGACCTCGACGTGGTGATGCTGGACGCCGATCTGCCCACGCGCTGGCGCCGCGAGCCGCTGCAGGCGCTGCAGCACGCCGACCTGTCGTGGCTACACGCGCGCGATGGCCGCCTCGAGCCCCACGCTTTCGAGCGAGCCAGCGCGGCGGCTCGCTGCGCCACCGCAGGCCGTCGCGGGATCGACGTGATCAGCGTCGCGCGCGCGCGCGACGTCGTCGACGCAACAGGGGAGGTGCTGTTCGACGCGCACGCGCTGCGCGGTCGTCGCGTGTTCATCGTCGCCGCTGTCGCCGCGCCGACTGCCTTCATCGAGCTCGTCACAGACCTTGGCGCGCAGGTCGTCGGTCACGCGCTGCGCCGCGACCACACACCGCTTGGCGTGCGCGATCTCGCGCAGGCCAGCGAGCACGCCGGCGCCTTGCTGTTGACCACCGAGAAGG
This sequence comes from Myxococcales bacterium, assembly GCA_020431405.1. Classification (GTDB taxonomy): domain Bacteria; phylum Myxococcota_A; class Polyangia; genus JAGQIK01. Next base: position 2,898 of record JAGQIK010000358.1, read on the forward strand.
ATCTGGCGCGTATGGCCGGGACGCCGCTGGCGTCGCGCATGCTTGCCCTTCGCTGCGACGTCGAGATCGTGCGCGGGGCCGCCGCGCTCGAGGCAGCGCTCGAGCGGAGCATGCCGTGAGATTATTGGCGCTGCTGCTCGGTGGGCTGAGCCTGCGCGCGGCCCGCCGCGTGGGCGCCTTCTTCGGCGCCCTGTTGTGGCTGGCGCGTATCCGCCGCCGCGTAGCGCTCGAGAACCTGCAACGCGCGCTCGACATCGACGCGTCCGACGCGCGCCGGCTGCTCTATCAGGTCTACCGCCAGCTCGGCTGCGCCGCCGTCGAGTTCTTTCGCATCCCGCGCCTCAGCGGCGACGACGCTCGGCAGCTGCTCGGAGACGACAGCCTCGCACGCCTCGAGGCCCTTCGTCGCGAAGGCAACGGCGTGCTGGTGCTCTCGGCGCACCTCGGCAACTGGGATCTGCTCGCCTGCGCCGCCGCCCGCGCCGGCCTGCCTGTCAACGTGATCACGCGCACGATCAAGCGCCGCGGCATCAACGACTACTGGATGCGCACGCGCGGCAGCTGCGGCGTGCAGCTGCTCGAAGCAGCCGGCAGCGCGCGCCGCATCGTGGCCGCCCTGCGCCGCAACGAGCTGGTGGCCGTCGTGCTCGACCAGCACGATCCCGATGGCGTGGCCGTACCGTTTTTCGGCCGCCTCGCCGCGACGAGCGCTTCGCTCGCGCGCCTGGCGCGCCTTTCTGGCGCCCCGGTGCTGCCCGCCTTCTTGGTTCGCACCGACGACGGCTTTCGGTTGGAGCTAGGCGAAGCGCTCGACGTCTCCCGCGCTGACGACGACATCGAGCTGGCCACGGCCCGTTTCACCGCGGCCATCGAGCAGGCGGTCCGCGAGCACCCCGAGCAGTGGCTGTGGCTTCATCGTCGCTGGAAGCTGCCCGAGCCCTGAGCCGCGCGCCGGCGCGCACCGAGCGCGCCGCGAGGAAAAAGGACATCGCTCGACCAACGAGACACCGCCTCGCGCGGTCGAAATCTCGTGCTGCGCCGTGCCGATGGAACCAATGCTCGCGCTCGCCCGTAGAAGGTATTGCCGCCGAAATCCATCGACGCTCTCAGTGCGCGGGTTGTGTTGCCCCCCGCCGGAGCTACCTTGCGATCTGTAGCTCGGTGGAAAAGCGATCGGAATAAGCGCCCCGGATGAACCGTTTTTGTACCAGGGACTACGTATTAGGTGTGAGAAGTCTTATCGATCCCAGAACGAGAACAAATAGCTTAAGTGCCCGAATTCCTAGGAGCAGTGATGGCTAGCAGCCCCAGACGAGCAACATCATTCGCTGCCCCCAAGCGTCGTGGGCGGCCTCGTCGTCGGAAGAGTCGTATGGTCCGCGACAAGCCCAACAATCTCGACGTCGAAAGCAACGAGAGCAAACCAACCCCAGAGCCTTCCGAGAACTTCCTCGCGCGCTACTTCAAAGAGATGGCGCAACTGTCGGTTCTCAAACCTGAAGAAGAGTTCGAGTGCGCTCGCCACATCGAGGCCATCGAAGTCTCGCTGTGGGCTCAGGTACTGAGCTATCCGCCCGTTCTGGACGCGATCCTCAGCATCACCGAGGCGGAGCAAGAGAAGCTCCCCAAGTCCGTCAGCACGCTGCGCCGCAAAGCCAGCGCCTTCAAGTCACGACCCACCGTAGCCCAACGCAACCGCTACACCGAGTGCTGCGAGCAGGTCGGCCGGCAGCTGCATGATGCCGATGTCGATCGGCGCACGCTGTTCGCCGTGCTGATGGAGCTCGGCAAGATCGCCCGCGGGGACGTGGAGCGGCGCTACAACGGCCGTCTGCACGTCAACACCCAGAGCAAGGTCTTCAAGGACTACATGCGTCGCGTGCGCGTTGGCTTCGGCCGCTCGCAGCGCGCCCGCAACGACTTCGTCAAAGCCAACCTACGCCTCGTCGTCAGCATCGCGCGCCGCTTCAACCACGGCCGCATGCCGCTCAGCGACCTGATCCAGGAAGGCAACGTCGGCCTGATCAAGGCCGTCGAACGCTACGACTATCGTCGCGGCTACCGCTTCAGCACCTACGCCAGCTGGTGGATCCGCCACTCGATCAGCCGCGCTCTGGCCGACAAGGGCAGGGCGGTGCGCCTGCCGGTGCACATGATCGACGCCTACCACAAGGTCTCGCGCACGCGGCGAGAGCTGAGCAGCAAGCTCGGTCGTCCGCCCACGCAGGAAGAGGTCTCGAGCTCGGCAGGCATCAGCTCCGACAAGGTGCAGAAGCTCGAGGGCTACCTGATGGAGCAGGCCGTCTCGCTCGACCGCGAGGTCTCGGGAGAGGACGGACGCCGCTTCATCGACTTCATGCACGACCCCGAGGCCGAGCTGCCGTCAGATCGCGTGATGGAGCGAGCGCTCAACGACCAGGTGCTGCGGCTGCTCGAGATGGATCTCAAGCCCATCGAGGCCGACATCCTGCGCAAGCGCTTCGGCCTGGGCGGAACGCCGGAGCAGACGCTCAAAGAGATCGGTCAGGCCTACAACCTCTCGCGCGAACGCATCCGCCAGCTGCAAGAGCAGGCGCTGAGCAAGATCCGGCGCGGCCTTCAGCGCCAAGACGCGATCTGACCCGCGAGCCGCGTGCCATCCGCGCACGCTCTGTAAGTCGGCGCCCTGCTAGGTGCCGTATGATCGGAGCGTGCGCCACGTAACGGTTTCGCTCCTTGCCTTCGTCGCGCTCGGCTGCAGCGACGATCCACAGCAGCTCTCGTCAAAGCGACGGGCCGTGGTCAACGGGCCGATCGCCATCAGCCAGGGCCGCGACGTCGCCGCCGGCGCCATCAGCGGGCTGTCGGCGCTCGACGCGCGCGACCTCGACGGCGACGGCTATGTCGACATCGGCGTCTTCGAGGGCGGCAAACACGCTGGCGGGCGGGTGACCTTCGCCTGGTTTCGCTCGCCGACCAACCCGGCGAGCGGCACCTGGCAGCGCCACGATTTCACGCTGCCGTCACCCATGCGCCCGTTCATCGGCGCCGCGCGCTTCGGCGACATGGACGGCGACGGCGACTACGACCTCGTCGTGTCGATGGACAACCACAGCGGCGCGACCAAGTCGGCCTACATCTACTGGCTGGAAAACCCGCGCCCGCAGTCGCCCGCGACGAGCAGCTGGACCGTGCACAAGATCGCCGGGCCGCTGACCGTGCACCACATCAACGACATGCAGCTCGCCGATATGGACGGCGACAACAAGCTCGACGTCGTCGTGCGCTCGCTCGACGTCAACCAGCTGCGCATCTACTTCACCAACAGCAAGACCAGCTTCACCGAGAAGATCATCGACGCCACGCCCTACGGCGCCACCGGCGAGGGCTTCGCCCTCGGCAACCTCGACCGCGCCGGCCAGCGCGACATCGCCATCTGCGGCCACTGGTTGCAGGCGCCCGCCGATCCGCGCACCCAGAGCTACACGGCACACGTAGTCGACGCGCAGTACCCGACGATCAACGCCAACGTCAAACAAGCCATCGGCGACCTCAACGGCGACGGCCGCGCAGACATCGTCATCTCGCCCGCCGAGGGTTACCGCAACGGCGGCAACCACGTTCTCGCCTGGTACGAGGGACCCGCCAATCCGGCGAGCGCCAGCAGCTGGACGCGCCACGTGATCGCTAGCAACAAGAACGGCATGCACACCATCGCCCTCGCCGACATGGACGGCGACGGCGATCTCGACGTGGTCGCCGGCATCGCCTGGTCGATGTGGGGCCAGCAGCAGTCGATCACGATCTACTTCAACCAAGGGCAAGCGAGCGGCAACTTCGGCAACGCGCAGACCGTATCGAGCAGCCGCGGCCTCTACTCGGGCGTCGTGCGCGACCTCGGCAAGGACGGCGACCTCGACCTCATCGGCCAGGAGACCTACTCGAGCACATCCAAGCCGTGGATCTATGTCTCCAACGAGGGCACCGCGCCAGCCGCCGACGCCGCGCCGACCGGCGATAGCACCGTCGACGCGGCGCCGCTCGCCGACACCGCCCCACCGGCCGACGCAGCCCCGAACGCCGATGTCGCCCCCCGCGCCGACACCGCGTCAGCGACCGACGCCACCGACAGCACGCCGTCGATAGACAGCTTCGCGCCAAACGACTCGACGACCAGCGCAGACGCCACCTCGGCCTCAGCCGACACCGGCGCGACGTCCAGCGACGCCGCCACCACGGGCGGCACAGCCCAAGGCGGCTGCGCGATAGCACCCGCGCGCAGCCCGACGCAGCCCATACTTCTCGCGCTGATGCTGTGGATGTGGAGTAGGCGCCGTCGACACGAACGGCGAAGCGCGAAGCGCGAGCCTACCGCCCCGATGCCCGATGCCTGAGGCCCGAGGCCGGACGTTCGAGGCCTACTTGTTCTGCGACGTGTAGGTGAAGCCGTTCTTGAGCACCATCGTCTGACCGGTTTCGTCGGTGAGGATGATGTCGACGGCGCCCGCCTTGTTGGGCGGTGACTTGACGCGGATCTTGGTCGCTGCTTCGACGACCACGTTGGCGACGCGTTTCTTGCCGAAGTGCACGGTCATGCCGCGCTTGAAGCCGGCGCCCATGATGATCACGTCATCGCCGCCGGCCACGTTGCCCTTGGCGGGCTCGAGGCTCTTGATGCCAGGCTCGCTCTTGCACCCGCTGAGCGCCACGAAGCAGAGGGCGGCTGCTGCGATCAGGACACAAACTCTACGCATGGGATTCGCCTCCGTCTCCTACACTATACTACACGCGCCTTTTGGGCCGCTACGCCTCAGGGGCGGTCGATGCGGAAGAGCTGCTGACCCATCAGCACGTAGGTGCCGAACGGCACCGTGCGCGCCTCGTCGAGGCAGATGAACGTGCCGTTGGACGAGCCGAGATCGGTGAGGTACACGCCCTCGTCGGTGATGCTGATCTTGGCGTGCATGCCCGACACGTAGCCGTCGTCGGAGAAGAGGATGTCGCCGCGCTCGCGGCCGAGCACCATCTCGTCACCCATCAGCGGGAAAGCGCTGCCGTCGATGCCGCGGCTGACGATCAGGCTGAGTCGCCCCCAGTAGCCCGGATTGGGGCTGCCGAGGATCTCGGTGCCGTCCTCGAGCAGCTCGGGCTCGTGGATGGCGTCGAAGCGCAGCAGCTCTTGGCCGATGCGGAAGATCGATCCGCTGCCGAGCGGCTCGTCGTCGACGATGCGCACGAACACGCCGTTGAGGCTGCCGGCGTCGTCGATGGTGATCATGTCGCCGTCGAAGTGCATGCGGCAGTGCTGCGGCGAGAGGTAGCTGTCGCTGTCGAACATCGGCCCCGCGCCGCGACCGAGCACGACATCGTGCTCGTAGACGTCGTGGTGTCCGCCTTCGGATCCGTCGGGACGGATCAGCGAGAGGCGCGCCACGTACGACGCGGTCTGCTGCGACTGCGGCGCTGTCGGCAGCGGGCCGGCTTGGCTCTCCTGGCGCTGCGTCAAGCGCGTGCCGCAGTTGCCGCAGAAGGCGAAGTTAGGCGGATTCTGCGCCCCGCAGTTGGGGCACAGCCCGCTCGAGCCCGCCACGTCCATCGCGGGCATGGACGGTGACGAAGGCGGCGACATCGGCGGCGGCTCCATCGGCGGGGGCGCCATCGGCGGCGGCGACATCGGCGGCGGTGCCATCGGCGGCGGCGCGTGCGGTCCGCCGTGCATGGGCGGCGGCGCGTGCATCGGCGGCGGCGCCATCGGCGGCGGCGCACCGGGAGGCGCTCCCATCGGAGGCGGCGCCTGATGGCTCGGGCTCGACTCGGGCGGCGCCGTGGCGGCCATCGAGTTGATGTCGGGCCCGACCGCAGGCGTACCCGCTGGCGGCGTCGGGCTGACCGCGACGTTGGGCACGATCGGTTGTGGGGCGGGTGCGGGTGCGCCAGGCCCAGGCGCCGAGAGCCCAGACGCCGAGAGCTCCGCGCCGCATCCGAGACAGAACTTGTAATGGTCCTGGTTGTCTTTGCCGCACTTGGGGCAGCTGATCACGTTGGCCTCCGCCTATCTTCCTCTGCCAGCAGTCGTCTGCTCTCGCGTTCGCTCAGGCTGAGATTTCCACGCGCAGGAGCTGTTGCCCGAGGAACACGTAGTCTCCGTGTCCGAGCACGAACGGCTCCTCGAGGCGCACGAAAGTACCATTCTTGGAGCCCATGTCATTGAGCTCGTAGCCATCGCCCGCCACGTTGACCATCGCGTGCTGGCCGGAGATGAACGGGTCGTCGGGGAAGTTGATGTCGTTGCCCTCGCGACCGAGTGTCACGCGGTCGGTGGGGGCGCGGAAGATCATCCCGATGTCGCCGCCTCGCAGCAGCTGCACGAGCTTGAAGTGTCCTGGACGACGCGGGCTGCCGTAGAAGTACGTGCCTTGGTCGTCCGCCTCGGGCTGCTGGTCGTCTTTGGTCGTCTCTTGAAACTCGATCAGCTGCTCGCCGACCAAGAAGCGCGAGCCCGCGACGAGCGGCACTGGGTCGCGAATGCGCACGAACACGCCGTTGACCGAGCCGTCATCGCGCACGACGAGGTTGTGCTGGTCGTCGTAATAGAAGCAGGCGTGTCGCGGCGAGAGCAGCGGATCGTCGGGGAACCGGATCTCGCCGTCGCTGCGGCCCGCGGTGTGCTCGGTGGCGTTGAGGTGATAGGACACGCCGTCCATCCCCTCGCCCTTGATCAAGATCAGCTTGGCGCGGTCGGGCGCCTGCATCGCGCCGAAGAACAGCGTACGCGCGCCCTCACCGTCGGCAGGTCCCTGCTGCGCCAAATCGGCCAGGTTGAAGCCGCAGTTGCCGCAGAAGCGGAAGCCGTCGGGGTTTTCAGTTTGGCATTGTGGGCATTGCATGGTCGGAGCGCTCTCTGTTGCGGGTGCCGGTGGACTATCGCGCCGCGTTTCGCCTGGTTGTGTCACTGGCGCGCCGCAGGAAGAGCACGATCCTGCGTCGAGCGAGTTGTACGTATCACAGCGGTCGCAGACGAGACCGACGTCCATAGATCACGGCGCAGCATATCAGGCCGGCGCCAGCAAACTCAACTAACTACAGTGAAACTTGGGCGGCGCCTCAGCGCCCTAGGGCGGCCTTGCAGGCGCCGCTGACCAGCGGAGACTCGTCGCGCAGCAGCGGCTCGATGCTGCCGCGCTCGCCGGAGGCCAGCTTCAGCTGCGCCAGCGAGGCGCAGGCCGCTGCCCGCACGTGGGGCACCTCGTCGCGCAGCGCCTTGACCAGCGGCGAGCGCGCGGCAGCGCCGCCGCTGCGCCCGAGCGCCTTGGCCGCGGCCTCGCGCACGAAGCCGTTGTTGTCGGCGAGCGCCTGAGCCAGCGCTGGCGTGGCCGACGCGCTGCCCACCGCGCCGAGCGCGGCGACGGCCGCCTCGCGCACGCGCCAGTGCGACGACTTGAGCCGACCGCTGGCGAGCGTCACGAGCTTGCTGGCCTGCAGGGCGCCGCGCCGATGGCCCACCACGGCGGCGCGCATGGCGGCGACACGCACGGACCAGTCCTCGTCGTCGAGGCCCTTGGTCAGTACGCCCGCGAGGTCGTCGCTGCTGCCGGCGAGCTTGCTGTAGACCGACAACACGTGGCGGCGCACGAGCGGATCGTGCGAGCCGATCAGCGCGGCGATCTGAGGCTTGACGTGATCGACCACCGCCTTGATGGCGCGGTCCATGCGCGCCTTGTCGTTTCCGCGCAGCAGGTGCGCGCCCGCCGTGAGCGGGCCGAGGCTGAGCGCCAGATCGCGCTGGTCGAGATCGCGCACCGAGCGCAGCACCACATCGCGGTGGCGACCAAGCGCCGTGCGCAGCCCCTCAGCGATGGCGGTCTCGTTGGCGCCGATGAGCTTGGACAGCCGCACCGCGAGCGCCTTGCCTTTCAGCTCGTCGACACCGCGCGTGAGCACGTTGACGAAGGCCTGCGAGTTGACGTGACCGCTCTTGACCACGACGTCGGGCGAGCGGCGCGTGAGCTTGATGCTCGACTTGTCGGAGATGCGCACCAGCGCCCACGCGATGGCACGCCGCACGACGGGGCGCTTGTTCCACATCACGCGCACCAACGTCTTGACCGCGCGTTTGTCGGCGATGGCGCCGAGCGCCCAAGCGGCGTTGCGCTGCAGCGTGTCGTCGCCCGAGCGCACCACCGACAGCAGCGTCGGCACCGAGTGCGCGTCGCCGATGAGGCCCAATCCGTAGGCGCACGCCGCGCGCACGCGCTGTCGGCGCGTGTCGTCGAGCATCACCTCTTCGAGCACGGCGCGCATGCGGCGGCCGCCGTGCAGGCCGAGACCCACGCACGAGAAGACCTGCACGCCAGTGCGGTTGTCGCCGAGCCCGTTGAAGAGCGCCTTGATCGACTTGCGGCCGCCGGCGCGCGTCAGCGCCCACGCCGCCGCTTCGCGCAGGTTGCCCTCGGTGCTGCCCATCAGCGCCACCAGGCCCTTGACCGCGCGCTCGTCGGCGAGCCGTCCGACGGCGACGACGGCTTCGACGCGCTCGTTGAGCTGCTCGGCGCGGCGCCGATAGCCGTAACGCGAGCGGTAGTAGTAGGAGTAGCGATAGTAGTGGCGGCCGCGGATCACGATCGGTCGCTCGTCGGCGTCGCGCTGCGCGAGCCGCAGCAGCGGCAGCGCGGCGTTGGGATTGCCGAGGTAGCCCAGCAGGCGGATCAGCTGGCGTCGCGTAGTCGAGCCGGCGGCGGTGGTGGCGAGCCGCTCTAGCAGCGGCGTCATGCCGCGCAGACCGATCTTCTTGAGCGTCTCCTGCGCGGCCTTGCGCGTGGCGGCGTCGCCGTGGCGCGCCTGGTGCACCAGCGGTGGCACGCGGCGCCGATAGATGTCGACGAGGATGCGGCGGTAGACCTCCGAGCCGCGCGCCGCCGAGACGGCCAGCGGCTGGATCTCTTTTTCCATCTTCTCGAGCTTGCCGAGGTAGGCGCTGATGTCGACGCCGAGGCGGAACGCCTTGCGCAATATCTCCGGGGTGCGCGCCTTCTTGAGGATCAGCCGGTAGAGCTTCTCGGCCTTGGCGTTTTCGCCGCTGCGCGTGTAGAGGCGCGCCAGCGCGAAGTGCACCGCGTGCAGGTTGGGGTTGAGCTCGAGCGCCTTCTTGTAGGCCTTCACCGCGCCGGCCGGGTCTTCTTTGCGCTCGTAGAGCTCGCCGAGGCGCTGGTAAGAGCGCGCGTCCTGCGAGCCGAGGGCGACGGCCTTGTGCATGTACTCCGTCGCTTCCTTGTCGCGGTAGACCTGCAGCAGCAGGTTGGCGATGCGCTGGTAGTAGTCGCGCTTGTTGTGTGGCTGCAGCTCGGCGAGGCGCTTGAGCAGCTTGACGGCCTCGTTGAGCTTGCGCTGGCGCCGGTAGACCGCCTCGAGCGCGACCATCGCCTCGAGGTTGTCGGCCTTGAAGGCGAGGATCTTGCGGTACACCACCGCCGCGCGCTCGAGGTTGCGGCGCTTGAGGTACGCCTCGGCGAGGAAGAAGCCGGACTCTAGGTCGGGCGGCGTGGCCTCGAAGGCGAGTCGGAAGCGACGGATGCGCGTTCGCAGGCGATAGGTGCGGTGCAGGATGTTGATGATATGGCTGCGCGCTTCGCGCAGCGACTGGCGGCGCTTTTTCTGCGCCTTGGCCAGCACGAGCACCTTGTCCCAGGCGTCTAGCGCTGGCTTGTTCATCTTCTTGTGCTCGAGCAGCAGCGCCAGCGAGCGGCGATAGGGCAGGTGGTCCTTCTTCAGCTTAATCGCCTTGCGATAGAGCTTGATCGCTTCTTTGGTGAGGTCGTGTTGGCCGAGGATCTCGGCGAGCTTGGCGTAGGCGCGGTGCTTCTTGGCGATCGCGCCGAGTAGCCGGCGCCAGGTGGCGACGGCGAGGCGCTTCTTGCCGCGCAGCCAGTACTGCTCGCCGAGGTTGACGAGGTGCGAGTCATCCTTGGGCTCGATGGAGACGAGGATCTTGGCCTCGCGCATGGCGCGCTTCTGGTCGCCCCAGCGCGCGAACAGGTCGGCGAGCGCCGAGTGCACCGAGGCGTCGCGGCGAAAGCGGGCGCCGAGGCGCTCGAGCACGGCGATGGCTTCGTTCTGCTTGCCCGCGCGGTAGAGGCGCTTGGCCAGCTCGAGCTGGTAGCGCGGCTCGCCGGGGGCGATCTTGGCGAGCGTGCGGTACTCGCTGATGACCTCTTTGGCGCGGCCGGCGCGCTCGAGCAGCGCGATGAGCCGCACGCGCGTGTCGATGGCGTGGCGGTTGCGTTTGAGCGCGGCGCGATAGGCCTTGAGCGCGCGCCCCTCGTCGCCCGTCTCGTCGTAGAGGCGGCCGAGCACTTGCCACTCGAAGTGGCCGCGGTTCTTCCAGGTCTTCTCGTAGTGCGCGATGAGCGACTTGAGGTCGTCCTTTTCGCGGTAGATCGAGATGATGCGGTCGGTGAGCTCGCGTCGGATCCAGTGGCCGCGCGCCGCGAGGCGCATCGCCTTGCGGTAGGTGGCGACGGCCTTGTCGGTTTTGCCGAGCTTGGTGTAGAGGCCGCCGATCTGCTTGAGCACGTCGGCGCGCGTGCTGCTCTGGCTGGTGCGCTTGAGGATCTTCTCGTACTCGGCGATCGCTTCCTTGTAGCTCTTGCTGCGCGCCAGCGCCTGCGCCAGCTCGATGCGCACGAAGATGTTGCGGGGGTCGAGCTTGACCAGGCGCGCGTAGTACTGGCGCGCGCCCTTGAGGTCGCGTTTGGCCAGCGCGATGTTGGCCAGCGCGCGCAGGTAGCGCTTCTTGCCGCGCGTGGTGCGGGCGAGCGACAGCGCGCGCTTGTAGGCCGCGATGGCTTTGTCGACCTTGTCCTGCTTGCGGTAGAGCTTGGCGAGCGCCGCAGGGACGGTCGAGCTCTTGGGCCGCAGCTTGCCGGCGCGCTCGTAGTGCTGGGTGGCGCGCGCGAGGTTGCCGGTGATGCGGTAGAGGTGCCCGAGGATCACCTGGTAGGCGAAGCTGCCGGGCGCCTTGCGCGCCTTGACGCGGTACTCCTTGATCAGCGCGCCGATGCTGCTGTGGCGGCGGTACAGCTTGAGCAGGCGGGCGAGGGCGTAGCCGTCGTTGGGCCGGCGCTTGAGCAGCGCTTTGTAGCGGCCGACGATGCGCTGGTCGAAGGGGTTGCGTTGCACCGACCAGTCGGCGAGGGCGGTGCGCTCGAGCGCGGGCGCGGCGGCGACGGCTGTCGCCGCGACGAGAGCGGCGGCCAGTAGACGTGGTCTCATTCGGTTCATCCGGGCGTTGCTCGGTGTTGGCCCCACGCGCTGCACGCGCTGGTGGCGCGAGGCCGAGTCCAGAGTATACGGGCTCGGCCGCCGCGCCGCTCGCGCTGAAGGAAGACGTGGGGTGTCCGAACGTTGTACGGACGGAGGCGGGAAAGTTTGGGAGGGGCTACCGCAAAGCTGGGCTAGTTGGGACCGGCCGGGTCGCGGCGGGCGCGGGCACGCTGCAGGGCGGCGCTGAGGCGGCGCACGCGCTGCTGGGCGATGTAGTCGCGCAGGATGCGGCGATGGGTGCTCGCCATGTCGGCCAGGCGGACGCCGCTGCCGTGAAAGTAGGCGTCAAAACGGTCGTACATGACCTCGCCGCGGGCCCAGATCACCTCGTCATGGCCCGGGATTTCGAGCTCGAGCTGCACGTCGCGCCGCATCTGGTCATGGGGCGCGCCGCGCTGGCCGGCGAGGCGGCTGAGGTAGATCCCGTCCTCGCTGGCGTCGAGCGAGAGGCACTGGCGCGGCTGGTCTTCGATCATCTCGCGCACGACGAGCTGCAACGGGACGCGCTCGCTGCGGCGCGCCTCGGGCGTTGCGGTCTCGTCGACATTGGTCGTGATCACGGTGCCTTTCTTGGCGTCGCTGCGATCGTCGTCGCTCATCGTTCCTCCGAGTGGGCGGTTGATGGCTACAATGTAGGACAATGTAGGAGGCGTCCGCCAGTTTTGCAGGGTGACGATCGCTCGCGCGGCGTCAGGCGACGCGGAACTTCGCCGCGGACGACCGCTCCGCGGCCAGCGAATTGCTGCTCGAGCGTTTGGGGCGCTCGCGCCGTTCGCGCTGCTCGCCATGGTCGCGGGCGTTGCCGCCCGAGCCGGCGTCGCGCCCTGGCGGCTGGTGATCCGGGCGTGGATCCACCTCGACGCTGACCTGGCCGAGGGCGACGCCGCGCTTGGCCAGCGCTGCACCGAGGGCTTCCTCGGCGCCGCCGAGCAGCCGCGCCGCGCCGGCGTCGGCGGCGCGCAGGCGAGCGGCGACGCGGCCACCCTCGAGCGTGAGGTCGACGCGCAGCCCGCGCAGCCGGCCGCTGCCAACCTCGAGCTGCACCGCGGTGCTGCCGTCCACCGCGTGGTGAACCGCCATCGAGCGCAGCAGGCGCTGCGCCATGGCTTGCGCGTTGACGCTCGCGGCGACGGCGCCGCTGGCCCCCGGCGCCTGCAGCCCGCCCGCGGGCTCGGCGCGGGAAACGCGCGCCTCGAAGGTCATCTGCAGATCGCGCGCGCTGACCGGCTGCAGCGCGTCGCGATCGGGCTCGCGCGCGGGCTCGTCTGCGCGGCGAGCCTCGCTGCGCTCCGTCCGTTCGCCGCGCTCGTCGCGTGCCGGCTGCGCCTCGCGGGTTGGTGGGGCACTCGACTCCGGGCGTTCGGCGGCTCGGGAATCGGCTGGCTGCATTCGGTCGCCGGCAGGCTCGCCGGCCAGCAGCTGCGCGAAGCCTCCATCGCCCACGGCAGCGCGGGAGCTCCCCGGTGGAAGGCGAATCGCCGCCTCGGCGGCGGCAGGGCTCGAACCAGGTACAGGTGCGGAGGTGTTCACGGCCGCCTTATCGCGCTCCGCCCCGCCACGGTTGCGCGCAATCGACGTCGACGTCGACGATACCGTTGACGTCGACGTTGACGTACTCTCTCTCGCACCTGTGATTCGCCCGTTTCCCTACGATTCCTTGCCACGCCTGTCCCGCGCGGACGTCAACGCCCTCGGCGCGCTGCGACGGCTGCTCGGTGGCGCCAGTGCCGGCTCTGCCGTGGCGCGCTGGTCGCACGCGTGTCTGCGCGCCCGCGTGCGCTGCGGTGTGCCGCGCGTGGTGGCTTCTGGCTCGCCCGCGAAGCTACGTGCACGCGGCGCGCAGGTGTTCGAGCTTCACGGCCCCGACAGCACCCGCGCCTACCTCGCGCTCGATCCCGCCGCCAGCGCGGCGCTCTCGGCGCAGCTGCTCGGCCTCGAGCCGGGGGCGCCCGCTGCCGCACCGGGCCTCGCCGAGCGGGGTTTGCTCTGCTACGCGCTCGGCTGGCTGTGCAGCGAGCTCGAGACGTCGTCGCCTTGGCGAGTCGTCGCCGCGCCGTCGTCCACCGCCGAGGCTCGCGCCGCCGATCTGGTCTGCTTCGAAGCGCCGCTGTGGCTCGGCGAGCGCCGCGGCTTCGCCTGGCTGTGTCTCGATCGCGCGACGCTGCTGACAGCCCCCGCCGCGAGCGCGCGCACGCGCTCGTGGTCTGCGGCGCGGCTGCGTTGGTTGCGCGCAGCGCCCGTGCTGCTCGTGGTCGAGCACGGCCGCCTGCAGCTCGCGCGCGACGAGCTCGAGAGCCTCGCCGCCGGCGATGTGATCGTCTCGCCGAGCCTGGCCGACCCCGGCGCCGGCGCGCTCGCGCTGCGCATCGGACGCGGTCGCTTCATCGCGCGCCGCGAAGAAGATACCCTAGACTCCAGCACCGGCGACGCCCGCAGCCGCCGGCCCCTTGACGACGGCTCAGCCGCCGAGGAGCGACTCGTAGTGACCGAAGGCTATCGCGACGATCTCGAGCACCATCCCTACGACCGCCACGAGGCCAGTGAAGGCGACGCCACGCTGACCGATGCGCTGCCCGTCGAGCTCGTGGTCGAGCTCGGTCGCTTGCACCTGCGCGGCGCGCAGGCGCTCGATCTGCAGGTAGGTGACGTGCTGACGCTGCCGCGCCCGCTGCAAGGCGGCGTCGAGCTGCGCGTCGGCGGCACGCTCGTTGGCCGCGGCGAGCTGGTCGATGTCGAGGGTGAGGCCGGCGTGCGCGTGCTCGAGATCGCCGACTAAGCCGGGCGGGCGGCTAGCGCGCGTAGAGCGTGGCGTAGCGGCGCGCCGCCAGCGTCCAGCTGACATCCTGCGAGAGGGTGTTGTTGACCAGCGCCTGCCAGCGCCTGTGGTCCTCGAAGCAGCGCAGCAGCCGATCGATGGTCAGAAACAGCGCGTCGGCGCCGCTCTCGCTGAACACGAAGCCCGTGCCGGTGCGGCTGACCACGTCGAAGTCCACCACCGCGTCGCCGAGCCCGCCCACCGAGTGAACGATCGGCACCGTGCCGTAGCGCAGCGCGCGCTGCGCGAGCAACGTGCCGTGGTCGCGCGTCATCGGCAGCAGCAGCGCGTCGGCGCCGGCGAGACACAGCCGCGACAGCGCGCCATCGGCGTCGGCGCGGTAGGCGACCTTGTCGTCGCTCGCCGCCAGCTTGGCGAGCCGCTCGCAACGCTGCGCGTCGCCGCCACCGACGAAGGCGACCTGCAGCCGCAGCGCCGACCAGCGCTCCGCGCTGTCGAGCAACAGGTCGACGCCGCTGTCGTCGTCGAAGGGCCCGAGCATCAGCAGCAGCGGCAGCCGGTCGTTGGGGCGCAGGCCGAGCTCGCTTTGCAGCGCGCGCTTGCAGCTCGCCTTGCCGTCGAGCTGGCCGGCCGAGTAGCGCGCCGGCAGCCTGTGATCGCCCGCCGGGTCATGCGTGATGTCGGCGCCGCCAGCGACGCCAGCGAGCTTGCTGCCGCGCGCCGTGTAGAGCCCCTCGAGCCCGTGGCCGCGGCCGTCGGCGCACAGCTCGCGCGCGAAGGCGGGTGAGGGCGCGGTGACCACGTCCGAGTAGACAATGCCCGCCTTGAGCAAGCTGACCTTGCCGTGAAACTCGATGCCGTCGGGATGAAACTCGTCGTAGCCGAGCGCGAGGTCGTCGAGGATGTCCTTGTCGAAGAGGCCGAGCGCTGCCGGGTCGTGCAGGCTGAACACCGAGCGCGGCGCGGGCGCGTCGGGGTGACGCCGGCGCGCACGCTGCATCAGCAGCGGCACCAGCCCGGCGCGCCAGCCGTGGGCGTGCACCGCGTCGAGCGCCCACTGGTTGTCGGCCGCCAGCTTGAGCGCGCCGGCGGCGAGCATGTAGGCGGCGCGGTGCTTGGCCGCGCCCTCGCTGCGAAAGGTCGCTTCGTGGTCGAGGAAGAAGACGCGACTCGAGGTGCGTCGCAGCGTGCCCTCGTAGAGGCCGAGCTCGGCGGGCTCGCCGCCGACGAAGATCGAGACCTTGGTCAGCCGGCGCGCCAACGAGTGGCGCGAGGGCTCGATCTCGGCGCGTAGCGGCGCGACGACGCTGACCTCGTGGCCCTCGGCGACGAGCGCCTCGGCCAATCGCCCGGCGACCTCGCCGAGCTCGTCGTGCGTCTCGGGAGCGCCGCGGCCAGAGAACGGAACGATTTCAGGTGTGACGATAAGAACGTGCATCTCGGGGACATACCCCGAGCGCTCGCGAATTGGCAATCGATAGATTTCCGCTGGCCGCAGAGCTGTCGTCCGCGGCACTCTCGGCGCATGTCTGCTCGCATCATCGATGGAAAGGCGCTCGCCAAGAAAGTGCGGCGCGAGCTCAAGGCGCGCGTGGAGACCTTCGCCGAGACGCACCGGCCGCCGGGGCTCGCCGTGGTGCTGGTCGGCGACGATCCGGCGTCGGCCGTCTACGTGCGCAACAAGACGCGTGGCTGTCGGCGCGCCGGCATCGAGCACTTCGACCACATCTTGCCGGCGGACACCTCGCAGCAGGCGCTGATCGAGCTCGTCGACAGGCTCGCCGCCGACCAGCGCGTCGACGGCATCCTCGTGCAGCTGCCGCTGCCGGCCCACGTCGACGCGCGCGCAGTGCTCGCGCGCATCCCAGCCGACAAGGACGTCGACGGGTTTCTGCCGGAGAACATCGGGCGGCTGGTGGTCGGCGAGCCGGGTTTTGTCGCCTGCACGCCGGCGGGTGTGATGCGCTTGCTCGACGAGGCCGAGACCCCGCTCGAAGGTGCCGAGGCGCTCGTCATCGGCCGCTCCAACATCGTCGGCAAGCCCATGGGGCAGCTGCTGCTGGCGCGCAACTGCACGGTCACGATGTGCCACTCGCGCACGCGCGACCTCGCGGCGCACGTCGCGCGCGCCGACGTCGTCGTCGCCGCCGTCGGTCGCGCCGAGATGGTGCGCGGCGAGTGGGTCAAGTCGGGCGCCACCGTCATCGATGTCGGCACCAACCGCGTCGGCGACAAGCTCGTCGGCGACGTCGAGTTCGCCGCCGCCGCCGAGCGCGCGCGCGCGATCACGCCGGTGCCGGGCGGCGTCGGGCCGATGACGATCGCCATGCTGCTCTCCAACACCGTCGACAGCGCCGTGCGGCGGCTCGGCATCTCCTAGGATCAGGCGACCGTCGTGCAGACGCTCGCTCGGCTTGTCGAGCGCGACGCGTGGGACGAGGCGCTGACCCGCGCGGTGGCGCTGTGGCGCGCCACCCGCTGCGCACCGCTGGCAGACCTCGTCGACGCGCTCGCCGCGCGCTGCGACGCGTCGCCGCCGCTCGCCGGCCACACCGCCAAGAAGTTTCAGCAGCAGTGGCTAGCGTTGGCCGACGATCCGAACGTTGCCGCGCACCTCGACGTGCTGCTCGCCGGGCTGACGGTCAAGGTGCCTGTCGCCCAAGGCGACATCTACAGCGTCTCGGGCGTGGTCGCGCGCTACGCGGCGTGGCTGCGGCGGCTCGAGCTGCTCGGCGAGCTCGAGCACGATCCACGCACCGCGCGCGCGCTCGTCGACGTGCTGAGTCGGGCGCCGTTTTCCATCGGCTACGACCGCGCCAACGTCGAGCGCGTCTATGGCCCGGCGCTCGAGCTGCTGGTGCGCATCGGCGACGAGCGCAGCGTCGAGCCGCTGCAGTCGCTGCCTGACACGGCGCATCGCAGCACGCTGCGCGGCTACTACGAGCAAGTGATCGCCGAGGCGGTGGCGGCCATCGGCGCCGCCGCGGCAGCGCTCGCTGCTGCCGATCGAGCGATCTGCGACCGGCTGTTGGCGCGCCTCGCGCCGCCCTCTACGCCGTCCGACGACGAGCGCGAGCTCTCCGCCGCGGTGATCGAAAACCTCGACGACCTCGCCGCGGTCGGCGTCTACGCCGACGCGCTCAACGAGCGCGGCGACCCGCGCGGCGAGCTCATCGCGCTGCAGCTCGCCGACGAGCGCGGCGAGGCCAGCGCCAAGCAGCAGAAGCGAATCCAGACGCTGATCAAGGCCTACGAGAGCGAGTGGCTCGGCGCGCTGACGGCCGTCACGCATCACCGCAGCTATCGGCGCGGCTTTCTCGACGCCGCCGCGCTCGCAGGGTCCTCGTCGGCGAGCGACGAGCTGTGGCAGAGCGCGCCCGCCGACGCGCGCCTTGGCACCGTGCGCACGCTGGTCAAAGGCCGCGGCACCGAGGAGCACTACGAGCGCTTCATCTTCTCCGATGCCATGAGCAGCCTGCGCTCGGCCGAAGCGCATTCGCGCGCGATGCTCGACCGCATCGCCGCGGCGCCCCTCGGCACGCGCCTGGAGGCGCTGCGTGTTCGCTTCGCCGTCAGCACCTCGCAGCTCGACGCGCTCGGCGCGCTGCGCGAGCTGTCGGTCACGGTCGGTGCGTCGAGCATCGGCAAGCAGATGGTGACCATCGCCGCCCGCGAGGACGGCCCGCGCCTCGAGCGCCTCGCCGTGCACATCAGATCGGGTGCAGACGACGGCGCGTACACGCGCGCGGTCAACGAGACGATCGAGAAGGGCTGGGCGCTCGCGCCGGCCGAAGGCCCCTTCGAGCTCGTCGTCGACCGCGCCTGCACGCTGCGCCGCGCCGCGGGCGCCCAGCGCCTCGACGTCGACGTCGAGCAGGGCTCGCTCGAGATCCTGCGCATGCTCGTCCACGGCGCGCTGCCCGTCGCGCGCCTCGACCTGCGCTGGCTCTACGCCGCCAGCGACGTCAGCGACGAGCTGCCCGAGATCGCCGACCTACTAGAACGCATCGCCCCCGCCGAGCTCGCGCTCGAGCGAGACATGCGCGCGGCGCTGCCTGCGAAGCTCGCGAAGCAAGCGAGCCTGCTGCCCTGACGCCTAACTGACAGCCGCTGCCAGCGAGAAAGAGGCCACGGGCCACGGGCCACGGGCCACAGGATCGGCTTGCTCGCTTCGCCGCATCAGGAGCTAGGCCGCGCCGCCCTTGGCAAAGACGCCGCTGCGTAGCTTGCCCTGGGATTGCATGCGGGCCAGTGGCCAGTGGCCAGTGGCCTGTGGCCCTGCAGTAAGCTGGCGCTGAAACGCGATCGCCGAGGGCTGACAGCTGAACGCTGACAGCTGCTAACTGCTGCTAACTGCTGCGCAGCGGCCGCGCCAACAGCGAAAGCACCGCCTCTCGAAACTGCGAAAACGGCGCCGGGTTGTTGAGCAGCGCGGCCACGCCCGCCGCGGTGAGCGACTCCGACAGATGGATGCTGCGCGCCAGCGCCAGCACGGGCGGTCCCTTTTGCCCGACCACGCCGCGCGCCACGAGCAGCGACTCGTCGCGCAGCCCGTCGGCGTCGAGCACGACCAGGTCGACGTCTTTGGTGAGCCGGCCGAGGGCGTCCGGCGCGGTGTGCACGTTGAGCACGGCGCAGCTGATCACGCCGCGCAGGGTGCGCGCGAGGCGGTCGCTGGCGATGGCGTCGCCGGCCACGAGCATCACCGTGACGCCTGAGAACGAGCTGACGATCTTGTCGATGCGATCGCCGATGTCGTCGTCGAGCGACTCGAACGCGACGCCCATGCCCGTTGGCCCTTCGGTGGTCGCCTGGCGGCGCACCCAGATCACCGTCGCGATGCAGCTGATCTGTTCGGCGCTGGGGATGCCGAACTGAACCATCACCTTGGCCCCGATCGGCAGCAAGCTCTCGGTCTCGATGAATAGACCGCCCTTGGAGAGGTTGAGCGAGTAGCTCACGAGAAACGACCCGGACGTGCGGTATCGCACCTCGAGCGCGACGGTGGCGCGCTGGGCGATACGGGCATCGGGTCCGCCCGGCCAGTCGGTCATCGCAGCAGCATCTCCAGCAGGCGGTCGAGCTCGTCGAGCGAGTTGTAGTGGATCTCGATGCGACCCTTGTTGCCCTTGCGGTGCTGCAGCGTGACGCGCGTTTTCAGCGAGCGCACCAGCCGCTCCTGCAGGTCGCGGATGTTGGCCGACTGCTGCGCCTCGCCGCCCGCGCCCGCGGAGCCGGCCGCTGCTGCTGCGCCGCCTTCCGCCTCGAGCTTGAGCCGCTTGACCAGCACCTCGGCTTGACGCACCGAGAGCGCCTTCTTGTCGATCTGCGCGAGCGCCTTCTGCATCAGCCGCCCCTTGCCGGGCGCGCCGTCGAGCACGAGCAGCGCACGCGCGTGGCCCGAGCTGATGCGGCCGTCGGCGAGCGCGCGCCGCGCGCCCTCCGGCAGCTTGAGCAGGCGCATGCTGTTGGCCACCGTCGAGCGATCCTTGCCCACGCGCTCGGCAAGCGCCTCCTGCGTGTAGCCGTGCTCGTCGACGAGGCGCTGGTAGGCCTCGGCCTCCTCGAGCGGGTCGAGGTCTTCGCGCTGGATGTTCTCGACAAGCGCCATCTCGAAGGCCTCGGCCTCGTCGATGGTGCGGATGATCACAGGCACCTCGCGCAGGCCCGCCTTCTGCGCTGCGCGCCAGCGCCTCTCGCCGGCGACCAGCACGTACTCGCCGCGCTTTTGCGCCGGGCGCACCAGCAGCGGCTGCACTACGCCGTGCTCGCTCAGCGATCGCGCCAGCTCGTCGATGGCGACGCCGTCGAAGCGTTTGCGCGGCTGGCCACGCTGCGGCTTGATCTGCTCGATGGGGCAGACGAAGTAGTCACGCTCGCGGCGCGCGCCCGGCGCCGATGCGATCTGCGCGCCTGCGCTCTCGCCAGGCACGGGGATCAGCGCCGAAAGCCCGCGACCGAGCGCCTTACGCTTGGCCATGCGCGCTAGCCCTGACTCGCGCTGCGGCGGCGGCGCGTGCGCGTCTTTCTACCGGCGGTGCTGCGTGGCTTGCGCGCCGAGCGCGCGTGTTTGTCGATCAGCTCGCGCGCTAGCTGCAAGTACGCGCGCGCGCCGGCCGAGTCGATGTCATAGAGCAGCACGGGCTTGCCGAACGACGGCGCCTCGCTGAGGCGCACGTTGCGCGGCACGATCGACTCGAAGACCTGCGAGCCGAAGTGCTGCCGCACCTCGGCGGCGACTTGCCGCGTGAGGTTCGTGCGCTTGTCGTACATGCACAGCAGGATGCCTTCGATGCTGATGTTCGGATTGACGCTGCCGCGCACGCGCTCGATGGTCGACAGCAAGTGGCCGAGGCCTTCGAGGGCGTAGTACTCGCACTGCAGCGGCACCAGCACGGTGTCCGCGGCGACGAGGCTGTTGAGCGTCAACAGGCCGAGCGACGGCGGACAGTCGATCAAGATGTAGTCGAAGCGGCGCGCCAGCGGAGCGAGCGCCTCGGCGAGCCGTTGATGGCGGTCCAGCGCGTCGACCAGCTCGAGCTCGGCGCCGATGAGGTCGGTGGTGGTTGGCAGCAGCTTGAGATACTCGAGCTCGGTATCGAGCATCACCTCTTCGGCAGACATCTCGCCGCCGAGCACGTGGTAGACGTGCGCGCCCACCTCGGTTTTTGGATATCCAAGTCCCGAGCTGAGGTTGCCCTGCGGGTCCATGTCGACGGCCAGCACGCGCTGCTCTGCAGCCGCGAGCGACGCACCTAGGTTCACCGCCGTCGTCGTTTTGCCGACGCCGCCTTTTTGGTTCGCGATGGCGATGGTCCGCGCCATGGCCTGAGAACTAACACGAAAAAAGTCGGACGTGTTTTTTGACCCGCCGCGCGCGCCAGGGCTACTGTGTAGGCACATGTAGGACATTGTGGGAGCCAAGAGATGGAACCCCAGTACTGGTGGCGGATCATGTCGAGTAAGCACCTGAACGAAATGCCCTTTTCGGGATACTTCGCCGAGGCCGCACGCACCCGTCCGGACTTTCTGACGGTGCAATCGGTGGCCCTGCCCGACGTGGTCGACGTGCCGCTCGACGAGTGGGGTGACGACTCTTGGATGGTCGAGGACTGGTTCGAGGCTGGTGACGAGCAGCGGCTCGACAGCGCGCTGCTGCTCGACGACGACCGGCCCGATCGCGACGAGACGACCCTTACGCGCACCATGCGTTGGCTGCGCGACCTGATGGCGTGACCGCGTGGTGCGTAGCGCGCCTGATAGCGACTGGTGGCGCCTAGCGCCGCACTTGGAGGCCTAGATCATGTTTCCCCGCGTCTATCGTTCCTTCGGCGACTTCGAGAAATCCGAGCTGCGCAAGCTCGACAACCTCTACAACTCCGTCGACGAGATGGTCGACGAGATGCTCCTCGCCGAGCTCGATGACGATCTCGTCAGCGAAGCGGAATACGGCGCGGACGGCATCCTCTTCGACCGCATCGACGAAGACGAAGAGTAGACGCCCACCGATAACGACTTCGAGCCTACGCCTTAGCTAGTTAGACGTTTGCTGCCAGGCAGCGGTGGGTGGTGACTGGTCCCCGCCACCCATCGCTGCCGCCACTTCCTCCATTGGACGGCGCCCTCCGCGCCTCCCCACTTCGACTTCGACTTCGACTTCGACTTCGACTTCGACTTGGCCTTGGCCCCAACCCTAGGCTTCCGTTTCGTCTCTAGCCGTGCCTGCGGTACGCGACCAGCGCGTCGCGCTGATTGATTATCCCGATCACGTGCCGCGGCTCGTCCTCCGTCACCACCAGCATGTGCGTGACCTCGCCGTGGCAGTCCTCGAAGATCGCGATGATCTCCTGCAGCGTCGCCTCGGGCTTGCACGTCACGCCGCTCGACGCGCCGATGGCCTCGAGCGCCGGCTTGTCGGCGAGCTCGTCGTCGAAGAGCATGCTGCGGATGTCGGCGTACGAGATCACGCCCTGAAAGACGTCGTGCTCGTCGACCACCGGATACTGATCGTATGGCGCGCTGGCGAAGGTGTGCATCACGTCGTCGACGTTCATGCTGGTGCGGATCGGCACGAACGAGCGGCGCATGATGTCCACCGCGCGCATGGCGCGTGTCTTCGGCTGGCGGTGCAACGACACGCCGAGCGAGCGGCGCAGGCGGTTGAGGGTGTCGAGCATGCTGGCGGCGAGCCCCTCGGCGACGCGGTCGGGCAGCAGGTTGATGATCTTGACCTCGCCGGCGTGCACGACGGCGTACCGCACCGCCAGCGGGCCGACGAGCTCGAACAGCGTTACCGAGGCGAGAACCACGGTCTGCAGCAACTGCGCGCGTACCAGCACGTCGCCGCCGTGGTGGCGGCCGGCGCTCATCGCCGCGTCGGCGAGCGAGATCGCCAGGCCTGCCTGCGCCAGCAGCGCCAGACCCACGCGCCGGCCCACGCCCCGCGTCTGCGAGCGCGACAGCGGGCCTGTCAGCAGCTTGCCTGCGCTGCGGCCAACCACGTACGCAGCCATCACGAACAGCACCGTGCCGCCGCCACGCCACAGCAGATCGATGTGCAGCTCGGCCCCTGCGATGGCGAAGAAGGCGACGTAGATCGGGTAGTCGACCTGCGCCACCCGTTCGATGAGGGCCTCGGCGTGCGGGCTGGCGTTGGCGAGCGTCGCGCCGAGCACCAGCGCCCCCACCAGCGGGTCGCCGCCGAGCGCGCCGCACATACCCCAGCTCGCCGACAGGCCGCCGAGGCCGATCAAGATCATCGTCTGCTCTGTCGCACGCTGCAGCAGCAGCACGGCCATCGTCGTGCCGACGCTGATACCGATCAGCGCCCCGACGCCGACCCGCGCGAAGGCCTGCCCGGTGTCGCTGCCGAAGGCGAACCCCGACAACGCCGTGAAGCCGAGCAGGCTGATCGTGTTGTTGACGCCGACGAGCATCACCACGTTGCGCGTCATCGGGCCCTCGGCCTCGAGCTCGCGCAGCACGATCAGCGTCGCCGCCGGCGCCGTGGCGACCGCGACAAATCCGAGCGTGGCGGCCAGCTCGGGCGGCTGGCCCCACAGCGCGGCGAGACACAGACCGCTCGTCAGCAGCAGCGTGGCCAACACATCCGCGGTGGCGAGCCGAAAGACGGCGCTCCCGCGCATGCGGTCTACGCGTAGCCCCGTGCCGATGGTCGCGAGGATCAGCGCCTGCGCCAGCTCCTTGACCGGCGCCAGGCGCATCACGTTGGGCGTGTCGAGCAGCATGCTGCGCAGCAGGTGCGGCAGCCGCGGCGCGAAGCGGCCCACGCCGCTGTGGCCGAGGGCCATGCCCACCAGCAGATAGCCGGTGACGCGCGGCGCGTGCAGCCGCGCCACCACGCGCCCCGCGAGCAGCGCCATCACCAGCGCCGTGCCGAGGCTGACTAGCGCGTCACTCATCGGTCCTCGCCAGGCGAGCGCACGAGCTCACGGTAGTACGAAGGCCCACCTCGACACATGACGCCTATCGTTGCACACCGCGACGAGCATTGCTGGCAGGCCGCTGTTACACTGCACTCATCGTGCGACACATCGCGCCCATCTCGTGCGCTGTACTTACCCTTCTCGCCGCCTGCAGCAGCGACCCGACCATCGTCGATACCACGCGCCTTGGCGACACCGCGGACCGCATCGGGCCCTATGGCATTCGCACCAGCGTCGGCGGCGGTGCCGGGCCGGGCGACATGAACCTCGTCTATCGCGCGGGCGAGGGCGGCGCCGAGCTGCGCGTCGAGATGTCTCGCGTGCGCGACGGCATCTACGAGGCGTCGATACCGGGGCAGCCAGCCTGGACGCGCGTGCGCTACCACGTCGAGCTCGGCGAAGGCGACAGCCTCGTCACCGATCCGCCAGACGCGCTACAAGGCGGGCGCTTTGGCTTCTGGGTCCTCGGCGACGCCTGCAGCGGTGACGACGACTGCGCCTCGGCCGAGCGCTGCGACCCCTCGGGCGTTTGCCGCCGCCGGCTCGGGCCCTGCCAGCGCGACGAGGACTGCGGCAAGGGCTTCTCTTGCGCCGCCGACGCGCGTTGCAGGCTGGCCAAGCGCTCCTGTCAGCTCGACATCGACTGCGTCGCCAGCGAGCTATGCCACGCGGTGCTGCGCGAGTGCGTGCCGCGTCCGACCTGCGACGAAAACGGGCAGTGTCCGCTCGACTACCAGTGCGACGGCGGCATCCAGGTCTGCCGGCGCGCGTGCGCGGGCGACGCCGAGTGCTTGCCCGCCGAGCGCTGCATCTTCGGCGCGTGTCTGGCCAACCGCAGCTGCGCGCGCAGCAGCGACTGCCCCAGCGCCGAGGTCTGCGACCCGACCGCGCGCGTGTGCCGCCCGCAGGGCGCCAACGTCTGCGCGCCGTGCACGCTCGACGCCGATTGCGGCGGTCCGACCGACTTCTGCGTGATGCTCGGGGCCGACCAGGGGGATCGCCTCGCCTGCGGGCGCGACTGCACCGCGGGGGCGTGCCCCAGCGGATTTCGCTGTGACAGCAGTCATTCGGTCCCCCAGTGCGTGCCGGAATCCACTGCGTGTGCGGCGCCTTGACGGGTCCTCGCGCAGCCTTAGCTTTCAGCGCTTCGGCGCTCTTGACAGCCGTATGCGCCGTGTCTAGGGTGCCAGCCATCTAGGAGCCTGTTATGACAACGCAAAAGCCTCCTGCACCAGAGGGGCCGGTCGAGATCCCGGAGACGCTATCCATTCTGCCGCTCCGGAACTCGGTTCTGTTCCCTGGCAGCATCATTCCAATCGACGTCGGCCGAAAGAAGTCGGTGCGGTTGGTAGAGGAGGCGATCAGCAAAGAGCGACCGGTCATCGGTATCCTCACGCAGCGCGACGCGCGCACCGAGGACCCAGGTGACACGGACCTCTACACCGTCGGCTGCGCGGCGCGAATCCTCAAGGTCATCAAGCTGGCCAAGGATAACTTCAGCGTCATCCTGCAGGGCGTCAGCCGAGTCCGCATTCTCGACTACAGCCAGCGCGATCCGTTCATCGTCTCGCGCGTGCAACCCGTACCCGACCTGACGAAGCCTGATGTGGAGCTCGACGCGCTCGTGCTCAACCTCAAGGACATCGCCAAGCGCGTCGTCAAGCTGATGCCCGAGCTTCCCAAGGAAGCGGCGGCGCTCGTCGACAGCGTCTCGGAGCCAGGGCAGCTGGCGGATCTCATCACGTCGAACCTCGACATCCCCGTCGAGGAGAAGCAGGAGATCCTCGAGACGTTCGATCTCAAGGCACGCCTGCGCAAGGTGCTGGCGTTCCTCTCGCGCCAGCTCGAGATCCTCAAGGTGCGCGAGAAGATCAACACGCAGGTGCAGGAGGAGATGGGGCGCAACCAGCGCGAGTACGTGCTGCGCCAACAGCTCAAGGCGATCAAAGAAGAGCTCGGCGAGCTCGACGAGGCCGGTGGAGACCTCGACGAGTTCCGCGAGAAGATCGCCAAGGCGAAGATGCCCTCCGAGGTCGAGAAGGTCGCGCAGAAGCAGTTCGACCGTCTCAAGGTGATGCAGCCGTCGTCGGCGGAGTACACCGTCACGCGCACCTACCTCGAGTGGCTCGTCGATCTGCCGTGGTCGATCCGCACCGAGGACAACCTCGACATCGAGAACGTGCGTCGCGTGCTCGACGAGGACCACTACGACCTCGACAAGGTCAAGAAGCGCATCGTCGAGTACATCGCCGTGCGCAAGCTCAAGCCCGACAAGAAGGGCCCGATCCTGTGTCTCGTCGGACCTCCCGGCGTTGGCAAGACGTCGCTCGGACGCAGCGTGGCGCGCGCCATCGGGCGCAAGTTCATCCGCGTCTCGCTCGGCGGCGTACGTGACGAGGCCGAGATCCGCGGTCACCGCCGCACGTACGTCGGCTCGCTGCCGGGCCGCATCGTGCAGAACATGAAGAAGGCCGGCTCGCTCAACCCGGTCTTCATGCTCGACGAGATCGACAAGCTCGGCCACGACTTCCGCGGCGACCCCGCGGCGGCGCTGCTCGAGGTGCTCGACCCCGAGCAGAACAACGAGTTCTCGGATCACTACCTCGAGGTGCCGTTCGACCTGTCACACGTCATGTTCATCGCCACGGCGAACATGATGGATCCCGTGCCGGCGGCGCTGAAGGATCGCCTCGAGATCCTCGAGCTGCCCGGCTACACGCGCCACGAGAAGATCGCCATCGCCAAGCAGTTCCTCGTGCCCAAGCAGCTCGACGAGCACGGACTGCAGCCCGAGCAGCTCGGATTCACCGACGACGCCATCGGTCGCGTCATCGACTCGTACACGCGCGAGGCCGGCGTCCGCAACCTCGAGCGCGAGATCGCCAACGTGATCCGCGGCTGCGCGGTCAAGGTCGCCGAAGGCGCCGACGCCACGGGCCTTCCGCCGATCGACGAGGCGTCACTATCGGACTACCTCGGCCCGCAGAAGCACATCCCCGAGGTGGCCGAGCGCAAGGCCGAGCCCGGCGTGGCGACAGGCCTCGCCTGGACGCCCGTGGGCGGCGACATCATCTTCGTCGAAGCCACGCGCATGCCCGGCAAGGGCAACCTGGTGCTCACCGGCCAGCTCGGCGAGGTGATGAAGGAGTCGGCGCAGGCGGCGCTCAGCTACGTGCGCTCGCGCGCCGTGGACCTCGGCGTCGACGAGAACTTCCTCGACAAGCACGACATCCACATCCACATCCCGGCCGGCGCCATCCCCAAAGACGGCCCGTCGGCGGGCATCACGCTGTTCGTGGCGCTCGCTTCGCTGCTCAAGGGCGTTGGCGTCGAGCCGACGGTGGCGCTCAGCGGCGAGATCACGCTGCGCGGCACGGTGCTGCCCGTGGGCGGCATCAAAGAGAAGGTCCTCGCGGCGCACCGCGCGGGCATCAAGACGGTCTTTCTGCCCGAGCGCAACGAGAAGGACCTGATGGACGTGCCCGAGCACTGCCTCGACGAGCTGACGGTGGTGTTCGTCAAGCGCGTCGACGAGGTCGTCGAGCGGCTGCTCAGCGGCGAGAGCGCCGAGGGCGAAGGCGAGGCCACCCCGCCGATGCCGCCGCCCACCGACGGCGGCGACCTGACCCAACCCAGCGCGCCTGCTTGACAGGCCGGCCGCGAGGCCTACCTTGACGCCCGGCGGCGGCTTTTCTGGCGCCGCCGCGCGCTCTAGCTTCAAGAATTCCAGCTTCAAGAATTCCATCCCTTCCCGACGAGGAGAGCTCCCTGATGGGCAAGATGATCGGCATCGACCTCGGCACGACCAACTCCGTCGTCGCCGTGATGGAGGGCAAAGAGCCCAAGGTGATCACCAACGAGGAGGGCGCGCGGTTGACGCCCTCGGTCGTGGCGTTTGACGACAAGGGCGAGGTGCTCGTCGGTCAGATCGCGCGCCGTCAGGCCATCACCAACCCAGAGAACACGGTCTTCTCGGTCAAGCGCTTCATGGGGATGAAGTTCGACGAGGCCAGCGACGAGAAGAAGCGCGTGCCCTACAAGGTCGTCAAGGCGCCCAACGGCGACGCGCACGTCGAGGCGCGCGGCAAGCGCTACTCGCCGCCCGAGATCTCGGCCAAAGTGCTGCAGAAGCTCAAGCGCGCCGCCGAGGACTACCTCGGCAGCGAGGTCACCGAGGCGGTGATCACCGTGCCGGCCTATTTCAACGACTCGCAGCGCCAGGCGACCAAGGACGCGGGCAAGATCGCCGGCCTCGACGTCAAGCGCATCGTCAACGAGCCCACCGCCGCCGCGCTGGCCTACGGTCTCGACAAGAAGAGCGACGAGCTGATCGCCGTCTACGACTTCGGCGGCGGCACCTTCGACATCTCGATCCTCGAGGTGGGCGAGAACGTCGTGCAGGTCGTCAGCACCAACGGCGACACGCACCTCGGCGGCGACGACCTCGACGACCGCCTGATGAACTGGCTCATCGACGAGTTCAAGAAGGACCAGGGCATCGACGTCTCCAACGACAAGATGGTGCTGCAGCGCCTCAAAGAGGCCGCGGAGAAGGCCAAGATCGAGCTCAGCTCGGTGAGCGAGACCGAGATCAATCTGCCGTTTCTCACCGCCGACGCCAGCGGGCCCAAGCACCTGCTGATCAAGCTCAGCCGCTCTCAGTTCGAGCGCATGGTCGGCGACATCATCGAGCGCACCATCGAGCCCAGCAAGAAGGCGCTCGCCGACGCGGGCAAGGGCGCCGCCGACATCGCCGAGGTCGTGCTCGTCGGTGGCTCGACGCGCATCCCGCTGGTGCAGCAGAAGGTCAAAGAGTTCTTCGGCAAGGACCCGCACAAGGGCGTCAACCCGGACGAGGTCGTGGCCCTCGGCGCCGCCGTGCAGGCGGGCGTGCTGGCTGGCGACGTCAAAGACATCCTGCTGCTCGACGTCACGCCGCTGTCGCTCGGCATCGAGACGCTGGGCGGCGTGATGACCACGCTGATCCCGCGCAACACGACCATCCCGACCAAGAAGAGCGAGGTCTTCTCGACGGCCGCCGACAGCCAGCCCTCGGTCGAGGTGCACGTGCTGCAGGGCGAGCGCCCGATGGCCAACGGCAACCGCACGCTCGGCCGTTTCCACCTCGACGGCATCCCGCCGGCACCGCGCGGCGTGCCGCAGATCGAGGTCACCTTCGACATCGACGCCAA
>JAGQIK010000359.1 GCA_020431405.1 Myxococcales bacterium
CAACGCCTGCGCACGCACAGCGCCCCGAGGCGTCTCGCCACGGCCCGCGAAAGGCACGCCCGCAGCGCCTCCCACGTCCGCCAACCGCGCCAAACGCCCTCAGGCCGCCAGCCTCCTCATCCCCTCTCAGCCCAGCCGCGCCCGAACGCGCCCCAACCGCAAGCGCAGGAGGCGTCCTCCCACGCTCGCGCCCCCCCGCGCCCCGCGCTCCTGCGCGCCCCGGCGTTCAGTGCGGTAGACCGCAACACAACGCGCGCCGAGCTTGCGTGGTCGCTGTCCGACGCGGTATCCACTGCAGCATCATGTCGCTGCTCCTCGGCGCCTGGTCGCTCACCGAACGCTCCGCGCACGATGCGCTCGGGGATCGTGCGCGCGCTGCGATGGTTCGGCAGCTAGCGGCGGACGGCGCGCCGGCGCGGTTCGAGCGGTCGCGCGGGCGGCTGTGGATCTGCGGTGACGCGCAAAAGTCCGCAGAGGGCGAAGGGGGGGAGGCGATTCTGGTCGCCGAGGGGTTCGTCGCGCAGGGCGAGCAGCGTCTCGAGGAGATCGTGGGGCGTGCTACGGCGCAGCCGCCGGAGGGGCACTTCGTGCTGGCGGAGGCGCGGCTCGGGCGCGGCGAGCTGTCGCTGGTGCGCAGCATCTCGGGCGGCGAGCGGCTCTACTACGCGCGCGTCGGCGAGGTGCTGATCTTCGGCAGCAGCGTGCGGCACGTGCTCGCGCACCCGGAGCTCGGGCGCGAGCTCGACGCGGCGATATGCGACGAGGTGATCCTCAACGGTCACCCAGTGGTCGGCGCGTGCTCGCCCTTCGTGGGGGTCGAAGAAGTGCCGCCGGGACACGTGGTGACCGTGCGTGGTGGCGAGCGGCCACCCGAGCGACGCTGGCTGTGGCGCGACCGGCTGCGCTCGCCGCAGGGCGCCCCCGAGCAGCTGGCGCGCGAGTTCGCAGACGCGCTGCGCGCGAGCATCGCGCGCGCGGTGGGCCGTCGCCGGCCCGTCGCTGTCGCGCTGAGTGGCGGCATCGATTCGTCGGCTATCGCCGCGGCGGCGGCCGACGTAGTCGGGGCCGACCAGCTCGTCGCCCTTAGCTACGAATTCGACGACCCGACGCACCCGCGCGAGACGCAGTACGCCGAGATGGTCTGCCGCGCGCTCGGCATCCGCGATCACCGCGTCTTCAAGATCGGCCGCGAGGAGTTTCTTGCTGCGATCCCCGAGCACGTCTGGCGCAGCGAAAACCCGGTGCACTGGCCCAAGGCCTTCATGCTGCCGGTGGCGCGTCGGATCCGCGACGAAGGCTTCGACCTGTACCTGACTGGCTTCGGCATCGGCAGCCACATGCTCTTCATGCGCGAGCTGGCGGCGCTGATGCAGCTGCCCGTGCTGCCGCGACTGCTGGCGCCGCTCTGGCGTGTGGCCGTGCTCGGCCGCGATCCACGCTTCGCCGAGCTGGCGCGTATCCACCCGGCGCTCGAGCCGCCGCACCCGCGGCTCTACGATACGTTGCTGCGCATCTTCGAGCGCGAAGGCCTGATCGCCGACGCGCGCGCTTATTACCCGCTCGCCTGGGCGCCGCTGCTGCGCCGCCGGCGTGCGCTCGGGGCCGAGGATCCCTACGTCGCCGAGCAGGGCACGCTCGCCGAGCGCCTGCAGCGGCAGGCCTTCAAGCACCTCATCTCGTGCGTCGACGTGACGCGCTCGGAGAAGAGCTCGCGCGAGGCGGGGCTCTATCGCGTGTCCCCGGCGCACTTCGCGGCGACCCTGCCGTACGCCTACTTTCCGATCGAGCCGCTGCCACCGCTGTGGAGCGCAGCGCGCCGCCAGCGCCCCGGCAAGTACCTGCTGCAGCTCGCGTTCCGCGGCGTGCTGCCCGACGAGGTGCTGTTTCGCAAGAAGTCGTGGGCCGACGCGGTCGCTTCGCCAACCTGGCTGCGCGCCGGTCGGCGCATGATGCTGCGCGCGGTGCCGCGTTTTCCCGACATCGGCGTCGACGACTCTGCCGCCTATCGCGCCGCGCTGCTCGACTGGGAGCCGCGATCGATCCTCGCCTCCTCGCTGTCGTTTGCCTTCTGGCGGCGGCTGTTCGTCGAGCGCGCGCTCGAGCCCCGTCCGCCTACCTGGCCCGAGCTGCATTCGACTTGACGCCCCGCCGCCGGCGGTGACCTCGCGTCCTGTATGCGATACGTTTCGCGCCGTGGGCAGCGAAGGTCTGCAGGCGGAGTGGCGCAGGCGAGGCACCGAGTCGACCGTGCCGTCTGCGGCGCTCGACGGCACGATCGTGCCGACCACCGAGCCGCTGCTAGACGCGCACGCCGCCCTGGCGACGGTGCTCGAACGGCTGCCCGAAGTTCGCGCGCAGGGCGAGCCGCTGGTCACGCTCGCCAGCGAGATCGCGCGAGGCGGTATGGGTGTCGTCTACGTCGGCGAGCAGCGTTCGCTGGGGCGCGAGGTCGCCGTCAAGGCGGCTCGCGCGCGCGCTGACAGCGACGGCGACGGCGACGTCGGCGACGGCGGTGACGACGAGCGGTCCGACACCCTCGCGCTGCTGCGCGAGGCCTGGATCAGCGGGCACCTCGAGCACCCCAACGTCATCCCGATCTACGCGCTCTATCGCGAGGGACGCACGCCGCTGCTCTTGATGAAGCGCGTCGAAGGCGCGTCGTGGTCTGACCGGCTGCGCGCTGGCGGCGCGCTGCAAGACCACCTTCGCACACTAGTGCAGCTGTGCCACGCGGCGCACTTCGCCCACTCGCGCGGCATCGTGCACCTCGACCTCAAGCCCGCCAACGTGATGATCGGCGAGTTCGGCGAGATCTACCTGCTCGATTGGGGCATCGCCGCGAGCATCGTCGATTCGCACCCGCCCTTCATCGTTCGCGCGGCAACGCTGCGCTGCGTGCTCGGCACGCCAGCCTACATGGCGCCCGAGCTCGCGCTGGGAGACGGAGCCAACATCGGACCGCGCACCGACGTCTACCTGCTCGGCGCGCTGCTGCACGAGCTGCTCGTCGGCGCGCCGCCGCACGCCGCCGACACCGTGATGGCGAGCCTCGTGTCAGCCTTCGAGAGCCGCCCGCTGCGCTGGCCCGATGGCGTGCCCGAGGAGCTGGGCGCCATCGCGTCGAAGGCGATGGCGCGCGATCCGGCGCAGCGATACGGCAGCGCGGCCGCGCTGCGAGAGGCGCTCGAGAGCTACCTCGTGCACGCCGACTCGTTGGCGCTGGCGGCAGCAGCGCGCGAGCGCGCGGCGGCGGCGATGGTGCTGCTCGAGGCGGAGGACGCGCAGGAGCATGCCGCCGCCCCGGACGGTGCGAGCAGCGCTTCATCGGACGAGATCGATCGCTTGGCGGGCGAAGCAGAGTTTGGCTTTCGTCAGGCGCTCGAGGTCTGGCAGGACAACGGGCGCGCGCGCGAGGGGCTGCAGCTGCTGCTCGAGCGGCTCATCACGCGCGACCTGGCGCGTGGGCGCTGGCCCGTTGCTGCTCGACGCGCCGCGACGTTGCCCGAGCCGCGGCCCAGGCTCGCCGAGCGCATCGACGAGCTGCAGCGCGCCGACGCCAGCAAGGCGCGCGAGCTCGAGCGCAGGCGCGAGGACGTCGACCTCGGCCGCGCCGCGCGCCAGCGCAGCACCATGGCATTCGTCGGCGCCTTTGGCTGGTTTGTGCTGCTGGTCGGATTGGCGCTGCTCGGGCGCAGTGGCGTGCTGCGCGTGAGCCACCCGCACATGCTGGGGGTGACCAGCTCTGCGGCGCTGATCTTCTCGATGCTCGTGCTGCGCGGTCGCGGTGCGCTGCTCGCCAACGCGATCAATCGCAGCGTGGTCGCGTTGCTGGCGCTGGGGTGGGTTTTCGGGTCGCTCTACTGGGTTGGCGCGTGGATCGTCGGGGCGCCTTTCGGTGCCGCCGTCATCGGCATCGGCCCGCTCATCGCGCTGGTGGTCGCTGCCGCCGCGGCGACCGTTGATCGCCGACTGGTCCCGCACGCCATCGTCGCGGCCATCGCCGCGGCGCTGCAGCCGCTCTTCGCCGACTACGCGCTCGAGGTTCTCGGCGCCACGGGCGCGCTGGTGCTGGCGATGATCGGGCTGACCTGGCGTACGGCGCCTGCTCGTGACGGCGATGGCGCCGCCGTCTGACACCGGGCAGCGAGGCGCAGCGCGCGATGGCGCGAGCACCACGCCGCCTGACGTGCAGGCGCTCGGCCGGCGCTTGGGGCTCTTCGCGTTGCTGCTGGCCAGCATTCTGACGACCGCGTTCGTGCTGCTGGCGCTGAGAGACTATTGGATCTGGCGGCACGTCGACCTGCTCGCCACCTGGCGTCTGGTCGCGCTCGGAATGATCGGCACGAGCGCGGTGTTCTGGCGACTGAGCTTGGGGCCCACACGCACGCTGCGCCAGCTGCTGGCCCTCGACGTAGCGCAGTCGCTGTTGCTCGGCCTCGCCTTCGCCGGCATCGCGATGGTCGTGCCGCGGCCACCCATCTGGCAGGCGGCGACGCTTATCACCCTCGCGCGGGCGGCGATGGTGCCGAGCAACACGCGGCGAACGGCGCTGATCAGCACCGCGATGCTGGCGCCGCTGATCGTTGTCGGCGGCCTCAAGGACATGCGCCTCGAGAACCTATCGCAGCGCTACGCCCTGACGTTCGCGCTCGAATACGCGGTCAACGTGGCAACCGTCGTCGCGCTGGCGGCGCTGATCTCGCGCGTGCTCTTCGATCTGCGCCGCCGTCTGGGCAAGGCCCGCAAGCTAGGGCGCTACACGCTCGAGCACGAGATCGGCGCGGGCGGCATGGGCGTGGTCTACCGCGCGCGGCACGCCATGCTGCGCAGGCCGACGGCGATCAAGCTGCTGGTAGGCGAGGGCGGCGCCGACCTAGCCCGCTTCGAGCTCGAGGTGCAGCGCGCCAGCGCGCTGACGCATCCGAACAGCGCGGCGATCTACGACTACGGCCGCACGCCGGACAACATCTTCTACTACGCCATGGAGCTTCTCGACGGGCGCGACGTGCAGCGCGTGATCGACGAGCACGGCGCGCAGCCGCCGGCGCGCGCGATCCATATCCTGCGTCAGGTCTGTGGCGCGCTGGCCGAGGCGCATGACCTGGGCCTCGTGCACGGTGACATCAAGCCGGCCAACATCATGCTCTGCCGCTGCTACGGCGGCGTGCCCGATGTCGCCAAGGTGCTCGACTACGGTCTGTCGCAGGCCGCCACCAAGGTGGGCGTCGCGGACGACCTGCGCGCTCTCGGTCGCGTGGGCGTGGCGCTGCTCGGCGATGAGGGGCCGCCCGATCTCGCCGCGCTGCTGCAGCGCTGCAGCGGCGACCAAGGCGCGGCTCTTTCCAACGCGCGCGCCCTCGAGCGGGCGCTCGCCTCGTGCGCCGATGCGGAGGGCTGGAGCCGCGCGCACGCCGAGAATTGGTGGCAGAGCGTACGCGACCAGCAGCCCGATCAGGCCTCGAGCCCCCCGAGCACGCGCCGCCCCGACGAGCTGAGCGTCGATCCCGCGCATCGGAGCACGCCGTGACGACCGAGGCGCGCGCGCAGGACGCGCTCGAGACGGCGCTAGGCGACGTTGACCTCGACACCGAAGAGGGGCGCGCGTTCTTCGCGGGCAGGCTAGCGACCTTTGGGGCCGCGTGTGCGGCGGTATTGCTGTTGTGGGTTGGCACCGACGTCTTCGCGCACCTTTTCACCAATCTGCACTGGGTGCGCTTCGACAAGGAGCCGCACCCGTTTTCGTGGCACACCTACTTCGTCGCACAAGGCCGCTGGCTCTACGGCGCCTGCGTTGTGGTGGGCGTCACGTTGTGGCTGCTGTATCGCGACGGCCGCCGCGCCGCTTCGCGCCGTGCCCTTCGACTCGCCGACGCGACCAGCTTCTTGCTCGTCAGCGCGCTGTTCGCGATCGCGTCCATCGGCTGGGACAGCTGGGCCGGCCTGAGCGGGCTGGTCGTCTTTTCGGTGTTTCGCGTGGCCACCGTACCGACGAGCGCGCGCCGCACGCTGCTTCTCTGCGGCGCCGCGATGGGCGTCTTGTTTCTCACCCTGGCGACGTGGACCGCGATCTACGAGCCACCGGTCAAGGGATACCTGCTGTGGGTCTTGTCGCTGCAGGTGATCATCGGCGGCGCGATGCTGACGCTGGCAACGTTGCTCTCTCGCACCGTCTTTCGCCTGCGCGAGGCGCTGCGCGATAGCGAGCGCATCGGCCAGTATCACGTCGGCGCGGAGATCGGTCGCGGCGCTATGGGGGCGGTCTACTCGGCGCACCACCGCCTGCTGCGCCGGCCGACGGCGCTCAAGCTGCTGCGGCCATCGCCCGAGCTGAGCGAGCGGGCCATCAACCGCTTCGAGCGCGAGGCGCAGCGCACGGCCGAGCTATCGCACCCCAACACGATCGTGCTCTACGACTACGGTCGCGCGGCCGACGGCACGTTCTACTACGCCATGGAGCACCTCGACGGCGTCACGCTGGCCGAGCTCGTCGACGAGCACGGGCCGCAGCCGCCGGCGCGCGTGATCCATCTCTTGCACCAGATCTGCGGCTCGCTCTGCGAAGCGCACGCGGCAGGGCTGATCCACCGCGACATCAAGCCGGCCAACGTGATGTTGTGTCATCGCGGCGGCGTGCCCGACGTGGTCAAGGTGCTCGACTTCGGCCTCGTACGCGAGGTCGGCGGCGACGCGGGTGACGGCATCGTTGGCACGCCGCTCTATATGGCGCCAGAGACGATCGAGGCGCCCGGCGACATCGACGCGCGCGCCGATCTCTACGCTGTCGGCGCCGTCGGCTACTTCCTGCTCACCGGCAAGCCGCTGTTCGACAGCACCGACAAGATGCAGACGCTCGAGCACCAGCTGCTCGACGCGCCACGCCGGCCGTCAGCGCGGCTCGGTCAAATGCTGCCGGCCGACATCGAGCGGCTGATCATGCGCTGCCTGAGCAAGGAGCGCGACGGGCGCCCGGCGAGCGCCGAGGCATTGGAGCAGGCGCTCGAGCGCTGCGGCGACGCGGGCGGCTGGACCGTCGACGACGGCGCCCGCTGGTGGGCACGATTTACAGCTGCTCGATCGTGAGCTTGAACGCGCCGCGCGAGCCGAAGAGGCCGACGGTGGGCGAGCGCATGTTGCCGTCTACCGCGATGATGACGATGCTGTCGCGCCGCGGCGCGAGCTCGAGGCTAGTGATGCCGCCGGTGACCTTCTTCTGGCAGCCGTCGAGGAAGTCGTCGTGCGAGCACTCGGGCGACATCGCGTAGAGCGCCGCAGCAAAGCCAGCCAGCAGCGAGACCGCGTAGCGCTGCCCGCCGCGCAGCTGCACCCTGTAGAAGACCTGCGGACCAGGCGCGCAGTGTGGGTACCAGTCGTCGAACTGATCGCGCGCGCCGGCGGTCGTGCCCCAAATGACAGTTGGCGCGCGATCGCGCAGCGCAAGCGGTTCGGCGTTGGCGCAGCGGTCGTTGCGCAGGCTCGCGAGCTGCGTCACGGTGAGCTCGTAGGCGAAGCCGGAGCCATGGGCGCCGTCGACGGCGAGCGTGTACTCGCCACTAGCTCGCGGATCGAAATACATCGAGCCCTCGCCGACCGTGCCATACCAGCCGTCGCTGCCGCATTCGGCGTTGATGTTGTTGGGGTGGCACTTGCCGCGAAAGATGTAGAAGCTGCCGGCGTTGAGGTCGATGCGATACGAGCGCTCGCTCGAGAGCGTGAGGCGGTAGTAGCGCTGGCCGCCGGCGAAACGCGAGCGCTGGGCCGTGCTCGGATTGTTGTATCCGTCGGTGAGGATGCAGTCGACGTCGTTGCCGAACTCGGGGCGAGCGTTGAAGGTCTCGCCACGGACCCGCACCACGCCGTCGGGGCCGAAGCGCAGCGGCTGAGCCATCTCGCAGCGGTCGTTGGGCGTGCCCGTGCGGCTGGCATCGATCGCGACAGGCTGCTTCGTGGCGGTCACGTTGGTGGGGGCAGGGCGGCTTTGTGGGTTTGGCGGGTCGACAGCTGGAGGCTCTGGGGCGCCGGGAACGTCGCCGCCACAGCCGGCGAAGAGCATGGCGAGGATGGTGAAGGTCGAGCAGCGGTTCATCAGGCGTTCCCTCCGTCTTCGCGACCTGCAAAGAGCAAGGGCTGGGCCGGCTCCGCGGCTCGAGGCCTGCGCTCGCGATTTCGGTGGGATAGGCCGCAAGAGGGCCAGTCGAGTGCAAGAAGCTGCACTCGGCGCAATCTGCTGCAGACTTCGCTGGCCCGCCGTTGGGGCGCTAGGGAGCGGCGAGCGGAGGCGCGCCCAGCTTGGCGAGGCAGTAGTGCAGCCCGCTGGCCGCGTGGTCGCGCCAGCGACCGTCCTCGAAGCGCGAGGCGGCGAGGTAGGCGGGCAGGGCCGCGCTGCAGCCCGCTGCGAGGAAGAGGGCTTCGCCGAGGGAGAAGGACAGCTCGTGGTCGAAGCGGGGCGCCGGCTCGAGCTGCAGCGCGAGACGGTAGGTCGCGATGGCCTGATCGAGATAGCCCCGCGCCTGGGTGCGCTGGGCGTCGCGATGCGCGCGCATGGCGAGCTCGCCCACGAGTCGTGCGGCCGACGCGTGGCACGCGCGGTCCCAACCGGTGGGCTGGGCCATCAGTCTGTCCGTGGGCCCGCGCAGCGTCGTGTCGCCCCACGGGCGCTCGCGCAAGACGGCTTCGAGCGCGCCAACCTGCCACCAGCAGCGTCGCGCGTCGCGCGGCGCCGCCCGCCACAGCGCGTCGTAGACCCGCCGCGCCGCGGCGGCGCGTCCCGAGGCGAGCAGGGCGCGCGCGCGCGCTTGCGCTTGCTCGACCGAGGCGAATCGCGGTGTGGGCGAGAGCGCGGGCGGGGCGGTCGGGTCGAGCTCGAAGATCACGCGCGACCGCAAGCGCGCGCCTTGTCGCACCGGTGGGATCACGACCTCGGAGACTGCGCGCGCCAGGCAGCGACCTAGCGCGGCGTCCACGCTGCGCACAGGACGCACCTCGTGCGCGAAGCCGCTGGCGCCCCACGCCGTGCGCAGCTCGATCTTGCCGCGCAGCCCAGGCCGGCGTCTCAGGACCGCACGGTAGCAGTCTCGGTAGGCGCCGAGGTTGTAGCGCAGCACGCGATGCAGCATGCGCGACGGCGTAAAGGCGACATGGCGCAGGGCGCAGCCCGTGCTGATGGTGACGCGCGGCGGGCAGACGCGATGGCGACAGGCGCGCTGGCGCTCTCGCTCCGCCTGCTGCTCGTCGAAGTCGCTCACGTCGAAGGTATCGAGGTGCAGCAACGGGGCGCGCCGCGTCACTGGCGCCAGGCGTACGCAGCGCCGCGTCGGCGCGCGCTCGCGCTTCGATGCGCCCGGCGCGGCCGGCACGCGGTCTGGCCGCTGCTTGGAGGGGACGAACTTCAGCGGCACCTCGAACGGCGTGACGAGCGCGCGAGCGGAGTCGAGCTCGAGACCCCAGAGCGCGCCTGCGACGCACTTTGCGAGCGCGCGGTGAGCGGGGGTGTTCGCGGGTGGCACCACCGAACGGATCGACACCTTGCCCCAGACTCCGACGCGGCCAGAGACGCGAAAGGTGCCGCCGACAGCGCGCGACAAATGAAAGCGTGCCCAGCGATAGCACAGCTCGAGATGCAGCCGACGTCGCAGCAGCGCGGCCTCCAGCGGGTTCTTGCCGCGCCGATGCTCGGGGCCGAGGCGGCCGCCGACACGAGGCCCGTCGAGCAGCGGCCGCAAGCGGATCGGTTGCAGGCTGAGGCGAATCTCGCGCTGAGACGCTTCGTCCCCGCGGCAGGTCAGGGCCCCGAGCGCCGTCGACGGGCGGGGCGTCGCGGCTTCGGCGCGCCGCAGATCGACGAGCGTGCCCAGCTGCGCGCCCTCTCGCAGCTGGCTAGCAGCGACGAATCCGCCGTGCGCCAGCGCCCCGGTGGCGAGCGCTAGACCAAGCGCCGTCAGCGTGGCGAGCCGGTCGACGCGCCCCAGTTGCCACAGCAGCGCGGCGACGCCCGTGGCCAGCGGGGCGCTCGCGGCGAGCACCACCAGCGGCAGGTCGCCCGCGAGCATCGCCCGCGTGACCGCAGCCAACACGGCGGCCAGCGCGAGCAGCGCCCACGTCCGGCCGCGCAGCAGCCCGACGGTAGCGCCGAGCAGCGCGAGCAGCGCCAGGCCGTCATGGCGCTCGCTGGCGAAGGCCAGCGCCGCCGAAGTGGTGGCGATGCCGGCGACCACCAGGAGCATCGGGATCGGCGCGTGCTGCTGAGACGGAGAGAGGAGGCGGTTTCGACCGCGTGCTGAACGGCGCATGGGGAGTCCGACACCGACATCTGCTTCGAGTTCCGTGGCCAGCGCGGTAACCTCGCGCCGATGTCGAGCGACGAGACCTCACCCGTCAGCGAAAGCGAGCTCGCTGGGCTGCTGGCGCGCAAGCGCGCGCGGGCGGCGCGACGACTCTCGTTGCTGCTCTACCACCTCGATGGTGTGCGCACGGTACAGCTCGCCGAGGGGATGAGCCTCGTCATCGGACGTGACGCGCCAGCGGACGTGACGGTGCGCGACAACAGCCTCTCGCGCCAGCACGCCACCATCGAGCTCAGCGGCGGGCAGGTCTGGGTCGAGGATCTGGAGTCGACCAACGGTACGCGCATCGACGGCGAGCGCGTCGAGCAGCGCACGCTGCTGCCCGTCGGCGCGGAGCTGACGCTCGGCGCGGTGGTGGGGCTGCTGCACGGCGACGAGTCGGGCGACGGCGACCTCGAGCTCGTCGAGAGCCACGACCGCTTCGCGCGCGAGCTTTCGCGCGAGGTGGCGCGCGCGCGAGCGATGCACCGACCGCTCGCGGTGCTGATGATGCGCGCCTCGGATCGCAGCCACGCCGGGCGCTGGCTCGATGCGATCACCGTTCAGCTGCGCGACTTCGATCGCGTCGCCTTCTATAGCGGCGGCATCCTCGAGGTGCTGGCGCCCGAGCTCGACGGCGAGGGGGCGCAGAAGCTCGCCGAAGCGATGCGCGCCGCGGCCGCGTCGAGCGCGGCGCTGACCTTGGGCGCGGCGACGCTGCCCGCACATGGGACGTCGGCGCTCGAGCTGCTCGACAGCGCACGGGAGGCGCTGCTGGCCGCGAGCCCGGATGCGCCGGTGCAGCTGGCAGTCAGCGCGACGAGCGCGGTCGCACAGCGATCGGCCATGGCGGGCGGCGAGGCGGCGCGCGTATCCCCCGACTCGCCGATGGCCAGGGTCTACGCCACCATCGAGCGCGTGGCCTCGTCGAGCATCCCGGTGCTGATCCAAGGCGAGACCGGCGTCGGCAAAGAGGTGGTGGCGCGCGCGATCCACGAGCACGCTTCGAGCAAGCGCGCCGCGCACCCGCTGGTGGCGGTCAACTGCGGCGCGATCCCGTCCGAGCTGCTGGAGTCGACGCTCTTCGGCCACGAGAAGGGCACCTTCACGGGCGCCGACGCGCGCAAGAAAGGCGTCTTCGAGTCGGCCGCCGGCGGCACGGTGCTGCTCGACGAGGTCGGCGAGCTGCCGAAGGACGCCCAGGTCAAGCTGCTGCGCGTGCTCGAGTCGAAAACGATCACGCGCCTAGGCTCCACCGACGAGATCGCAGTCGACGTGCGCGTGCTCGCCGCCACCCATCGTGACCTCGAGGCGATGTGCGCTGCAGGTACGTTTCGCGAGGATCTGCTCTACCGCCTCAACGCGATGACGCTGCACGTGCCGCCGCTGCGCGAGCGCAGCGCGGAGCTCGACGACCTCATCGAGCGCTTCGTCGCAGCGGCCAATGTTGCCAACGACCGTCGCGTGGTCGGCCTCGACGAGGAGGCCGACGAGCTGCTGCGGCGCTACAGCTGGCCCGGCAACATTCGCGAGCTGAAGAACGCTATCGAGCGCGCGGTCGTGATCGCGCCGTCGGATCGCATCGGCGTCGACGACCTACCGCAGCGGGTACGCGAGCTGGCGAGCCGCCAGACGCCAGACGTCGATGACGACGCCGCGGGCGACGCGGAGGCCGCGGCGCAGCCGCTCAACCTCAAGGCAGAGCTTTCGCGCTACGAAGGCGAGCTGATCCTGCGCGGCCTGCGCGCGGCGAGCTGGGATCGCCACGAGGCCGCGCGCCTGCTCGGGCTGCCGCTGCGCACGCTGCACCACAAGATGCGCAGCCACGGTATCAAGCGCCTCGCCTACGAGCGTGACGGCGAGGGCTAGGGCGCCCTACTGCCAGCGGTAGGTGACCTTGGCGATGAGCGTGTGCAGCTTGGTCGAGGCGTGCTGGTCGAGGTCGTGCTGGTAGACGACGAAGAAGTCGCTGTTGCTACGATAGATCCAGCGCAGGCGGGACTGCAGCCGGATCAGGTTGGAGACCGAGTTCCACAGCGCGGTGGTGGTCAGCCCCAGGCGCGGCGTGAAGCCGAGGATCAGGCGCGCGCCGAGCAGCTCGCTGTTGAAGCGGTTGTGCCGGTCGTTGAGAACCTTCGAGGGTAGCGCGCGCCGGAAGCGAATGCGGGTGTGCTCGCCGGCGGCGGCCAACCGCACCAGCGCCGAGGCGCGCAGGGTCAGCTCGGCACGCACTCTGAGCAGCTTGCCGCCTTCGTAGTAGTCGCTGGTCTCGACGGTGCCCGACAGGCTCAGTGGCCAGACCGATGGCGTTTCGAGCGTGTAGATGCCACGCCAGCGGGCGTAGGTGCCAGGATTGACGTATACGAGGTCCTCGCGCTCGGAATCGCCGAGCGGCGAGAGCACCGTTTCGCTGTTTCGCTCGACCTGCACGCTGGCGACAAAGCCGATGTTGGAGCGCAGCGTCACGATCCCGCCCGAGCTCCAGTCCAACAGCTCGGAGCCGTCGACGCGGGCCACCATCCGAGCATAGAGCGTGATCGTGAGGCGCTCGAGGCCCCAGCGTTGAATACGTGGCTCGGTGGTGAGCTCGGCGGTGCCGACGTGCACGCCCACGCGGTCGATGTACGCGAGGTCGGAGCGTACTCGCTCGTCCGACACTCCGTAGGACAGCGTCGGACGCAGCAGCAGACCGCGCCAGCGCACCTGAACCACCGCTCCGGGACGCGGCTTGTCTGCATCTTCCTCGACGCGGGTCGCGCCCACGGCCGCACCAGGTTCCGGCGTGCCGGCCTTGGCGCCCGTCATCGAGATGCCGGCCACCGCGTGAATCAGCAGCGGTGTGTCTTGGCTGCGCCAGGCGGCATCGACGCCGACGACAGCGTTGTGGTCCTTGGCCTCCTCGAGCGACTGCCGGTGCGTCGCGTAGACGCCGACGTTGGAGCCGCCCCCGAGCTCGTAGCGTGTGCGCGCGACGAGGTAGGACGTCCAGGGCTGGTCCCCAGTCGGTCGCGTCGTCACTTGCAGCACGCCGACGCGCAGTGACGACAGCGGGCGCGCTACCAGCTTGAGCCCGGCGAGGATCGGTACGGCGCTGCTCTGACTCGCCGTCGCGCGCTGCAGGCCGATGCGCCGCGTGTAGACCATCTGCACGCCGGCGAGGCTGGTGGAGAAGACCTCGAAGTCGCGCAGAAAGAAGTCACGCTTCTCCGGAAAGAAGAGGCCAAACTGGCCGAGGTTGACCGCCTGGTCGTCGAGATCGGCTTGAGCGAAGTCGGTGTTGACCGTCAGCTGCAGCCGCCAGCGCGAGCCGCGCGCGAGCCACGCGTCGACGCCGGCGCTGCCGCGGCCGCTGCCGGCGATGCCTTCGGCGGGGTTTCCCTCGTGACCGACCAGCATCCACGGCGTGACCGCGTAGCTCAGCCGCGAGGCGCGCGCGCTGCGCTTGGCCAGGATGGCCGGCAGCGCGTCGAGGCCGACGAGGTGACCGTAGCGGCTGGCGGCGATGGGCGAAAACGGCGGCGCCAACAGCGCCCAGTCATAGCTGGCGTTGCGGCGCGGGTGGTCGCGGGTGAAGTTGAGCCCGATGCGCTTGGGCGGCGAGCCGGGGTCGATGCCGAGCGCGGAATACGGGATGCGCATCTCCACCGACCAACCCCAGCGGGTTCGCCGCGCGCGGCCCGTCCACAGCGCGTCGAACTCGATGCGGAAATCCTCTTCGTCGATGCCGCGATAGTCGAGGCGCGCGCTGGCCGGGTTGATCGCGAAGCCCAGCGTGGTGCGATGGTCGTGCTGCGCGTCGATCTTCACGCTCAACGCGTCGTCGCTGAAGATCGCGTCGCTGTCGCGCTGCCGCGTGCGCGCGCGGATGGCGCGCCGTTTGGAATCGAAACACCAGACCGCGACGTAGAGCGCCTTGGCGTCGAACACGATGGCAAACTGCGTGCGCTCGGGCGGTCGCTGGCGCAGCACGGGCTTGCGCTCGACGAAGCCGCTATAGCGTTTGGCTTGCTTCCAGGCGGCGTCTGTCAGCCGACCGTCTACACGCGGGGCGACCTCGGCGAAGGTGGCGCGCGCCGTGGGCGGCGCGGCCGACGCGACGCTGGCGGCGCATAGAAGCAGCGCAGCCATCGCGCCAAGCTTGAGCATCCTCGCAACTTTGCCAAGAAAGCCGCCGGCCTGGGAAGGGGCAGTCGCGCGAGCCGTAGATAATGCGGCGATGACCGATGGCTCGCTCCTAGAGGCCTACTACCTCAGCGACGACCCCGACGAGGTGCTCGCCGCGGCCGCCGCCGTGCGTGAACAGAGCCACGGCGAGGTACGCAAACCCGAGCTCGTGTACGTGCGCACGGGCAAGCCCGAGCGCGACGGGCTGCTGTGCGCCAAGATCTTCGGGCCCATCGAAGACCATCGCTGCCTCTGCGGCAAGCTCGCGGGCCGCGAGCACGCAGGCGAGCAGTGTGACCGCTGCGGTGTGCTGTGCGGCGAGCGCGCCCTGCGTGGGCAACGCTGGGCGCACATCGACGCCACGGTGCCGCTGCTGCATCCGATGCTCGCGCAGCGCATCGCCAGCCTGCTCGGTCTGTCGGAACGCTCGCTGTCGCGCGTGGCACGCGGCTCGGCGAACCTCCGTGACGATGGCACGCTGGTGCTGGCCAAGCGCTCCGAGTTTGGAGGCGTGCACTTCGATGACCCTGACGAGGACGAGGCGCGCGACCGTCGCGGGCTCACGCGCATCCGCCAGCGGCTCGCCGCGCTCGACGCCGAGCACGCCGCGCTGATGCCGGAGCTCGTGCCGGTGCCGCCAGCGGCCTGGCGCGGCGGTCAGCGCGACGCCCAAGACACGGCCTTCATGCGCCTGGTCAACCGGCGCAACCGCTACGTGCGGCTGATCGAGCTCGACGCGCCGCCGATCATCCTCGACAATGAGCAGCGGCTGCTCTTCGATCGCTACCGCGCGCTGATGAAGGTGCTGCGCCGCGAGCTTTCGGCGCGAAAGGCACCCGCGCCGCGGGCGCGTGACGCCGACCGCGAGGCCGCGCTGCTGGCGGCGATCCGCGAGCGGCCGGCGGAGGACGAGCCGCGCGCGGTCTATGCCGACTTCTTGCTCGCGCACGGTGATCCCCGAGGCGAGTTCATCTCGATGCAGCTCGAGAACAAGCACGCAGCGCGCCTCTCGAAGGTCGAGAGCGAGCTTTTGCGGCGCCATTTCGAGCAGTGGATGGGGCCGTTGGGGCAGGCCGCCGCTCGCGACGGGCACGTCGTCTTCCGGCGCGGCTTTCCCGTCTCGATAAAGGTCGATGACAAGGCCGCCGCCGAAGTGATCGGCGAGGCAGCCTGGGCCACGCTCGAGCATGTCGAGAGCGGCTCGGCAGAGCTCTTGGCGGACCCGAGCTTGCGTGCCCTCGAGCGCATCAGCACCAACTTCCGTACGCTGCGCGCGCTGGCCAAAGACGAGGCGCGTCTCGGTGGCGTGCGCTCGGCGCTCGTGCGCATGCGCTCGACCCCGCCACCTGGTCACTCGTCAGTTGTCGAGGGCGATGTTCTGCCGGCGCTGCGCGAGCTGACGCTGCTGAGCTCCGGCTATCGCGCCGAAGAGGACTGGAGCTGGCTCGATGGCGCCAAGCTGACCAAACAGCTCGAGGCCCTGACGCTCGCCAGCAACAGCGATCACCTCGAGGAGGTGCGCCTCGACGACTGGCTCGCGTTTCTCTCGCGTCACCGCCAGCTGCGCACGCTGTGTTTGACCTTCGATCGCAAGGCGCTCTGCTTCGACATCACGCCGCCCGGCGAGGACGGCCTCGCCGAGCTCACGATCACAGCCGCGGCGAAGTTCATCGAGTACACATCCATCATCGACGAGCTGCCCGATCGCCTGGCTCGCCCGCTGTTGAGCTGCGATCCGCGGCGCTGGCG
This sequence comes from Myxococcales bacterium, assembly GCA_020431405.1. Taxonomy (GTDB): domain Bacteria; phylum Myxococcota_A; class Polyangia; genus JAGQIK01. The sequence continues at coordinate 16,233 of JAGQIK010000359.1, forward strand.
CGCGCTGCGCTTCGAGGCGCCCGACTACTATCTCAGCGACAGCCTCGTCGACGCCCTGCGGCGCGTGGGCGAGCACTTTGGCGACAAAGCGAGGCTCCCCGAGCTGCGGGAGGTCGCCGAGGCGCGGAGTGCGGAAGTCGCCGGCTAGTCTAGAGCGCGTCGATGATGCCGACGAGCTTGTCGAGCGCGGCGAGCACTTCGGAGAAGAAGTCGGCGAGCTCGTCGCGGTCGATGATCTCGTCGTAGCTGGCGAAGCTGAGCAGCTTGCGCCACACGGCGAGGTCCTCGTCACCGACCAGCGCTGCGAGGGCATCGACGAGCGCACCAGGCTGCACGGGCGTGGAGGGCAGGGCGGCGTCTGCCGCGATCAGCGCCCCCTCGAGCAGATAGAGCAGCTTGCGCGCGGCGCGGCGCAGCTCGGAGGCCAGCGGCTGCAGCCGGTCGCCCACCTCGAGGTAGGTCTGCACCAGCTCGCGATGGATCACGCGCAGGTTCTGCTCCACGCGCAGGCGCAGGCGGGCCGCGTCGACGGCGAGCTCGTCGAGGGGATCGCTGCCGCCGGCGAGCAGCTCGCGCGTGGCGATCAGCTCGAGGGTCATCACCGGAAACGCGTCGGCGCTGGCGAGCAGCGCCTCGGCTGTGTCGACGCGCAGCTGCACCTGGCGCGACTTGGCGGCGTGTGCCAGCGGCGAGATCGCATCGAGCACCGCGCGGTCGATGCGGTCGATGAGCAGCAGCACGCGCGCGCGTGACGCTTTGGGGCCGCGGCCGAAGGTCGAGCCAAAGCGGTAGGCGGCGACGAAACGTACGCCGAGCGCGTCGCGCAGCTCGACCGCGATCTGCCGGCAATCAGCGCTGCCGTCGCCGTCTTGCGGCTGCTCGTGGGCGATCGTCACCGCAGCCACTTTGCCAAAAAAACACGTGGCGAGGGGAAGAGATCCTCGGTATCGCTGGCGTAGGAGTCTGGCGAGGGAGGAGCGCCCATGTTCTTCGAGGCTGGCGTCGCGTTGTGCGTGGGAGGTATCTATGCCGGCAGCAAGCTCGTGGAGTGGATCCGCGATCCTCGCCGCGCGCTGATCGGCCTCGAGCGCACCCGGCTTTGCGACGCGCGCGACGGCGAGCAAATCGCATGTGTTGGCGTCATACGGCGCGCGCCGTTCGTCGCGGAGCTGTTCGCTGCACCGGTGAGCGGGCGCAGCTGCGTAGGCTGGTCGATCAAGGCAGTGGCTGGCTGGCCGCTTGGCGAGGACCTCCGCACCGGCGTGTTGCAGGACTTCGTGCTCGATGACGGCAGCGGCGACGTCGCTCTCGTGCGCGGCGCAACCGATTGGACGCTGCTCGCGGCCGATCACGAGTCCGCGAACCACGACGAGGCCAATTTCCAAGAGAAGACCTACGAGCTGCTGTGGCAGCTTGGCCTCGAGCCGACGCACAGGAACTTCTCGCGCGTGGAAGAGGCGGTCCTCGAGGAGGGGGAGCGCGCGATGATCGTGGCGACGGTATCCCGCGCGCCAGACGTCTATCGTACCGGGGCCTGGCAGCTCGAGCTCGTCGCGGCTGACGGCGGGCTTCGCGTCAGCGACGACGCACGCGTCGTTGCGGACTAGCGCATCAACTCGACGAGCCGTGCGCGCGCCTCGTCGAGCCGCGTCTGCTCGTCGGTGCGCTGCTGCAGGTAGGCGTTGACCGCGTCGATGCGCGCCAGCGCGTCGTCGACGCGCGCGTCGCTGCCGTGCTGGTAGGCGCCGAGCAGCACCAGATCGCGCTTGTCCTCGTAGGTCGCGAGCACCTGGCGCAGCTTGGTTGCCGCGGCGCGCTGCGCTTCGTCGGTGACGGCGGGCATCACGCGCGAGAGGCTCGCTAGCACGTCCACCGCCGGGAAGTGTCCGCGCTGCGCCAGCGTGCGGCTGAGCACGATGTGTCCGTCGAGGATGCCGCGCACCTCGTCGGCGATGGGCTCGTCCATGTCGCCGCCTTCGACGAGCACGGTGTAGATCGCGGTGATCGAGCCGCGCTCGGCGGTGCCTGTTCGTTCGAGCAGCCGCGGCAACTCGGCGAAGACGCTCGGCGGGAAGCCGCGCCGCGCGGGCGGCTCGCCGGCGGCGAGGCCCACCTCGCGCAGCGCGCGCGCGTAGCGCGTCACCGAGTCGAGCAGCAGCAGCACGCGCTTGCCTTCGTCGCGGAAACGCTCGGCGATGGCGGTGGCGGTAAGCGGCGACTTGAGCCGCACCAGCGGCGGGGCGTCGCTCGTGGCGCAGACCACCACCGAGCGCGCCAGGCCCTCGCCGAGCGACTCTTCGATGAACTCGCGCACCTCGCGGCCGCGCTCGCCGACGAGACACACCACCACCGCGTCGGCGTCGGCCGAGCGTGCGATCTGGCCCAGCAGCGTCGACTTGCCCACGCCCGAGCCGGCGAAGAGGCCGATGCGCTGTCCTTCGCCAGCGGTCAGAAGCCCGTCGATGACGCGCAGGCCGAGCGGCAACGGGCGCTCGATGCGCGCGCGCCGCAGCGGATCGGGCGCGCTGCGCGAGACCGGTGTTGGCTCGAGGCCCTGCGGCAACGGTCGGCCGTCGATAGGCTCGCCGAGCCCGTCGAGCACGCGGCCGAGCAGCTGCTCGCCCACGCCGACCTCGAGCGGGCCGCCGCTGGCTTCCACCAGCGAATCGGGACCCACGCCGGCCGTCTCGCCGAGCGGCATCAGCACCACCTGCTCGCCGGAAAACCCCACCACCTCGGCGCCGAGGGCTGACAGCCCGCTGCCGCGGGCGATCTCGACGCGGTCGCCGACGCGCACGCCGGGCATGGTGGCGCGCAGCACCAGACCCGTGAGGGCTGTGACGCGCCCGCGCACGGTCACCGGGCGAGCGCGCCCGAGCCGTGACAGCGCCCGATCGAGCGGGGGGCGATCAGCCTGTTGACCGGCGAGCGGCGGCCGCTTGCTGTCGCTCACGGCGCGTCCTCGATCAGCGTGCGTTCGATGACGGCGAGCTGGCTTTCGAGCCGGCCGTCGATCTCGCCCGCGTCGGTCTGCACCACACAGCCACCGGCTGCGATGCTGGCGTCGGCCTCGACGAGCAGCGCCTCGCTGTCAGCTAGCGCGGCGAGCCGCGGTGCCGCGTGCTGCACCACCGCGACGTCGCTCGGGTTGACACGCACGACCACGCGTCGCGCGGCGCCGGCCTCGCGCAGGCATTGCGCCACCACGTCCGCGACGAGCTGCGGCGAGAGCCCGAGCGCGCGGCCGAGCAGCTTCTCGGCGATAGCCACGCCGAGGGCTGTCAGCTGCTGCTCGCTCTCTTCGAGCAGCTTCGCGCGCTCGGCGCGCGCCTTGACGGCGATGGCAGCGGCCTGCTCGCGCGCCTCGTCGACGAGGCGCGACGCGAGCACCGCGCCGTCCTCCTCGGCACGCTCGCGGATCACGTCAGCTTCGACGTGGGCGTCGTCGATCATGCTCTCGGCGCGCGCGCGCCGCTGCAGATCGCGCTGCTTGAGCACGCGTGTGCGTCGTCGCGAGAGCGGCGCGACGTTCGCATCGGGGCGACCGGCGTCAGCTTCGACGTCACGGCTGACTGGCGGCGGCGGAAGCTCCGAGCCGCGGATGATGCGGCCGCGCCGCTCGCTCATCTCGGGTCCTCCGCGCGGGCGCTGGCGTGCAGCAGACGCGCCAGTCGCCAGCGCGTGTGCGCGTCGAGCCCGTCGAGCCGCGCCAGCGCGGTGCTAAGCCACGGCGGACGCGTACCAGCGCGCTCGAGGCCATCGGGCAGCGGCGAGAGGACCGCCTCGGTCAGCGCGCTCGCCGCGGCTCGCCGGCGTTCGCGCGGAAGCTCGCGCAGCCTCGCGAGCGCGGTGCGCGCGCGTTCGGCGGCCTCGCCGGCGACATGCTGCAGCCGCTCTCCGGCGTCGTCGCCCGACAGCACGGCGCCGAGCATCAGACCGCGCTCGAGCGGTCCGAGGGTGCTCATCGCGCGAGCTTCGCGAGCAGCGCCTCGCGCACGGCGTCGGGCACAAACTCCGACACGTCGCCATCGAAGCGCGCCACTTCTTTGACCAGGCTCGAGCTGACGTAGAAGTTGCTCTCGTCGGTCATCAGAAAGATCGTATCCACCGAAGGCTCGAGCCGGCGGTTCATCAACGCGAGCTGAAACTCGTACTCGAAGTCGGCGACGGCGCGCAAGCCGCGCACGATGCTGCGCGCACCGCGCCTGCGGGCGTAGTCGATGAGCAAGCCCTCGAAGACATCGACCTCGACCTTGTCGTTGTCGCCGATCACGGTGCGCAGCAGGTCGGCGCGCTCGTCCGGCGTGAACAGCCCCTGCTTGTTGACGTTGTGTGCGATGGCGACAACCACGCGGTCGAACAGCATCGTCGCGCGCTGTAAGATGTCGAGGTGCCCGTTGGTCACGGGGTCGAACGAGCCGGGGTAGATTGCCAACGTCTGCATCGCGCGCTCTCCTAATCCTCGTCTTCGTCGCGTGGCATCGGTTCGTCGGTCAGCGCCATGGGTTCATACACCGACACGACTGTGTCGCCGTAGCGGCGCAGCACCACGCGCTGCAGCGGCGCCGCGAGCTCGGGGCTCTCGGTGCGAACGCTGTGCTCGACCACCAGCAGCCCGTCGTCCGCCACCACACCGGCGTCCGCGATGCGCGTGAGCAGCGGCAGCAGCGGCTCGTCATAGGGCGGGTCGGCGAGCACGAGGTCGAAGCGTCTGCCCGCCTCGGCGAGCCGCGCGAGGGCGCTCTCGACGCGCTGGCGCGAGACCTCGACGCGTGCGGCGAATCCGAGCGTCTCGGCGTTCTTCGCGATCACACGCGCGCAGCCGTTGTCGCTGTCGACGAGCAGCGCGCGCTCGGCGCCGCGCGAGATCGACTCCAGCGCCAACGCGCCGCTGCCGGCGAAGAGATCGAGCACGCGCGCGCTCGCGAGGTCGAGGCGCGAAGCGATCATCGAGAACATGCCCTCGCGCACGCGATCGGTGGTCGGCTTGGTGCGCGTGCCGCGCGGCGCCGTGAGCGGCCGTCCGCGCGCCTGTCCGCCGATGATGCGCATTGTCTGACAGCATGCGCCAGACAGATCGGGTCGGTCAAATGCGGCCTGGGGCCTCGAACATCCCCGGTTCGAGCTCGGGCCTCGGGCCTCGGGCCTCGGGCCTCGGGCCTGTCGGGTTTTGCCTTGAATCGCGCGTCGCGCGCAGGGTAGGTTGCGAGCGTTCCGAACAACTCATGACGAGGGAAGCCGCGTGCGCAACCAGCTGATCGTCGACCTCGATGTCGACGCCGCCTGCGAAGAGACGTTCGTCTTCTTCTACATGGGCGATGCTGCGCCGATCGCGCAGCGCACGTTCGGAATCTTCGTTCGCAGCGCGCAGCCCGAGCCAGAGGGCACCCGCGTGCGCCTCACGCTGCGACGCGGAAGCGCGCCGCCTTTGTTCCTCACAGGGCGTGTCGTGTGGGTCAACCCTTTCCGTCCCGGTGACGTTACGAGCATCACGCCGGGCATGGGCATCGAGCTCCTCGCCGCCGACCGGCACGAGCGCCAGCGCTTGCTGCGCAGTGTCCGCAAGTTGGCCTACCTCGACCTCGCTTGGCCGCAGGCCACCACGCCAGCAGATTCGATCCTGCCGTCGACGATCAACTAGCGCTGTCCGCGATGCCGAGGCCCGAGGCCCGAGGCCCGAGGCCCGAGGTCGGAGCTTGCCCGCTAGCGTACGCGCAGGTTGCCGAGGATCGCGCGGTTGTGGCGGTCCTTCGGTCCCTTGAGGACCTTCAGCCGCGTCGAGCCGCGCCAGAAGCCCATATAGATCTTGTAGCGACCCGAGGGCGTCGTCAGCAGCGGGATCTCGACGTCGTGCGGATCGATGATGTAGTCGCCGGGCAGCCAGTACTGCGTCGGGTACTTGCCGCCGAGCGGGTCGTGATCGCCGTGGAAGCGATGCGCGGGCTGATCGAAGTGAATGAAGATCTTGTAGCCGGCGGGCACGCGCGACTGCACGTGGAAGTAGAGCTTGATGCGGAATTTTCCGCCGCGCGAGACGGTGCGGTCGAGGTCGAAGCCGATCAGCTTGACGCGGTTCTCGAAGTTGATCTCGAGCTTGTGTTGCGGATTGGGGCGCTTGTTGAGCACCAGCCGGCGCAGCGGGTTGAGGTCCTTGTTGCAGCTGCCGGTGAGCTTGTTGCTGAGGATCAGATAGTGCGAGTTGCGGTCGTCGAGGACGTGGTACGGCACCTTCTGCTTGCGGGCTGCCTGATCGAGCGAGCCGAGCTGTGAGGAGGGCACCAGCACGAAGACGCGCTTGCTGCCGTTGAGCAGCTTGAACAGCTGCTGGCGGCCGCGCACCTGGTCGACCTGGCCGTTGTTGTAGTAGGCCGCGCCGCGCCCCGAGACCATGTACTGCGCCAGCCGCTCGCCCTGCGACTTGCAGCGGTGGTAGGTCATGAAGAGCGCTTTGTTGGACATGTGCAGGCTCAGCTGCGGCGTGAGCCACAGGCTGCACCAGGCGGCGAAGATCAGCGCCAGCGTCGCGCCAGCGATCCAGAAGTTGCGGTCGCGCGGGCCGGCGAGGTAGCGCACGAAGTTGCCGATGTGCGTGAAGATGCCGATGGCGCCGTTGACGATGCTGAGGCTGACCTCAGCGAGCCAGCGGAACGGCCGCCACCACTTGCTCGCCGTCTCGCTGATCACGAAGGCGCGCTGCACCGGGCGCTCCGGCGCGCCGCGCAGCGCGAAGAAGAGCATCAGCGTCATGCCGAGGCCGATCAGGCGGATGGCGACCTTGATCTTGAGGTCCACCGGATACTTGGCGTGCTCGATGAGGTGACTGAACGCCAGCGAGCGCGGCGCCATGTAGAAGTCTTGCTGCAGCACGAGGATCAGCCCCGCCGCGGCGAGCCCCCACAGCCCGTGTCGCGCGTCGCTGCGCCAGGCTTCGTAGGCGAACAGGCCCACGGCTACGCTGAGCAGCGGCAGCGCGGGGTAGCGCACCTTGCCCAGGTAGGCGACCCACAGCGCGGCCGTGAAGTAGCCGATGGTACAGACCAGCAGCAGCACCAGCTTGGGGAACGCGTCGCGTCGCCGGCCCTCGGCGCCGCTGCGCTGCGCCCACAGGAAGGCCGTCAGCGCGATGGGGACCAGCGCGAACCAAGGGAAAAGGCCCCAGCCCACGTCGCGCATCGGCTCTTCGAAGGTCGGGGGCAGGGCCAGCTTGCGGTAGGCGGCGCCGAGCAGCAGGAACTTGCTGTGCGCCAGCGTCATCATGGCGACGACGATCACGGCTGCCACCGCGACGAGCGCGATGGCGAGCGGCTTGTAGATCGCCGGCATGGTCTCGCCCAGCGTCTGGCCAACCTTGATGTCGTCGCCGTCGCTGGCCGCCCAGACGCCGGCTTCGTCGGACTTGTGCTCGAGCTTCCAGCACAGCGCCACGGCGAGCCCCACGCTGAGCAGCGGCAGGGCCGTGCCGAGCATCAGACCCTTGGCGAGGAAGCCGAGCGCCAGCCCGGCGGCGCCGATGCCGAGGTCGAGGCGCGAGCGCTTGCCGCTGGCGGGCCACAGATAGGCGGCCAAACCGCCGATGGCCGCCAGCAAGCAGGTGTAATAGACCATGTCGCTCGCCAGCTGCCGCGCCTGGAATATAAAGGCCGGCGTGGTGGCGAGCACGAAGGCAGCGGTAAGGCCGCCCTTTTCGTCGAGTAAGCGTTCGCCCACGCGAAACGCCAGCAGCAGCGCCAGCAGCGCGCAGAGCGCCAGCGGGAGGCGGCCGGCGAGCTCGTTGACACCCAGCAGCTTGAATCCGGTGGCCACCAGCCACACGTAAAGCGGCGGTCGAGGCGTGTAGCGGCCGTTGACCGTGACGTCGGCGTAGGTGCCCTTGGTCGCCACCTCGCGGGCGACGTCGGCCTGGCGGATCTCGGCCGGGTCCCACAGGCCGTATTGGCCCAGCATGGGGAGCAGCAGCAGCGCGCCGAGCGCGATGACCCAGGCCCAGCGCGGGATCTTGTTGAGCGCCATCAGTGTTCTTGTTAACGGGGCGCTAAGCCCATCTATGCCCTCGCCGTTCGCGAAGGCGGGGCGGAATGTAGCGACACCACTTGCGACACGCAACGGTTTTCACGGCCTGGAATCACCCCTAGGCCTGTGTTAACTAACGGCCAATGCCCGCTCAGGCTCCTTCTTCTCGCACTGTGATCATCGGAGGCGGGCTCGCCGGTATCGCGGCGGCGCTGCATGCCCAGCGCCCCCACGTGCTGGTCGAGCGCACGCGTTCACTGGGCGGCTTGGCCCGCACCGAAGAGCGCGACGGCTTCTTCTTCGACCACACCGGCCACTGGCTGCACCTGCGCGATGCCTACATTCGCGAGCTGGTGACGTCCAAGATGGGCAACGACCTGGTGGAGGTCGAGCGGCGCGCGCAGATCTTCTCGCACGGCGTGCTCACCCAGTATCCGTTCCAGGGCAACCTGTTCGGGCTGCCGCCGGATGTCGTGCACGAGTGCCTAGTCGGCATCGTCAACGCGCACATGGGGCGCGACGCCGCCGGCGAGCCGCGCAACTTCGAGCAGTACGTAGAGCACCACTTCGGCGTCGGCATCGCGAAGCACTTCATGGTGCCGTACAACCGCAAGCTGTGGGGCGTCGAGCCGAGCGAGATCACAAGCGCGTGGTGCAGCCGCTTCGTGCCCAAGCCCAACCTCGAGCAGGTCATCGCCGGGGCGGTGGGCGCCGGCTCGGCGCAGCTCGGCTACAACGTACGCTTCATGTACCCCAAGCACGGCGGCATCGGCGCCATGTCGCGCGCCATCAGCGCCGACATCGATCCCGACCACACGCGGCTCGGCCTGGCGGTGGACCAGATCGATCCGCGCGCGCGCACGGTGCGCGCCGGCGACGAGTCGTGGCGCTACCACGCGGTGATCTCGAGCGTGCCGCTGCCGAAGCTGGTGGAGATGATCGTCGGCGCGCCCGACGAGGTGCGCGAGGCGGCCTCGAAGCTGCGCGCCACCGCCGTGCGCTACCTCAACGTGGCCACCAACAAGCCGGCGCGTGCCGACTATCACTGGGTCTACGTTCCGGAAGAAAAGTATCCCTTCTACCGCGTGGGCGTCTTCTCCAACGCCATGCCGTCGATGGCGCCGCCCGGCTGCTCGAGCCTCTACGTCGAGCTCTCCGACCGCTCGCCCATCGACGACCGCGAAGCGCTAAAGCGCGACGCCATCCGCGCGCTGGTCGAGATCAAGGCGATCAACAGCAGCGAGGATGTGGTCTTTGCCGATCTGCGCCGCATCGACCCGGCCTACGTGATCTTCGACGAGGCCTACGAGAGCGCGCTCGAGGTGATCCACCCCTACCTCGAGTCGCAGCGCATCTACTCCACCGGTCGCTACGGCGCGTGGATCTACAACGCCATGGAAGACAGTCTGCTCGCCGGCAAGGCCGCCATCGAGACGGTCGAGTCGCTGCCCGCAGATGAGAACGCTGCATGAACGCGCGCAATCCGCCCCAATCGCCCGATCCCTACCTGCATCACGACGCCGACGCCGACGGCTCGACCAAGGCGCCGCTGCTGTCGGTGGTGATCCCGGTCTACAACGAGGAAGGCATCCTCGCCTCGTCGATCATCGCGCTGCGACAGAACCTGCTCGAGCTCGGCTGGAGCTTCGAGATTCTGATCGCCGAGAACGGCTCCAAAGATCGCACGATGGAGCTGGCGCGCGAGCTCGAGTCCAAGTACGAGCAGGTGCGCGCGTTTTCCATCGGCGAGCCCAATTATGGTCGCGCGCTCAAAGAGGGCATCCTGCGCGCGCGCGGCACGTACATCGTGTGCGACGAGATCGACCTCGGCGACATCGATTTCTATCAGCGCGCGCTCAAGCGCCTGATGGATGGCGACGCCACGCTGGTGGTCGGCAGCAAGGCGCTGCCTAGCGCCGAGGACACGCGTCCCGCCTATCGGCGCGTGGCGACGGCCGTCTACAACGGCATGCTGCGCGTGCTGTTGCACTATCACGGCACCGACACCCACGGCATGAAGGCGCTGCGCCGCGAGTCGCTGGTCGGCACGGCCGGCCGCTGCGTGGTCGACAAGGACGTCTTCGCCAGCGAGCTCGTGATCCGCGCCGAACGCGAGCGTCATCCGGTGGTCGAGATCCCCGTGCGCGTGGTGGAGAAGCGCAAGCCCTCGATCAACCTCTTTCGGCGCGTGCCCAACGTGCTCAAGAACCTGGCCCAGCTGACCTACGTGCTGCGCCGCCGCTGAGCTTCAACGAGGAGAAGTTGATGGTGAGCACGAGACGTGCGGCAGCGGTCGCGCTGCTGCTGGCGCTTGTTGCCGCGGGCTCGGTCGCCGAGGCGCGCCAGCACCGCGCCTCGCTAAAGCGAGCCGGTCTGGAGCTCACGCGCGCGCTGGTCGCAGGTGACGTCGCCAAGGCCAAGACGTTCATGCCGTCGCACGCCGAGCTGGCGGCGCTGACACGCAAGGCGCCGCCGAAGCGGCGCTATCGCGAGTTGGTCGACCGCTGGGTCCGAAAGCGCGTGCGCGAGCTCGCCGAAGGCAAGAAGCAGGGTAAGCGCGTCGATGTCGGCGAGGTGCGGGTGCGCGACGTGCACATCCTCGACAGCGGCTCCAAGCTGCTGCGGCGTGTCGTCTTCGCCACCGTGCGTGTCTCTCTGCGCGTCGATGGCAAGGAACGCGGCGGCATCGAGCTCTTCTTCGTCGACGTCGGACGGCGCTGGAAGCTGTCGATCAAGAAGTAGGCGCCTCGCGCAGCAGGTCGAGCGCGGCGCGTGTCTTGGGCCGCTGCTCGGGATCGAGATCGATGCCCTCCTTCTTCAGCCACGCCTCGAGCCGCTTGGAGGTCGCGTCGGCCATGGCGCCAGGCACCTTCATCGAGACCTCGAGGAAGCGCACGCCGTTTACCAGCCAGCGCTCGAGCACCACCTCGCCGCCGAGCTCCGCGACCACGCCCTTCCACACCGCGCCGTCGATGGGCCCCAGCGGGCGCACGCGGTCAAAGTCGACAAACCCCTGCAGCTCGAGCAGGAAGCGGTGCTGGATCGCCGAGTAGAGCGCGTCGAAGTTGACGTCGTCGTCGTCGAGGGCGAGCTTGATCAGCGGCTGCGCGCGCTGGTTGGTCAGCGCGATGCTCGGGATCTCGCGCGTGCCCGCGCGATCGATCTCGGCCTTGAAGCCGGTGATCTCGCGCCACGAGTCGGGCACCGTGTCGGGCGTGCGCGGCCGCAGCTTGACGGTCGTCGTGCCGACCATCTTGCCCGAGCGATTCTCGGTGCTGCGCAAGCGCAGGATCAGCCCGCGCTCGAGCAGCTCGAGCCCCGGCGTGTCGAGAAAGTAGATCACGCGCGCTCGGCGCTGCTCGCGCTCGAAGCCGAGGGCGCCACGCACCTTCTTGCCCTGCGCGGGGTCGATCAGCAGCTTGATCTCGAACGGGAGCTCGCCGGGAGTCGTCATACGAAGAGGGTACTACAGCGCGCCGCCATCGATGGGCCTACCGCAGGCGCTGACCGGCTGTGCGCGGCCGTCGCGGCGGCAGCGTAGGGCGTCGCAGCCCGCGCCGTTGCAGCTGTAGTGGCCGCTGGCGCGCACGATCCAGGGGGCGCCGCTGGTGACGCCGACCGTGGCGCGCAGGCGCCCGTCGGCGCCGACGAGGGTGACGGCGTGGTCGTCGTGGTGCAGCTGATAGAAGAGGTTGGCGCTGGGCGACCAGAAGACGGCGCCGCGGTCGGAGAAGCGCAGCTCGCGCAGCTGCTGGCCGCTGCGCGTCGAGTAGATCGCGACGGTGGGCGGCGAGTCGATGAAACGCGCGTCGCGGATCAGCGCGAGGGTCGAGCCGTCGATCCACGCGGTGCGCGCGTAGTCGTTGCGCCGATGGGCGAGCGGCAGCGCGGCGCGCGCGGGCTCGAGGCCGGGCAGGCGGCGCAGCTCGACGCCGCCGCTGCGGCCGCTGATGACGAACGCCACTTGCGTCGCGTCGGGTGCCACCGAGAGGCCGAAGACGCCGCCGCTGCCGGGCTTGCGCTGACAGCAGCGCGTGCGGGCGCTGCGCGGCTTGTCGGGTGAGAAGACGAAGACGCCGGAGAGCGTGTCGAAGGCCACCAGCGAGAGTCCGTCGGCGCTCTTGACCCAGCGCGCGTCGGTCGGGCGCGGTGAGAAGCGGGCAGGGCGCAAGAGCCAGCGCGTGTCGGCTTTGCCGTCGATGGCGGGACGCGGGCGGTGGCGGTCGGCGACGGCGAGGCGCTGGCGCCAGCGTACGGCGCCGCTGCCGGCGTCCAGCAGCAGCAGCTCGTGGCGCCGGCGCGAGCGCTCCACGCGCAGCACGAGGCGGTTGGGTTCCCCGGCCGCGAAGCGCGGCGGGGTGCGTCGCGTCGAGCGCGCCGCAGCCGGGATCGCGCCAATGCGCTTGGGCGCGGGCTCGGCGAGGTCCCAGCGGTAGAGCGCGTCGTCGTCGGAGAGCAGCAGCGCGCGGCCGACGAGCTGCTGCGATAGATCGTCGGCGGCGAGACGCGCGTCGCCGATGCGACGGGCGAGCGTCGCCACGCGTGCGCCGCCGCCGGCGCGAAGCTCGAGCCGCGCGCCCGCCTCGACGAGCACACGATCGAAGCCGCTGGCGCGCGCGCGTTCGCTGGCGCCGCCGCTCGGTGTGCTCGCCGCGCAGCTCGCGGCGCCGCCCTGCACGGGCTGGCCGACTTTCTTTTTGACCCAGCCCCAGTGACGCGCGTCGAGCCCACCGCCCGCGAGGTGCAGCGTGTCGGCGCTGTCGAGCATCGCGCAGTCGACGCTGATCTCGATCGCCGTCGACAGCGACGAGACGTCGAGCCACTCGACGTTGTAGCGCGCGCGCGCGCCGCTCGAGCCTTTGCTCGAAAAGACCGCCAGCATGCTGCGGCCGTCGCGAGTCAGCGAAAGCGCGGTGGCGTCGCGGTGATACCAGGCCACCGGCGGCGAGTCGAAGGCGCGCGCCCCCGTCGCCCAGGCGAAGCCGCGATAGACGTAGGGTTTGCCGGCCGCGGGATTTTTGCGCAGCAGCGCGCAGGCGCCGTCGGTGGCGAGCAGCGCCGCTTGCAGCGCCGGCTTGACGCCTGCCTGAGTCCACAGCGTGCGTGCCGCCGCGGTGCCGCGCGAGAGCGCCAGCGCCAGCAGCGTGGCGCCGCGGCCGTGCGTGCCGCGCGCGCGCGCGAGCAGACACAGGCGCGTCCCCGCCGGCGAGAGCGCGGCGGCGAGGATCTCGCGGCCCGACGCGCCCACGCGCGAGAGCAGCGCGCCGCTCTTGGCCTCGTGCACGAAGGCCTCGTCCTTGGACCAGCGCAGAAGCCACGCCGCGCCCGTGCGACCGCCGCCGACGAAGACGGCGCCGATGTCGCGCATGGGCGTGTGCTGCAGCACCACCGCGCCGAGCAGCGGAGGAAGCGGTCGCGCCGCGGTCGTCGCGCGCCGCGCGCCGCCGTCGCCGAGCGCGAGCTTTCGTCGCGCCAGCGTAGCCCCACCCGGGCCCGCAGCGGTGCCGCTGCGTGGTGACGGCTTGGGAGGGCAGGCCGCCAGCAACAGCAACAGCAAAAGCAGCAGCAGCAGCAGCGCGAGCGAACCGGACACGAGACGCGTCACGAGATGTGCTCTCCTCCGCCGCTGCCGATGCTTCCTCCTCCGCCGCCCGACTGTGGCGGAGGTGGCTCGCCTTCGGGCGGCTCCCACTTGGACATCGTGCCCGGAACGGTGTCGGTCACCTTCGCGCTTTCGTACCACAGCCGCACCTTGCTCAGCCGCGTGAGGTAGCCCGCGAACAGCGGCAGCAGCCAGAACGAAAAGAAGATCTTCTCGAAAGGCTCGGCCACCGCCGGCCCCACCTGCGCGTATCGGGCGAAGCTCGGGTTGTAGACCACCGGCACGCGCGAGCCGCGCTGCAGCGTCTGCCACGAGTAGTGCGTCATCGCCTCGCGAAAGACCTGTCCCGTCTGCGCGATCACGACGTGGATCAGGTAGTAGGTCGAGTAGCCGCGCTTGCGCTTGACCTTCTTGACCGACTTGCCGATGACCACCGCCGTACCCTCGCCGAAGGTCAGCGCGCCGATGAGGTACGGCTTGTGAAAGACGTACTGCACGGCGACGATGGCGAGCAGCACGAGGATCGCCCAGAAGCGGTGGTGCCGCGCGCGCAGCGCGAATACATCGCTGAGCGGCCGGGTGGAGAGCAGCATGCGCCCCGCATGGGGCCGCATCACCATCTGCTGTCCGTCGCGCTCGAGCAGGCCATCGACGTAGACCTCCTCGCCGACCTGCAGCTCGGCGCGCCGCTCGCGCTCGGCGCGGCCGATGCGCTCGCCTGGCGAGAGATCGTCGACGAGCCGCACGTTATCATCGGGCTCGACGCGCACGCGCTGGCCATTCTCGAGCGCGATGATGAACGGGCGCCGCGTGGTGAGCTCGCGTTGCACCTCGCTCCAGATCGTCTTTTTGTTCTTGCCGGTGGTCGAGCGCCCGCTCTGCACGATGCGAAGCTCCACCGCCATCGCGCCGCCGCCCACCACCTCGACGAGCCGCCCGTGCAGCGTCTGATGTCCGACCTCCGCCGCCTCGCGCGCGCGTGCCTCGGCGCCGGCCATGTCGGCGCGTCGCCGCTGCAGCGCGTAGCCCATCCAGCGCGCGGCGATCAAAACGAACCCGAGCAGCGGCAGCCCGAGGTTGACGCCCAAGACCCAGATCGCCGTCGCCGTGGGCGACATGGCGTCCACCGGGTAGAGCTTCGACCAGCGCGGCTCGTGGCCTTTGGCCTTCGCCACGGCGATCGCCGCCTTGACGTCGGGATGCTGTGCTTCTTGCTTTAGCCTTGTCTGAATGCGCGCGCGCTTGTCGTCGTCGCCACAGCTCGACAGCGAGCTCAGCACGAGCAGGCCCACGAGCGCCGCCGTTGCGATCCTCATGGGCTGCAGTGTAACCCGGGTCTAGCGGCTAGAAGGGCGTGCCGTCCGCTTTGAGCCCCGGCGAGAAGGCGCGCTCGCCCGGATGCGGCACGAACGGCGCGCTCGGATCGCCGTCGCGCGCGCGCACCATCGCGCGATCGCGCGCGTCGCTGCGGCTGTAGCTGAGCCTGTCGACGAGCCGCCCGTCGGGCGCGGCGAGCGTCACCGTGTCGCCGTCGTTGTTGAGCTGCAGCGGCTTGGCGGCGACGAGCACCTGCGTGCCGCCCATCGCGGCGAAGCGCGCCTTGTCGCCGCCGCCGAACACGACGATCGCCTTGCCCGCGTCGAGCGTGGTGCCCGCGGGGAAGGTGAAGCGCACGCCGACCTCGTCGGCGATCGTGTAGCCGGAGAGGTCCACCGCGCTGTTGTTGGCGTTGACGATCTCGACCAGCTCGTCCTCGGCGAAGTGGCGCGTGCCGTCACCGTTGGCGTCGCCCGCCGCGCCGTTGGGCGGATCGGCGAGCACCTCGTTGATGATCACACCGTTGGGCGACAGCGCCGGCGGCGTGTACATCGCGCGGCCCACGCGCAGCGCCGGATCGCCGAGCCAGGCGTACATGTGCAGGTTGGCCAGCGCCGAGTCGTCGTCGCCGTACTGCGCGTAGAGGCGCGCGTTGGCCTGCATCAGCAGCGGGCCGATGGTGGTGGTGCCCGAGTCGAGCAGCGCGCGAAAGAGATAGCGGTTGAAGTCGTGGTTGGGCTGCGTGAACGACGGCCGCGTGGCGCCGAGATAGGCGACGGCGCCGCCGTTGGGGTTGTGCACGAAGGCTTCGGCGATGGTCGGGCGTACGCTGGTGGCCGACAGCGCCATGTTCCAACACGCCACGCTGAGCACGATCGGCAGCTTGTCGCCGTTCTGCAGCGCGCTGGCCTGCGCGGCCGTGAAGTCGCCGCCGTTCCAGCCCTCCCAGGCGTCCTTGGTGCCGTGGCCGCGGTAGTTGACGATCGCGGCGCCCTGCTCGATGCGCGCCACCACGTCGTCGTTGCTCGCGCGCGATCCGTAGGCCGTCACGAAGCTGACCGACGGCGCGCGGTAGCGACGCTTGCGCACGTCTTCGGAGTTCTGCTGGTACTTGCCGGGCGAGTCTTCGCTATGGCTGACCAGCAGCACGCGCTTGCGCCAGTCGGCGAGCTCGTCGCGCGTCTCGTTGTGCTTGATGATCTTCTGCACGTGGACGCTGACCTGCGCCGCCGTGCGCCCGGTGATGCGACCGACGGCGACCTCGGGCAGCGGGTCGTCGCCGCGCAGACAGCCGTACCAAGAGTCGCTCGGGCGATCGACCCAGGTGTACATCGGCAGGTCGCGCACGTTGCCCACCAGCAGCACGAACTCGATGCTCTGCTCGTCGTAGTACTTGCGGATCGTCGCCTTGATCGTCTCGGGGCGCGGCCTGAGCTCGTCGGGCAGCAGAAGCTCGCTGCTGCGCACCAGCGCCGTGGTCACGCCTTCGGCTTGCTTCTGCGCGAGCAGCGGCTGCACGGCGTCGACCAGCTCGTCCTTGGCGATCACCAGATAGCGCGTGCGCGTGGCGCTGTCGCCCGCGTCGCCGCGGCCGTCGCGGTGCTCGTAGTAGTTGACCAGCGAGCGCTCGTAGGCGCGCGCGAAGGTCTCGGCGCCGGCGCCGATGGTCTCGCGCGCGGCGAGCGGATCGCGCTCGATGCCGACGGTGACCACCACGCGCTTGGTGATCGTCAGCAGCGCGCGCGCCGGGTTGAACTGCACCGGCGCCATCGTGCCGCGGATGACGCGCACGTTGCGCCAGGTCGCCACCTGCAGCGGCTGCTGGTTGATGTCCTGGCCGGGATACCACGCGTCGCGCGCGTAGAAGTCGCGGTCGACCACGAGGGTCGCGGGCGGCTCGTCTTCGACGGTGTCGCGCTGGTAGGGCACCAGGTTGATGCCGCTGACGACCTGACGGTCGGCGGGGTCGACGTCGATGCGCTTGACCCACGCGCGCGCCGTGTCTTCGGGCACGGCGAGCATCGGGTTCCAGATCGGCACCAGCGGCCTGCCCACCTCGGGCACGCGGCCGGCGTTTTTGACTGAAAGCTCGTGGTAGGTGACGCCGTCTTTGACGCGCGTCGTGTAGCTGACGTCGTGGATCAGAAGCTCGATCACGAGCTCGCTCGCCGACTGCGAGAGCACCTTGATGGTGAAGCCCTCGTCGGCGGCGTCGGTGCCCGGCACAGAGAACGGCGGGCGCCCGTCGTCAGCTTTGCCCGCCGCCGCGAAGGCCGACGCGGCGTCGTCGCAGCGTCCGGCGGAGAGCGACTCGATCTGCGACGCCGAGAGCGTGGCGCACTGCCCGGCGCGCGCGCCGAACAGCAGCGAGCGCGAGGCGAAGCGCTGGCAGGTTGGCGAGTCGCTCTGCGCGCAGCTCGCCGCCATGCAGCGGTCGAGCGTCTGCAGCGCGGCGCCGCAGTCGCTCGACGGCGCCTGGCAGCCGGCCGCGAGGACCGACAGCAGCGCGAGGGCGATCCTTGTCTCCCGGCGCACGCGCTATTCCTTCCAGCTGACCTCGATGCTGTAGGTAGACGATCCGCTGGCGTAGCCGTGCGCCGCGATGTACAGCGTGCGGCCACGCGCCGACGGATGCTTGCACTCCTCGTTGCTGCCGTTGACCCACGGGCGGCAGTCGTAGCCGCGGCCGTCGCCGGCGTCGGGATCGGGCTGCTCGTCGAAGCGCGTGTAGAGGTCGGCGTCGTTGCTGCCGGTCATCTTCACGACGATGTCGGTGGCGCCTTCGCCGAGCTGGATCTCGTGCATCGCGAGGTTGCCCTGCGAGACGCTGCCCGAGAACGTCTGGCTCTTCTCGGTGGGCTCGGTGTTGCCATCGTCGGGCTTGGGCACGAGGTCAACCGTCGGGATGCCCGCCACGCGCGCCGAGGCGTATTCGTGCACGTAGCGCTGCGAGATGTAGCCGTAGCCGGCGCCGATGCCGCTCTGGCGGCCGAAACCCGCCGTGCCCCAGCTGTTCTTGAACAGGTAGAAGCCCTTCTCGCTGAGCATCTTGCTGCCTTCGGGGCAGCTGCCGGTGTTGGGGTCGACCTTGGTCGCCGCGTCGTCGTCGCAGGTGGCCTTGCCGTCCTTGTCGACGGTCGCCACCTCGAGCTCGTCATCCCAGCCGATGATCAGGATGCCGTGGCCGGCGCTGCGGTCGCCGCTGCTGTCGTCCTCGTCGTCGGTGTTGGGATAGAGCACGTAGCCCTTGTTCCAGTAGGTGCTGTTGACCTTGAGCGTCGACTTGCGGTGGTTCCACGACTGGTAGAAGAACTTGAGGCCGACCACCACGCCGAGCTCGTTTTCGTAGATGTGCTTTTTGATCGAGCGCGCCGAGAGCGAGCGCGAGGTGGGCAGCTTGTACTTGGCCTGCGCCTTCTGATCGTCGGTGGGGTGGCCGTTGGTGTAGCAGCGCGTGGGCTGCGTGCCGCTGCCGTCGCACTCCTCGTCGTTGCCGGTGTTCCACTGCGACGTCTCGTAGGGCCAGACGCTCTCGAGCACCACGCCGTAGCGCGCCAGCGAGGTGAGGTTGTAGTAGGCGTTGGAGCCGGAGCTGTCGGGGAACGAGTTGACCTCGAACTTCACCGACCACTGCAGGTATTGCTCGGAGAAATCGATGTCCTCGGGCACGCGCGCTTCGATGGTGGGGTCTTCGACGCGCGCCTTGAGATAGAGGTGCTCGGCGAGCGCGATGTTGGCGAAGATCGAGCACACGCCGCGGCTGCCCTGGCTCTTGACCGCGCTCTGCAGCGGCGGCGCGCCGTCCTGGTTGAGCAGGAAGTAGAACTTGCTCGGCGGTGTGTCGTCGGTGGGCGGCGGCGCCGGATTGGCGGGGAACTGACAGGCGCCGTCGGCCTGGCAGCTGCCCTCGGGCAGCACCGTGCTGAGCTTCGACAGCGGCGGATCGTTGCTGCCTTGCGCCGTGTTGTCGGCTTTGCCGCCAGCCGGGTTACGCGGCAGCAGGTGGCTGCCTGGTGAGTCGCCGCTGCAGGCGATGCTGCCGAGGGCGAAGAGGGCGGTGAGGGCGACGATGTAACGTGCTCGCATGATGGTCGCAGCTCCTAACGTGCGGCGTGCTGGCGCGCTCGTGTTGTGGGCGACGGGCGGACGTCGCCGTGCGCGCTGTAGGTGCAAGGCACACGCCACGGCTTCAGGTGCTGCAAACGTCTGGAATCGGGCGCTAAACGAAGGTCCGCCGCGCGCGCGGCGCCGTTCAAATTCGGCCAGCGAGCGGTTGACTAGCCACCACTGCACACAGTCGTTCGCGCGAAACTTGGGCTTTGGGGCGCGGGCGGGAGAGAATGGGTCCTTGCGGTGAGCGAAGCGCCTAAAAAGAAGATCCTCCTCGTCAGCTACGAAGAGCTGTTCGTGGATCTGCTGCAACGGTTTCCACCCGCGCGCTATCCGCTGATCTTCGCTGGCTCGATGGCCGAGGCGGCCACGACGTGCGCCGATCAGAAGCCGAGCCTCTTGGTGGTGCCGGTGGAGGACTTCGGTGCGCCCGGCATCGGCGAGCTGCTCGGCGTGGCCGCCAAAGCGGGCACCAAGGTGCTGGCCGTCACCGACGACCGCGGGCCACTGCCCCACACCGTCGCCGAGCGCATCGAGCGCAGCTGCCGCGACGACCCCGACGAGATCCTCGGCGCCGCCGCGGAGATCCTGCAGGAGCGCCGCAATAGCCCGCGCGTGGCGGTGGACATCCCCGTGCGCGTCGGCGGCAAGCCTGGCTTTCAGGCGACCGTGATCAGCGGCAGCTCGCTGTTCATCCCCACCGACGAGCCGCTAGCGCGCGGGCGGATGGTCAAGATCGACGTCGACGGCGGGGGCGACAACCGGTTCAGCTGCTGGACCAAGGTCGTGCGCGTGGGGCCGGGCGAGTCGGGGCAGGGTGGCATGGTGCTCGGTGTGCCCGAGCGCGAGTCAGCGCTGCGCGGCTATCTCGACGGTGTGGTGCGTTCGGCGATGCTGCTGGCGCGCGCCGAGCTGGGCGACAACGAAGGACAGCTGCCGGCGGCGCTCAGCCGCAAGCTCGTGCAGCGGCTGCAGGTCGAGGTCGATGCGCTGCGCCACACCCTGCACGCGCAGGTCAGCTTCACCGACGCGCTCAGCCAGCGGCTCGACACGCTCGCGGAGGCGGAGGCCAAAGCCGTCAAGTGGGACGCCGTGGAGCCGCTGCTGGCGCGCCGGCTGAGCGCCCAGCGCCAGATGATCAAGGCGATCCTCGAGCGCGTCGACTCGCTCGCCTCCGACGCGGGCGCCGCCGCCGAGCTGCGCTCCGCGCTCGAGCTGCACAACGAGCTTCACGCCAAGCTGGAAAACCAGGAGGCGATGATCACGCTGCTGCGCGGCCGGCTCGACGAGGTCGGCGCGGGCGCGGCGGCAGGAAGCGTCTCCCCCGCGCGGCAGGCCTCGCTCGAGCGTACGGTGGCGGCGCAGGCCGAGCTCATCAACGAGCTCGCCTATCGCGTGGAGCAAGCCAACAAGCGCTCGGCCGCGCCAGCGCTCGCCGCTGCTCAGCAGCGCATCGACGAGCAATCGGAGCAGCTGCTGGCGCTCGGTGCGCAGGTCAAGGCGCTGCAAGATCAGCTGCGGCTCGGACACGTGCCGCCGCAGATCGACGCCATCGCCGCGCAGGCGCAGCGGCGCGCCGACGCGCTCGAGCAGCAGCGCGCGGTGCTCGACAGCGATGACCTCGAAGAGATAGGCGACGCCGTGGCCGAGATCCTCGGCGACGAGGACCCGACGGCGCCAGGCATCGCCGTCGACCCGGTGTACGCCGAGGTCTTCGGGCGCGTGGCCGAGGACGAGGAGCACGAGGGCCCGACGCGGCCGGGCTTTGACGGCGACGAGCGCTTTGTCGGCGACGAAGAGGAAGAGGAGACCACCGGTACGGGTGGACAGCGACCGCGCTATCGCACGCTGCTCGGCACGCGCGCGCCGCAGCCGTTTCCCACGCTCGAAGGGACGGCGCAGGCGCCGCCCACCGCGCCCGATCCGCTGCCGCCTCCGCCCTCGCCCGAGCCCTCGCGGCCTCCCGGACCACCGGTGAGCGCGAGCCCCGACGAGGTGCCCGAGGCGGTGCTGCTGCCGGAGCTCGTCGCACGGATTCCATCGAGCCAGGAGCGCGCGGCGTTCGTGGCGCACATCGACGAGGCGGCGACGACGGCGGTGGAGAAGCCGGCGGATCTCCCCGCGCCACCGCCGCCGCCCAAGCGGCCGCCCGCCGAAGCGGCGGTCGCCTTCGAGCCGGCGCTCGCGTCGGACGCGGCCAGCGAGCTGTCGCCGGCCGAGAGCTTTCGCGAGACCGGCGAGCTCAACCCGCCTGCCGAAGGTGCGGGCGTGCGCACCACGATGGTGCTCGACAAGCCCATCGAGCCGTCGCGCCCGCGCCCGATGGCGCTCTACGTCGCCGTTGGCGTGGTCAGCGTCGGGGTCATCGCGGCGCTGGCCTACGCGGTCTTTGGCGGCGCGCCGGGGCCTGCAGCGACGGGCAGCGGGTCGGTAGCGCAAAAACCCGACCTCTCGATCGCCGCGCGCGTGCCGCCCTCGAGCCCACCGCCAGCGGTGGCCAAGCCGGGCGCCGTCGCCGACGCTGGCGCGGGCGGCAGCGTGACGGCGGACGTCGGCGTCGCGGAGGGCGCCGACGCGGCCGCGGCTG